>DASQLD010000479.1:0-18677 GCA_035630195.1 Bryobacteraceae bacterium
TGGAGGGACCCTCTGTCTGTTTTCATTGACTTAGGAAATGTTCTAATCCTCACCCCGTCCCGGAAGTGGGACGCAGCGTGTTTCTAAACGAACACCCCTACTTCGCCAGGGTCAGCGCGATCTGATCCATCACCCGTCGGACAGGTCCTGCCTGTAGGTTGCTGTTGTTCACGAGAATACTGAACGCGTACTTTCCTGCATATCCTGACAATGCGTTCACATGCGAAATCGACCCGGTTTTGGCACGCACCTTTGCCGCGGAAGCAGCTCGAGCGAATCGTTTGGCTAGCGTCCCGTCCTTGCCGCCTACCGGCAATGTGCTGATCCAGTCGTCTCGATGCTTCGTGCCATACATGTAGAGCAGAAGTTTGATGATCGTCATCGGCGTAAGAAGCGTCTGCCGCGATAGACCCGAACCGTCGAGGAGATTATATTGGCGATCCGCTATGCCGATCTCCTTCAGAAACTCCTTCATTTCAATAAGGGAAGCCTCTCGCGAGCCAACCCCCAGGCGAGCCCGGGAGACTTCGAGCAAGACGATCTCAGCATGCAAATTCTGACTGTCTTTGTTGATGATTCGTAGATCCTCGATCAAAGGATGCGAGTCATAAGTGAGCAGGGCAACACCGGGAGCCGGGAAGTGTTCGACGCGAGCCGTTCCCGAGATCCGAACGCCACGCTTCAACAATTCATCTCGCAGCGCCTGCGCCGCAATGAGCGCGGGTTGTTCTACCCCCAGAAGCGCTTCCTGCTCCTTGGCGATGGCGCCGGCAATTGTCAGTTCTGACGTCCCTGGCAGCCTTGTGTAGGTAAGTTTCGTTTCGGCGCCAGTTACAGCCAGGTTGTGTATGACCATTCCATCCACGACGGGAGTGCATTCGATCTGTGGAGGCACTCCAAACTCTGCCGGCCGCAATACGAGCCGGAACATCCCGTCATTGAGAAAGAGCGAGCTAACCGGGGCGCCATACTCATAAGTCGGATCATCCAGCGCCCATCCTTCCGGATATGGCTCATGAGCATAGGCCGAATCGTCGCCGATAATGTCTCCGTCCACAAATCGCAGGCCCTTTTCGAATAGCTTTTGCGCGAACATTTCAACGTGGCGTAGCGGGTTTTCGCGGGGGGCGTTGTACTCGTAGGGAATTGCGCGTCCGGAAAGGTTCGGATCGCCTCCGCCTACGAATCGCAGGCTGCCGACGCGCCCTTGCTCGTCCGGAAGGGCAGGCGCAGTTATGCTTGTGCGAAACCGGTGGTCGGGACCCAGGCGGGTGAGAGCAAGCGCGGTCGAAAATAGCTTTGTGTTTGATGCCGGGATGAAAAAGTGATCCTGGTTCTTCGAATAGACAGTCGCTCCGGTTTCGAGATTTACGATCCGAATACCCCAAAAGGCTTGCTGCGCAGCGGGCGATCGCAAGAGAATCTGGTCAATGCGCGAGCCGATCGATTGGGCGGAAACACACGTCGCCGCCAGGAACAAGCCAACTATCCTCATTCAGTGCCATGATACAGGCATGCGATTTGTTATCGCTCTCGCCACGCTTGCCTTGGTGTCGTCATTAGAGGCCTTGGACGCTCGAGAGTCGCCAACCCAATATCCGGTGCAGGGCGTCACGGCGGATATGAAGGTCGGAGTAGAGTATATGGTCCGATCGTTCCTGGCCGATAACCAGTCATTCACTATCGACGACTACCTGATTGTCGAAGTCGGCGTTTTTCCGCAGCATGAGGCCAAGCTCGATCTCAGACGGTTTACGCTTCGCATCAATGGAAATGCCGTCCTCCTTACGCAGACGCCCGGAATGGTCGCAGCTTCCGTGAAGTATCCCGACTGGACGATGCGGCCGAGCGTGCAGGCTGGCGCTACGACTGCTGATGGCAGAGGCGTGATTATTGGCCGAGATCCCCGAGTTGGCCGATGGCCTGGAGATCCCAGACAGTCTCCTGAACCACAGAACAGAACGCCCGAGGTTACACCCGATAAGCAACCAATCGACTATGAACGCCTGATCACACGATCAGCGCTTCCGGAGGGCCGGTTCAACAAACCGCTCGCCGGCTTTCTGTACTTTCCTTACGATGGCAAATTGAAATCGATCAAGAGAGTCGAACTGCTTATTGACGATAACGTCTTAAAACTTCGGTGAGAAGAATCTGGCCTCCAGCCAGATCAGTAGAACAAGCAGCAGCACGATTATCGAGCCGATCATCGGCAGCACCATCACAATTTGAACGCCGAATAGCTCGGATGCGTAGCCCAACGTAGCGGGCGCGAGCATACCGCCTGTCAGCGCCACTGAGAAAATCCCGTTGAAGAATCCGGGGTGGTAGTGGGGGAAGCGCACGCCGATCTTCTCGACAACCAGCGGATAGATGGGAGCAAAGCCGATCCCAACCAGCAGGGTGCCGAATATGGCCCCAAAGAGATTATCCGTAAACGCCAGAATCATACAACCCAACATGCTGGCTAGAATGCTGGCGACCAAGAGCTTGCCATGACGCACATGCGGGAGCACCGCCTGCGCAATGATTCGTCCGATCATCAGGGACAGCCAGTAAAGGGCGAGAATCAAGAGGGCTAGGGCGGGGCTGAGACCCAATCGAATGATCAGGAAAAGCGGAAGCCATGCGGCAATCGCCCACTCGTTCCCGAAGTGAAAGAACAACAGCAGGCTGAAAAGAACAGCGCTGGGGATCGTAAATTCCCGGGCCACATCGCGGAAGCTCCGCTTGCGCGCTACGACCGGCGCCGGAAAGCCGCTCCTGGCGAAACGGATTGCAAAGAGGCCCGGAGCAATCGCCACTAGCAAAAGGATGCTCGGAACCGTGTAGACGTTGAAAGCTCCGGCAATCAGAACTGCCACTACAAAGGATCCGAGACCGAAGAAAACACCCGCCAGGTTGATCGTGGCGGCTGGCTCCAGTCTGTAAGCTGCTGATATGGCGTGGAAGATTCCCATGTTCAGCGTGCCGGCCCCCAGTCCCAGCCCGAAGAATCCAAAGAGCCGGTACCACTCCGCTACCGGCGGGGCTGTAAAGGATAGGGCGGCAAGGGAAGTGAATGCCGTCATGCAGGCAATTACCAAAACGAACCCAAGGTTCCGACCTGTCATCCAGCGGCTGAATAGAACGGAAGCGACCAGACCAACGTCGAGGATTAAAAAGTAGTGTCCAATCGTAACGTAATGGGGACGAACGTGATAACCCCACGCTGGCAGTATGGCTCCTGGGAAAGACAACAGCAGCCCGGATAGAAAGAAGCCCGCCAGTGCTTTTCGCGAAGAGGATGTCTCAATCAGTGCTGCTGGTTGCACCTCAGGTATTCTACCGTTCTCCCGGAGTACGGATTTCAAGATAGGAAAACTACCGAAATCAGTAGAACATCGATGCGAAGGATCAATAGTTCAATAACTTACGCTTGGCAAGTGGATTGCTTTAGGATGGTTGGGGTTTTTGAGTTCTCACCGGTTGTCTTTGGTGTTAGTTGTCTCCTTCGATTGGCTAAGCGCCCTTGCTTTTAGGGCGCTTTAATTTTTTTGGCGCCTGCCTAGCTCCGCATGTTGACAGTTTTACAAGTCCGTGGCAGCATGAAGGTATATCACTGAAGAAGGAGGTGGTCCAGTCTAATGGAATTTGACAGTAATAGACCTAGATCAACGCGCGAGGTGGCCGACTTCTGAGTCGACCTTTCTAACCGTAGTTGGTTTCGTTTCAGTGGCGAAGCCGCAGTTCCTGTGGACCGGCTGCCGCGCGCGTGAGACGAAGGCTATATCCAACAAGCCCCGCTGAGCGAAGTTTGCCCAACGGGGCTTGTTCAGTTTTGCCGGTCCTTGAAGCAGCGGCGATGCTACAATGGATCGAGTTCACCAAGAAGGGGATTTTTGCAATGAAAGCTGGGATCCATCCCGCTTACAACGAAGTCAAAGTTACTTGTGCGTGCGGTCACGTATTTGCCACCCGCTCCACGCACAAGGGCGATGTTCGCGTCGAAATTTGCGCGAACTGCCATCCGTTCTTCACTGGCCGCCAAAAGTTGATTGATACCGAAGGACGTGTGGATCGTTTTCAGAAGAAGTACGCTAACGTACAAACTGGCAGGAAAAAGGGCAATACGGCAAAGCCGGTGAACGCTTAGTTCCCCGGCTTTCTCAGTGCTTCGCCGCCTGTTCTCGCGCGGCGGCGGCTTCTTTCATTCGTCGTTCCCGCTCTTCCCGAAACTTATCGAACTCCGGCTTTTGGGCCGGGGTAAGGATAGACTTGATCTGCTCCGTCTGAGCGGATTTGACTTCGTCTATTTCCTTCTTGTGACGCTCTTTCAGCCCCTTGAACCGCGCCCTGGTTTCATCCAGGATCCCGTTCAGATGGCCGAGCTGTGTCGGGTCGAGCTGGAGGCGTGAGCTAATCTCCTCAAGATATTGACGGCGCCACTCTTGTGGATCCCTTCTCACCGGACCGTCAACTCGCGCGCTAACGGTCTTCGTCGAATAAGAGTGATAAGCGAACGCGCCCACGGCGATCCCGCTTCCGAAGACGGCCAGCAAAGACAGAATGACGTTAATGTGGGATCGCTTCACAGGGACTCTCTCTGGATGGCGTCGACGTCCTTATTTGGATCGTCGTCGAGAACATCGACATAAGTCGATGTATAGACGGAATTTAGCGAAGGCGACCACGTTACCGCGGTGAGAGCAAAGCACAGCGCGAGCGACGCGGTGACAAACACACGCGCGAAGCGCCCGAATGAGAGACTCGGCTTTCTCCTCTGGTCGATTCGCCTCCACAGCTCGGGCATGAAGCCCGCCGATGGATCGCGATCTGGTAGCGCATCGCGGTAAGCCGCGAAAAGTTCGTCCAATTTTGGTTCGTTCCAACCGGACATAGTTTTTCTTCCCTATATACTAACGAGCTGCATCGCGCAAAGGCGATGCCCCATCCTTCGATGCTTCAAACGCTTTCAGAACTCGCTGGCGCGCTCGAAACAGCCGAACCTTGAGGGCGTTTTCCTTGACGTTGTAGATCTTCTCTAACTCTTTCAAGGATAGACCCTCAACTTCTTTCAGTACCAACAGAATGCGATCTTCTTCGGACACACCCTGCAACAGCGTACTGACAAACTCCTTCACCCCCCGGTGATATTGCTCATCCTGGTCGGCCTTGCCTCCCGCAACGGCATCTGCCATCAGCACTTGCTGCTCGGAAAGATCGGACATCCTGGATTCATGCCGCCGCTTTTGCCGCCTTAAGTAGTCATAGCAGGCATTTACGGTCAGACGATATAACCACGGTTCGAAAACCTCAGCAGTTCGGAGTTGGTCGAGGGAAAAATACAGCCGCAGAAAAACGTCCTGGGCAACATCCTCGACATCCTCAGGCCTCCCAATAAGCCGCGAAATGGTTCCGAGAATACGCTTCCGGTAAACTGATACAACTTGGCCGAAGGCGGTGTCGTCACCTGAGCGGGCACGCTCGATGAGCTCGAAATCGGCTTGCATGCAGTAGACACGGCGCGGCTCGTAAGCTGAAAAGGCGAACCGTCGCAACACTAGGTTACTAAACCTGCAACCATACCGCGTTAATAATGATTCGATCCTGCTTCTGCCGTACTCCAATAGCCGCTGGCGCTGTTTTGCTCCGAATCTAGCCTAGAATAGAAAAGGCTTGAACGTCTACTACTTGAACGTCTACTAATGGACTCGTCTTCGAAAACGGCCTCTACGGCAAAAGTCGTGGTGGCCACCACGGTTGCTTTATCCTTCATTTCGTTCTGGCGAGGCGCTGCAATTGTCCTAAGCGATTTGGCCTCGACAATGTTTTACGTCGGGGGCATTGCCGAGCAGGCAATCGGGAAGTCTGCTCCATGGTTCGTCCTTTCCGTACTCGTATTCGGCTTCGCCATTCGCTCCATTTACCTCGAAAGCTGCTCTATGTTCGTCCGGGGTGGCGTCTACGTTGTCGTCCGAGACGCCCTCGGTCCAATGATGGCGAAGTTGTCCGTTTCTGCGCTCGTTGTTGACTACATCCTCACTGGTCCCATCAGCGTCGTCAGCGCGGGACAGTATCTCGGACGCCTGCTCAATGAGGTCAGCGTGATGCTGCACCAGCCGATTCACGTCAACCCGAATTACTTCGCGGCCGTCTTCGGTGTCGTTGTGACGGGGTATTTCTGGTGGGCGAACACCAAAGGGATACACGAATCGAGCGGTAAGGCGCTTAGAATCATGCAGATCACCACCATAATGGTGATCACATTGCTGATCTGGTGTCTGCTTACGTTGTTGCTTCGAGGTGGCGCCGATCTTCCGCCGCTGCCGTCCGCCGATAACATCAACAAATCGGAGCACACGCTGGGCTGGCTTTACGGGACATTCTGGGCGCAGTTACCTGCCGTTCTATTGGTCGTAGGGTTCGGACATTCCTTGCTTGCGATGAGCGGTTTCGAAACGCTTGCCCAGGTGTACCGTGAAATTGCTTACCCTAAGCTGAAGAATCTCAAAATCACGGCGAATATCGTATGTTGCTTCGCGCTTCTGAGCACGGGCTTGGTGTCGTTTCTAGCCGTGATGATTATCCCCGACTCAGTTCGACCTCAGTACTGGGACAATCTTATCGGGGGTCTGGCGATGAATCTCGTCGGTCCCGAGTTGCTGAAGCTGTTCTTTCAAATCTTTGTCGTTATCGTCGGGGTCCTGATTCTTTCGGGAGCCGTTAATACCTCCATTATCGGAGCCAACGGAGTCCTGAATCGCGTCGCCGAAGACGGTGTGTTGCTCGAGTGGTTTCGCAAGCCGCAAAAACGCTTCGGGACAACCTACCGGATCATTAACATGATCGCGATTGCGCAGGTCCTCACGATCATCGGGAGCCGAGGAGACGTTTACCTGCTCAGCGAGGCTTACGCCTTCGGTGTCGTGTGGAGCTTTTTCCTAAAAGGGCTGGGAGTTCTCGCCCTTCGCTTCCAGCGCAGGGATCAGGAGTACCGGACACCGTTAAACATCCGCGTCGGTAAATTCGAAATCCCCATTGGCCTCGGTGGAACCGTGTTGATGCTCTTCTTCGTGGCAATAGCCAATCTTTACACCAAGAAGATCGCCACGATATACGGATTGTCCTTTACGGTTGTTCTCTTCATTATTTTCCTTATCTCTGAACGGGTGAACCGCAGGAAAATGCAGGACGACAAAACAGGGCTCGAAAACTTCAACCTCGACCATCAACCGCAGATTGTCGCCGAGCATATTCACGCCCGTCCGGGATCCGTCCTCATTGCGATCCGCGGCGATAATATGGAGCACCTGCGCCGCACCCTCGAAAAAACGAATCTACGGCGTCATGATCTTGTCGTGATGACGGTGCGCCCGCTATCCACCGGCGCTGCTGAGTTCGACCTAAAAGCAGATCAGATCTTTAGTTCGTACGAGCAGGAGTTATTCAGCAAAGTGGTTGAACTTGCTGAGAAGCAGGGCAAACACGTCGAGTTGCTCGTTGTCCCGGCTGTGGATCCGTTTGACGCAATGGTTCAGACCGCAGCCACTCTGAAGGTCTCAAAGCTGGTAACGGGCGTATCCGAACAGATGGCATCGGAGGAACTGGCTCGCCGGATCGGACTTGCATGGGAACGCCTTCCCGAGCCTCGCCATCCTTTCTCGCTCGAAGTGATTAGTCCGGACCGACCCTCGACTTACGTCAACCTCGGCCCGCACCCACCACGGCTATGGCCGGAGGATATCGATCGCCTCCACGATATTTGGCTTGGTCTGAGCGCTCAGGAGAATCTCGGATCGAAGCTTCACCATCGGGACGTGATCGGCCTGGCAATCCGGCGGCTGGCCGACGACATCGACACAGGCAAGCGCGATGACGTTATTGCCTCGCTCGAGCGCGATATCCGCGATCACAAGTAGTCCACTGTTAATCCCCAGCCATAGTCAGCGAGCGCCCTGAGTTTTCTGTTACGATCTTCGCCATCCGGCATCGAACGGATTTGCGGAAGCTAAAAAGTGCTACATTAGTTAGCCAGTCACAGAGGCAGCCATGCGGACCTTTATACCCGTCCTACTTGCACTCACTTTTACCCCTGCAATCCATGCAAATGAATTAGCCAAAGCACGCCTGCTCGAGAAAGAAGGCGATGCGCTGAATGCGCGATCTGTTCTCAAGGCAGCGGCGGCAACCGATCCGGAAGCGCAACTGGCCTATGCCGAATTCCTGCACCGGCATCGTGATCCGGAAACGCGTGCGGCATACGAACGCATACTTTCCAGTGCCGAAGGCGCCCGGAAGGCAGACATCTCCCGGAGACTCGTATTGCTAAATCTAATTGCCGGCGATCGGGACGCCGCGCTCAAAAGCTATGAGATCTACAAGACAGCCGGCGGCGGAGATCTAACCGCATCCATACTGCAGACTCCGAAGGCGCAAGCGCAGCCGATGCAGACCATTCCTATCCCAGGCCCGCTACGATCATTCGCGCGCATGGCGGCTCTTTCGCCCGATCTTGCGCCGGAGGAACTGCTCGGCGGCCTTGCGCGGAACATCGTAACGAATGGGTATCAGGCGTCCGCCAGCAGTGATTCGCTCGATCAGACGGAATATCTCAAGCTCGTTTTTCGGTATCTTTCGCAGGCTCGTGAACTCGACAAGCTTGCCGCTGACACTAACCACGTCATCAAAATCGAGAACTGCGAATCCACTAAGGCAGGTGACCTCCTTCGCGTGCTTGGTTACCGGATGAGGGGCGGTTGCGGTTCGGAAGTAGTGCTGGAGACGGTCAACGCGACACGGGCTTTTTTGACGATTGACTCGGGTTTTCCTTTGGCCCAGTTAGAACAGTCGTTGAGAACAAATCGTCCGTTTGAATACGATTTTAAACCGACTCTGGTCCCGGTTCTCCACGGCAAAGACTATTGGCTTGGAGCCCAGGAAAAGCAAACGGGCGATTTCATCGACGTTTTCCTTTCCGACCCGGCATTGTGCCGGCTTTATCTCGGCGTTTCCAAACTGGACACGGAAACCTCCGATCAGATTCGCAAGCAAATGCCGGTCACCAGGCTGAAGGCGTTCGCTCACGTCCTTGATTTTTACGGCGGCATGTTCCAGATCCACAACGGTGTAGCGATCGTACCGGGCGGGGAGAAAGCATGGCCATCCTGGACAGAACTTGCCAATGGAAAGTCGCCCAAAGAGGGCGCCGTCTTCTTCGAACGGTTGCTCACCCGGGATGACGGTTGGGCGGCCGCGTATTATGATGCGCTGGCTCGCATTAATGGACCGTCACGCCAGTATCTGTTGGAACCAAAGCGTATGCAGCGTTTCTACAGCGCGATGCGGGGACGTATTACAAGTCCTGGGCCGGCGCGTCCGGTTTTCCGGGCTAGCACCGACCTGATGTTGTTGACGCAGCGATTGCGAATCGAACCCAACGGCAAGGCCCATATCCCAGGAAATCTTGAGATCTGGAAAAATCTGTTCATTGCCCATCCCCATGGGAAATATGATGGCAAACTCACCAAGGCTGCGACTGGATGGAAAGAACCCGATGATCTGATTGAGGCGCTGTTCGCCCTATGCCGGAAAGCGGTCGAAAACGAACCGCTGAAAGTCTATATGGCGACCACTGATCTGAATCGCTACCGGGTCAAACCGCTTGAGGCCGCCACCGTAGATCGTCTGGCGCGCGAGTACCGACAGTTCGGTTCGCAATACTCGCTATTTGCCGAAGCGCCGATGCTGGCGGACAAGACCATCATGCAGTACCTCGATGTTGCCGAGTCCATCTCGGAAGTCCGCGACAACCTCTTGAAGGCAGATACGGCAGGTACTTTGCAAGCGCTCGCCGGCATGTGGCAGATCTTCCTGCGACAGGGATCGATCCCGCAAGCGGATGCGGATGCTACTCTGGCGTCCATTTTGAATGGGTTCACCAGGTTGAAGAACGCGCGTGAGCTCTTTGACAGCGGACGCGCCGGCGTGAAGGTGTTGCTGGCCGCAACGAAAACGCCTGAGAAGGCTTCCGCCCAGGACAGAATAATTGATCTCCTGGCCGGGGCTCCTTCGCCAGCCGATGCTGATTCACACCGACACGTTGTCGAGAACATGATGCGGATCCTCGCGGCTCAGCGACTGATCAATCTCGACACGATCTTTGACATGGCGGATAACCTCGAGAGCTTGACCCGTGGTGAGAAGTTGAACACTGCGTTGGTAACGAAACTCGCAGCGAAAATCAACGAAATTCAGCTCCCGCGCTCCTCGATGTCGACAGCGGAGAAAAATTCGCTCGCGTTTGGCTACTGGACCGAACGCCATGTCGAGCAGCAACGGAAAACCATTCTGCGAGGGCAGATCGAGAAGGCGGCTGCGGGAAATGATGCCGAAAAGCTTCGCGATCTGCGTGGACTCCTAGCGCCCTTCCTTCGCGACACACTTGTCGGTTTCAACTACGTGCACTATGCGCCGCCAGGCGCCCAGATCTTGTTGACCAATCCGCTCTTTGTCCGTACGCATGATTTTCTTGGTGTGCAGGGATCGCAGCAGACCTGGCGCGTCACCGAGGTGTTCGGATCCGGTTGGCCTTCGAGCGCAGGCGGACGGCTTGTCGGATCCCTCTCAGGTTTGCCATACGCTCTGGCCGAGGCGGAACAGAACTTCCTGATTCCGACACGTGAGCAGGCTCTTATCTGGGGCGACCTGGTGCCGCAGATGATTCTCATGGCAAAGGTTTCGCGCTGGTGGAACGTCACGCCAGCGCAGACGCATTTTGTTGCGCTTCATATGAATCAGGCCGAGCAGTTGGTTGCCGAATCGGCATTAAATCAAAAAAGACGCGACGAAGTGATTGAACTTCTAGACAGATACGCTCCACCGGTTCGCGTGCGCCGTGTCGCAGACCTTGTCGCCGAGGGTCGGGTTTCCGAAGCGATCGATAACATCACACCTTCCGAGCTCTTTCTCATTGCTTCGGACTGGTGGGAAGCTCACAAAGACGATAATGGTCTTCTCACTCAGGAGGCCAAACGCTTGATGGCCGAAGATCCTGAAAAGGTCTCGATTGCCGCCATTTCCCGCGCCTTCGGTACGCCGAAGCCTACATTGACAGGTTCGTATCTGCCGGAACTGTTAAACATTCGCACGTTCCCAACGCTGATGGGATATTCTAGCCGGATCATGGCCGAGAGTTGGGAGTCAAATATCCTGTACTATGCTGCTTTGGCTGATGAGGTTCATATGCCGCCCTCGCAATTGAATGTCGCGGTACCGGAGTGGACGCAGCAGACAGTGGAAAAGATTTTCGCCACACACCTTGAAGATTGGCCGGCGCTACTGCGGTCACTTCGCTGGGTTGGCGAGGATGTGCGGGCGCGAGCGAAGAAGCAGATGGCGCTGGAACAGAAGGCTTCGTTGCAGTAAGGTGGCAGTAAGGGTGCGCAGTAAGGACGGAGGGGAGCGTTGAGGAGACTGGTTGCGGCATTAGGCGTAGCGGGTTTGGCAGCAGGGATTGTTCTGCTCGCGCAAGAGAGACCCGTATTCCGTGTGAAGGTCGACATGGTGGTGCTCGGCTTCACAGTCACGGATTCGAAGGGCAAGTATGTCCCAGGTTTGAAGCCGAAGGATTTTCGAATCCTCGAGGACGGCATCGTTCAGAAGTTTTCAACGTTCGGCGAAGGCAACAAACCGCCCGTTCAGGTGATGGAGGATGGCTCAACACAACCCATCGTCGTGAAGAACCTCGAGTCGACCGCCGATCGTGCGGACCCGTTTGTCGGGACGAACGTATTCGTCCTCTTCGACACCAGCAATTATATGTACAGAGGCTTTGTTTACGCTTCTGACGCTATCGCTGACTTCGTTCGTGGTCTTGATCGTGCCGATTCTGTTGCTGTTTATACCTACAGCCGTAATTTGTCGCGTGCTGCGATTCTCAGCCGTGATCGGACCGATGCGATTACCGGGTTACGCAAGGCTGTGGCGGGCGACGATTCCGCTCTTTACAACTCTCTTCTGCTAACCTTGCGCGACGCCGCTAAAGTTCCGGGTCGCAAGGTTGTGATTGTCTTCTCGAATGGTCCCGACAATGCAAGCATGGTTGCGCCGGATGACGTGCGCGCCGTTGCCGAGGATGAAGGGATTCCGATCTATGTCATCTCCACCAATGAGGTGAACAAAGATCCGATTTCGAGCGGCGTGTTTCGGCGGATCTCCACTCGGACCGGGGGCAAAGCCTATTTTGCAAAAACATGGCAGAAGCAAGTGGAAGCCTTCGAAGACATCCGAGAGGATCTCGTCAATTCATATACCATTACGTACTATCCGCAGCCGAATCCAAATGAAGGATTCCGCAAAATCACAGTCGAGATTCCGGGAGACGTAGGCAAAAAGTATCGTGTTCACGTGCGTCCCGGGTACCGGCCTCGCGGGGGATTCTAAACTATCTCCGCGACGGAAGCGCCGACATAACGGGACACGATCTCCATTAAGTCGACAGGTCTGACAGGCTTTGAAATGTAGTCGGTCAGACCTGCGGCGATACATCGCTCCCGGTCTCCCTTTAAGGCATGCGCTGTCATAGCGATCACGGGAAGGGGTTCCTGCCCATTGGCGCGGCGCGCGTCCCGAATGCGCGCTGCAGCTTGAAAGCCGTCCATTTCAGGCATTTGGATGTCCATCAGAATCAAATCGACTTCCGTGTGCTTCGCCGCCTGAACCGCCTCGATTCCGTTATTGGCTACCAGCACTTTGTACCCGCCTTTTTCGAGTGTCCGTAGGGCAAGCATCTGGTTTACTTTGTTGTCCTCCGCGAGTAGAACCGTCTTTTGCGGTGACAGGTTCTTCCATGCCTTGTTCGGTTCCGCAGACCCGCGGCCGATGGCGTCGAGAGCAAGCACCGTTTGGAGATGCGTCGTTCCTTCGATCGCTTTGATAAGGGAGCAGGGCGCTACAGGTTTTCGAATGACTGCGGCTGCGCGATGCGCCTTGGGAACGCTTTGCCCAACTCCCAGCAGCAGGACAAGGGGACTATCAAGACGCCGTTGATCCTCCGTGGCGATGACGACGGAGGCGCGGTCGTCGTTGACGATCGTTACTCCCGCGTGGGTAAGGACTCGTTCGATCGCTGTGCGTGAGGAGTCATTGGGCTCAAAGAGACACGCCATCTGGCCTTGCAAAGATGCGGGTTGAATAAGGGGCGCCTCGGTTCGCGAAGCAACGTCAAGGACGAAACCGAATGTACTTCCTTTGCCCGGTGCGCTTTCGATCGTGAGCCTGCTTCCCATAAGAGCGACAAGGCGGGAAGCTATCGCAAGTCCGAGACCGGTTCCCCCATACTGGCGGCTTGTTGAACCGTCCGCCTGGCAGAACATTTCGAAGATGCGCTTGTGCTGTTCGACCTCAATTCCGATTCCGGTATCGCGTACGGAAAAGCGAGCCTTGCTGGTACCGTCTTCAAGTTGAACGTGTTCAACGCGTAGGATAACCTCACCCGCTTCCGTAAACTTCACGGCGTTGCCCGTAAGATTCAGCAGCACTTGCCGGAGCCGAGCGGCATCGCCGATCCAGGCATAAGGTAGCGTCGGATCTATGTCACAAATCAACTCGAGAGACTTCTCCGCGGCAGGAACCGAAACCAGATCGAGGCAACCCTCGACGACGCGCGAAATGTTGAACGGCGCATGCTCGAGCTCCATTCGCCCGGCCTCGATCTTGGAGAAATCCAGAATGTCGTTGATAACGGTCAACAATGATTCGGCAGACGTTTTTACCACCTCGAGGTTATTTCTCTGCTCATCTGTAAGGTCTGTGGCTAGCGTCAGTTCCGTCATTCCAAGGATCCCGCTCATCGGTGTGCGGATCTCGTGACTCATATTTGCCAAAAATTCGCTTTTGGCCCGGCTGGCAGCTTCCGCGGCAATTCGGGCTTCCTCGCGGGCGATCTGCTCTCGCTTCTGTTCGGTTACGTCGCGGGCAATGATGTCGATCGAGGTCGGAACGCCGTGCGCATGTCGAAGCCTGCAATTCATCTCCAAGACGAGATTCTGTCCACTCGAGGAACGGACGGACAGTTGTCGCAATACCGAAGGTTGTCCACCGATTAGAATGCCAAAGATATCTGTCAGAATCGGGAGGTCCTCCTGACGCGCGAATGAGTGGAGACTCAACCCGCGTGTGTCCACTCCGGTGCAGCCCAGAGTCTGTTTCGTAGCAAGGTTCATCGCCAAGAATTGCCCGTTCAGATCGACCGTAAAGACAAGATCCGTCGAGTGTTCAAATAGATCCCGAAACCGCTCCGAGAGGGCTGTTTCGAGTTGTAGCTGACTGCGGATGATCGATGTTTGCCTGTGGACTTTTCTCCTCAGCAGAGTCAGCCAGAAGATGCCAAACGCCACCGCCATTCCGAGCGCCGCGACTGCCAGCATTGCGCGCTCCAGGGTCCACCAGGAAGTCGCCTCGAGTACATTCAAATCCGAAACGGTTCTCATCCGCAGAGTGAATGGGTTATCGGACGCTGCCAAGGACTTCGTATTGACGTGACATACGCCGATTAGTTGGACCCGGGATCCAGTGCGCAGGTGGCGGACCGGATCCGGCGTCTGACGAGGTAGTCGCGCCGTAAAGACATGCGGACCGTTCCGTAGGGTGAGATAGAGGTCGGGACGATCCTTCCAGCGCGACCGGAATTCCTGCACCATGATGGTGCCTGTCATCTCTACAAGCCGGCCGTCATACTGACCGGATTGCGCCTCGACAGAGGAAATCGGGAGAGGTTTGACATGTCCAATCTTGTCCAACCGCCGTATGGAGACGTCTTCCAGCGTCGGCGAGTACGAATTGAAGGCGGGGAACCCGATCACTTCAATGAACTCTCCAATCTGCAGATCCTGCCTGACACCGGTATTGACCTCGACGCCATCCGGTCCGTTCTGAATGCAGACAATGCCGTCGGGACCATTGCATGTGACAGCTCCGCTCACTCGAATACGCTCCTGTGACGATGGATGCGAGTTGTATGTGAGGAGCTTCCCGATTGAGGTCAAGGGCAGATTGGCGTCGTCGCGGGCGCCCGTCCGGATAACCTCAGTTTGAGAAAAATCTTGTAGAAGCAGGCGAGTCCCGAGATATTGGGCTTTGTTGTTGAAGATCGTACTGGCTACGCCTCGAATGCGAATAACGTCGCCTGGATATGGTCGTCCGTCTCCCGAGGGCGCATATACCAGAGCTGAAATCCGAAAGCTGCCTTTCGATAGATTGATTAGCCAGTATTTCTTGGATTGGTAAATCGAACGGACCGTCCCTTCGGATTCTACGAATTCGCATTCGAAGTCAGGAAATCGAAGATCGTCGAGCGCAAGCCGCCGAGGAGCAGGCAGGCTGGCGGCACGAATTCGTGCAATCGCCCCTTTGGCGATAACCGGTGCGAATTTGCCGGAGTCGGTTCGCCCCCGCACCAGGACAAAATCGCCCGTGTGAACTTCCGGTAGCGAACCGGTCCTAATAAAAATTCCGCCCGAGGCATCCTGGACGAATATTCTTTTTTCCTGCGGGATCCGGAGCGTAACGATTCCTTTGAGCTCAACCTCGAACCCTGCGGCCGCCTCGACCCGAGACAGGCCGAGCACGTCTTTGGTTGATGTATAAACCCTGGGCGCTGAGACTCTGGCGGAGAGGAGCGTTTTTGTAGGAGCAGCGGATAGCGGATAGATAGCTGCGGCAACCCAAAACGCAGCTATGTTGAAAACCCCGAGCCTCGGCATCTGAGAATCTCATCGAACCTTACTGCGCTGAATTCTAGTCTTTTGTTTGAGTTTTTGGCCTCGTAAGGAAATCGCTGTATCACTTTGAGGCTCCAATCCGTACTTATAGATAGCGACACGGGACTAGCGATCCACATCCGGAAAACTATTGCTTTCTGTATCAGGAGGCGTCAAATAGGGGCAAACATCCGGATGCAGTACGGCAGTTCCGCGGTTGTAGTACCTAAGCTGCTGAAAGGTAAGAGTATTATGGTTCTCGCACTTCTGCTCCAGATGTGGCTCTGTGCTACACTTTTTCATAGCGTGGCTGCAACGCGAGCTTACGCGCGCGCATCTAGTAGGTGTCGAGCCCCTTACAGGAGGTTCTAGCCAACGATGATCGCGCATCAAGAGGAAGTCCAGAAAGAAATGAGCGTCGAGCGTCCAACCATGACGAACGTAAGCCAGTCGGATGACCTAAACCTCCTTATCCCGGCGAACGACGTTCCGTGGCATAAGAGCTTCCTTGCGAATCTCAAGGAACTAGTAAGTCCGGCGAAGCTTCCTCCGCTAGATGTAACGTCAAAACCTGTACCGGTCAAAGATATTTGGGGTGATAGCAAGAATACGCGGACGGCCGGGTTGTCCTCGATGCTGATCCATGCTGCTGGAATCGCCCTGGTGCTGTTTATCGGTACCAACAAAACCGTACAGGAAAAAGCGAAAGAAGCGGTTCACCTCATCGCTCCTGATATCGCCCCCTATGTGCCTGCGAAGCCACAAAAGCAATTGATGGGCGGTGGCGGGGGTGGTGGTGACAGGTCCCCTCTACAGGCAAGTAAGGGGAGGCTGCCGAAAATTGCGCCTCGGCAGTTCGCCCCGCCGAGCGCCGTGATTAACAATCCCGACCCGAAGCTTATCGTTGAGCCGACAATCGTCGTTCAACCTAATGCTCCGCTTCCCAATGTAGCGTCAATCAACTTGGGTAACCCACTGGGCGTTACAGGGCCTCCTTCGAATGGTACCGGTTCCGGGGGTGGTATCGGATCCGGTAAAGGTGGCGGTGTCGGTAGCGGTAGCGGCGTAGGTTTCGGTCCAGGCAGTGGCGCCGGATATGGCGGAGGCGTTTACAAGATCGGGGGAGGTGTTTCCGCCCCAGTGCCGATCTTCAAGCCTGAACCCGAGTACTCGGAAGAAGCGCGCAAAGCCAAATACCAGGGTTCGGTAACACTTTCCATTGTGATCCTGCCCGATGGAAGTACCAGCAACATCCGCGTGATTCGCCCGTTGGGACTCGGTCTCGACGAAAAGGCGATTGAGGCAGTGACCAAATGGCGATTCCGTCCTTCCTTGAAAGATGGCAAAGCAGTGGCGGTCACGGCAAACGTCGAAGTAAATTTCCGATTACTCTAAATCTGCTCGAAGCCATCGATAAGAAAGGCGCCCGGTAGTACGGGCGCCTTTCTTATTGCGGCTTAACTTTGCGAACGGCATTCCGAGCAGGGACAGATGCTCCGCAGATGATCATACGAATAGATGCCGCTTGAATGTCCGTCATTCCACAGGATTCGGATGGCGTAATTACCCACCGGCTCGACGTCGGCCATTTTAGGAGCGGGTTTGTACATTTGAAACGGATTGCTTTGCGGCTGCGCGAAGTTCGTCCGCTGTGGCTCTGTGCCGTGCGCACCGGTGCATACCGCGCACGGGCATTCGTCTCGCAGCAAGGCGACGGTGTAGCTGGAATGATGGCCGTCTTTCCAATCGATTTCCACGCCCTTCGATTTCGATATAGCGATGTGCTCCGGATCTGCCGGAATAGTTGTCATTAAACTCTCTCGATATCGCGAACTCCAGGGATACGCCGGATGGATCCGGTGACTTTCTCCAGTTGCCGCTTGTCTTTTATCTCCACCGTCATCTCAACGATGGCGCCGTCTCCGCTTCGTCGATCGTCGGACCGCGCTTCAAGGCTGCGTATGTTACTGTTCTCGTGGAACAGAACAGAGGTAAGCTGATTCAGCATTCCAGGGCGATCATCCGTGTAAATCACCATGCGGACCGGGAAGTTTTCACTCGCGCTGCGCGCCCACTCGACGTCAATCTTTCGCTCGACCTCGTACATCAGATTCTGCACGTTCGCACAGTTCAGAGAATGTACTGCGACGCCCTTGCCGCGGGTCACATAGCCGACAATCGATTCCCCTCGAATCGGGTTGCAGCACTTCGCCCGATAAACCATCAGGTCATCGATCCCTTTGACGCGAAGTACAAGGTCGCCATTTTTAGCTGCCCGGGCCTCAGTCGTCAGATCGACCGCTGGCTTCGTCGTCTCCGCGCTAGTCGCCGGCTGGGGCGTATCCTTTTCAGGTACTTGATCCGGCGCGACCTTGTTCAGTACCTGCCGTGCTGAGTATCGGCCATAGCCTAGCGCGGCATGCAGATCCTCAATTTTGCTAAACCCATACTCCGCCGCAACGCGCTCCAGGTCTACGCGCTGAATGCGGCTCATCGCGACACCCAACCGGCGTGCTTCCTTCTCTAGGTACTTCTGGCCGATGTCAATCGCGCGCTCTCGTTCTGAGGCATTGATGACGTGACGAATTTTGTTGCGCGCGCGCGATGTTTTGACGACAGCCAGCCAATCTTTGCTGGGCATGTGGCCAGCCTGTGTCAGAATCTCAACTACATCGCCGTTCTTGATCGGGGTCTTCAGTTGAACGATGCGGCCGTTGACCTTGGCGCCAACGCACGTATGCCCTACGTCGGTATGGATTGCATAGGCGAAATCGATCGGTGTGGCTCCTCGCGGCAGCACGACAACCCGACCGAGCGGCGTAAATGTATAGACCTCTTCTGGATATAGATCCACCTTCAAGGTGGACATGAACTCGCCCGGATCGCCTACGTCACGCTGCCACTCAACGAGTTGCCGGAGCCACGCGATTCGTTGAT
>DASQLD010000480.1:0-3092 GCA_035630195.1 Bryobacteraceae bacterium
CGGTCCTCCTGCTAAGTCGAGACGACCTGAGCATAACGCTCGATATGGCCCAGGCGATCCAGTGGATCCACAAACTGCAGAACCGCGAGAGACGATTGAGCGAGAGTGCAAAGATGTGGCCTGTTATTTCCCAGGACAAGCAACAGCGAGAGGCTCACGCGATCGAAATTCGAAATCTCCGCGCGCGCTTGACAACGGCAACAGGTGTTCCGGACTATGCGCATCTAAACGACACTGCGTTTCTCGCCGCAATCGAAGCAGCGCTGGAATCCGGACGTCTGATCCCGGTCTATCACGCTGTATCCGGCCACTCTGAGGGCACGGAGGAAGCCCCCACTCCGCCTCCGTCCGTATCAGCTCCGGCATCCCCGGACAGGGAAGATCCTGAACCGAATACTTTCGATTCCGAGCACGCAGGCGCGCGTCAAGCCGCGATCCTGACCGAGGCGGCGGAGGAGGGTGTTCCCTTCTGCGAAGTTTGTGAACGGGAGCGAGCGCGAGGCGCCGCTTGAAGATTGATATCGAGCTCATAGAGCGGCAGTTTTGGCCTCACGGCGGAAACCGGGATGTCTACATGATCGTCGATGCGGCGCGCAACCGCCGAATCTATTCTGACCTGGTCAATTCCCATTTCAATTACTCTTGTCTTTATAGCGGCGATATCCCGTTTGAATTGGAAGTAGCAGCTCCGCATCTAGTGCAACTGGAGTTCGAGGATAAGGCAACACGCTCGCTGATCGAGCGCTCGTGGGGTGAGTCGTGGGGGATTTTTGTGAAATCGGAGACTCGTATGGAACGTCTGCGCCGGCATCTCCGCACCTTTTTGAGAGTCCGCAGTTATAGCGGACAAATTCTTCTGTTTCGCTACTACGATCCACGCGTGCTTCGTGTTTACTTGCCGACCTGCACGAGTGACGAATTGCAAACCGTGTTTGGTCCGATCAAACACTTCTGGAGCGAGGACGAATCGGCAGCATCACTGACGCGGTTTGATTTCATTCGCGGCAGGCTTGCGGTGGAGCAGGCAACTCTCTGCGATTCTCAACAACATTGACACTCAACCACATGGATAGGCGTCGAATGACTTGGAGGAATCGGCTGTGATTCAGACGTTGATTAACATTGCGAAGGCTCGCCTCATGAGAAGGGTTCTAGGCCGCGCGCTCGGCGGTCCGATCGGGACTGCTTTGGTTGTCGGCTATCTTGGCCATAAGGCGTACAAAATGATGGTCAAGCGCCGAGCCCGGTTGGCTTGAAGGCTCGCGGTAAGATTCAAGTAGTTCTATGAAAACCCGCCTCGTCGGGGCTGCGGCCCTGCTCTCGTGCTCTATCCCTGTCTTTTTTGGTCAAACAGTAACGGGGCCCGCGGTACGATTTCAATTTCAGCCGAACATCGGGCATATCGATGTCATGCTTTTACCGGAATCGGCGCCATTGACGGTTGCGAATTTCCTGAATTACGTCAATAAGGGATCGTTTACGAATTCGATGATCCATAGGTCGGTTCCGGGGTTTATCATTCAGGGCGGTGGTTATCAGTGGGTGGACCGAACTCCGGTGGAGATCCCTGCCGACCCTGCCGTGCGCAACGAATACAGCTTGTCTAACACGCGAGGCACAATCGCGATGGCTAAGGTGGACGGCAATCCTGACAGCGCGACGAATCAGTGGTTCTTTAACTTAGCGAATAATGCGTCAAATCTGAATAGTCAAAACGGCGGGTTCACCGTGTTCGGCCGCCTCATAAATCAAGCGAGCCATACGGTCATGGATCGGATTGCCGCCCAACGCGTGGTAAATGCTGGCTCGCCGTTCGATCAACTCCCGCTTGTGAACTACACAAGTGGGCAAATCCAAGATTCAAACGTCATCCTAGTTCGCGCAGTTACTTCCCTTGCGATTATTCGCGGAGCGAGCGGCTTCGGCTCATTCGCCGTGGCAGCGCCAGGATCCTACATAGAAATATACGGACCGACTCTGTCCGGTGAGACAAGCCGCGAGTGGACTACGGCCGACTTCACTGGCAACACGGCCCCCACCTCACTCGACGAAATAAGCGTCACTGTGGGGGGCAAGCCCGCCTTCGTGAGCTACATAAGCCCAGGGCAAGTGAATGTGCAAGTGCCCGCCGACGCTCCGATTGGTGAGAACCAGCCGGTAGTCCTCAGCTACCAAGGACGGGCAATTGCATCCGGAAGCTTGTCGATAAGAGCGGTCGCCGGTGGCCTGCTGGCCCCGGCAAGTTTCAAGGTGGGTGACCGTCAGTATGTAGTCGCTGTCCACCCTGACGGGACATATGTAAGCAATGGAAGCATCGACGGCGTTGCTTCTGCACCCGCAATTCCAGGCGAGACATTGGTGCTATATGGAGTGGGTTTCGGGCCGGTCAACCCGAGCAGCGTACCGATTGCCGGACAAGTTGTCGAGAGTATGGCGTCCATAACCACGCCGATCGAAATCAAGATTGGAGACGCGACCGCGCCTGTGCGATATGCAGGCTTGGCTCCCGGTCTGGTCGGCCTTTACCAGTTCAATCTGACCGTTCCGGCAGGCGTCTCCACAGGCGACTTGCCGCTAACGGTCACACTCGCAGGCGCATCGAACACCCAAACTTTGTACATCCCCGTGCGATCGGCGCAGTAAGTTACTTCGCTTCGTCTTCCGCCTTCTCGCCATTTTCGACAATGTCGCCCGGCTGGAAGAGGATGCCTTGCAAAATCTGGCGCCAGATGGGTTTCTTGCGCAGCAGAAATTCGAGATCCATGCCGAAATGCTTGAACTCTTCCTGCTGCGCGTTCTGCATGATCGCCTTGGCCTCGGCATCCTTCTCAATTGCGATCCTCTGCTCGTACCAGCTGATCGCTTCCGCCTCCTCGATCACCGAAGTAATCATGCGGGCAAACGTCCGCACTTCTTCCGATAATTCCGAAGGCGGCTCATGATATTGATCGAATCCCATCGATGTGATTAAAGCACATCCTCTGTGCTGGACACGCCGATGACGTTTCAATGTCAGGACCAGCATAAGGATTGAGGCGCCGACCGGAACAAACATCGACGGCTCGGGAATCGCACTTGGAGTGACGTTGACG
>DASQLD010000481.1:0-4711 GCA_035630195.1 Bryobacteraceae bacterium
AGCGACCGAGCAGCTATAGCAGCGGGAAGCTGCGACAGACTGAACGAGCCGCGGAAGACGGGGCCCGGAGGGATCCTGCATGGTACGAGGACCTCCTGGTCGCGGCGGCTTCTGACCCTCTTTCCGATCGTGGTTAGGCGAGCGGTCTGAGTCCTGATAGCCGGCTTGGCGGTATTTGCGATCCGCATCCATAGTTACGGACGTATCTCCTTGATGTTCACGAGCGAAACTGCGACGGGGGGAGGGACAAGGACGGCAAAAAGGTTTTGCCGGTTACTCCAACCCCCATTTTATAAGAGAATTGCACGGTCTGGTAAGCGGGTTGTCGTCATGATTGGGACTGACGCGCAACGCGTATCCCAATCGACCGGTTAATTGCGGCACAAACTGCTTCTCAAACACAAATACGGAGCCGCGTTCTTCCACGGCAGGCAGGGTCAGCGCCTCAGTATCATCCAACTGACCAACCGAACTGACCCGACCAATGATAGCTTCCACGCGAACGTCGCCGGGCTTCAAACCTGCAAGGTCCACTACCGCCCTCAAGGCAATCGGAGATCCACTCCACACGGACGCTTGCGGGCCAGGCCCCAGTTCCAAAAATTTCACGTCACTCCATGCATCTCGCACTTGAGAATTCCAACGGGATCTTTCGCGGGCAGGCTCAAAATGGTTTTGCCGGACGGAATCATAGCCGAAGTGCGCCGGCTGATACATTGAGTGCATGTATTCTGCCAGCATCCGCTGACAGTTAAATTGTGGACTGATAAATCGCAAACACTGTTTCATCCGGCGAAGCCATTCGTCGGGTACATTATCATCGCCGCCTGCGTGATACATCGGCACAATTTCGTTTTCGAGTAGGGAGTAAATTGCGCTGGCGTGGTATTCGTCCTGATCTTCAGCGTATGGCTCGCGCCCACCAATCGCCCATCCGCCGGAGTATTCGTAGGCTTCATCGAACCAGCCATCGAGCACACTAAGATTGAGAACCCCGTTGATGCTGGCCTTCATGCCGCTGGTGCCGCAGGCTTCCTCCCCGCGGCGTGGGTTGTTGAGCCAGAGATCGACGCCCTGCACCATGTCACGACCGACTTCAATCCCGTAATCCTCAAGAAACACCAGGCGCTTGGAAATACTGGGATCGCGCGACAACTGTACGATTTCGCGAATCAGAGTTTTGCCAGGATGATCCTTCGGATGAGCTTTGCCGGCGATGACGACCTGCACGGGCATGTCGGAATTCGTAAGAAGCTTCTTTAAACGATTGACGTCGCGGAACAGTAGCGTAGCGCGTTTATAAGTAGCGAACCGCCGGGCGAAGCCGATGGTCAGCGCATCCGGATCCAGTACTTCGGCAAGGCGGCGGACCTCAGCGGCGCCGGCTTTGCGATCCACTGCAAACTTGACCATGCGCTCGCGAACGAAGGCGATTAAGCGTCGTTTGCGGCGGCGATGGGCTTCCCACAATTCCTGATCGGGAATATCTTGGATCAAGTCCCATGTTTTGGGTTCGGGATAGCGTTCGCGCCAGTCGGGCTGTAGATACTGATCGTACAGCGTCGCGAAATCGCCATTCAGCCACGTGGGTAAGTGCACACCATTGGTGATGGCGGTAATGGGAACTTCGTCGACCGGCAAATCCGGCCACAGATCCGCCCACATCTCTTGCGAGACGTGACGATGGAGTTTGCTGACTGCGTTTCGGAAAGCGGCAGTCTTGAAGGCGAGGATGGCCATTGAGAAGCGCTCGGACTGGTCCTGCGGATGCTTTCGTCCGAGCGCCAGCAGTTCATCAAAACGAATACCGGAGGTGGCGCAGTACTCCTGGAAATAGTCGTACATCATGCCCGCATCGAAGATGTCGATGCCGGCGGGTACCGATGTATGGGTCGTGAAGACGTTATTCAGACGGCTCGCGACGAGAGCCTCGGTGAAGGTTAGGCCGCTCTCGGCCATCAGGACGCGGATTCGCTCGATGGCTAGAAACGCGGAGTGGCCTTCGTTCATGTGGAAGACGGAGGGCGCCAGCTTCAAAGCCCGTAGCGCGCGGATCCCGCCCACACCAAGAACAATCTCCTGACGAATGCGAGTGTGAATATCGCCGCCATAGAGCGAATCGGTGATGTCGCGATGATCTTCAGCCGCATTTTCGGCAATGTTGGTGTCGAGCAAGTACAGCTTCACCCGCCCAACGTGAATCATCCACACCTTAATGTGCACTAATCCATTGGGCAGCTTTACTTGGACGATTACGGCTCGGCCCTCTTCGTCCAACACCTCTTCAATCGGCAGGGTGTAGAAATCGTTGACGGGATAACGCTCCTGCTGCCATCCATCAGGATTCAACCACTGCTGGTGATAGCCCTTTTGATACAACAACCCGACGGCAATTAAGGGATAGTCGGCATCGCTCGAGGCCTTGAGGTGATCTCCGCTTAACAGACCCAATCCGCCGGAATAGATCGGGAGACATTCGGTCAGGCCATACTCCATGGAGAAGTAGGCAATCAGTTTTTCGCTCGGTTCCGATTCGCCGATTTGCTTATAAGTGTCGTAGCGCTCGCAAGCACGGCGGTATAAAGTGAGATATCGTGGATCGTTGGCGGCTCGTTCGAGCGTCGCCTGCGGTACCCGGCCGAGCATCAGGACCGGATTGTTTCCGCAGGCTTTCCACAGCGAAGAATCCAGTCTGCGAAAGAGAGCGCGAAGATTATGGTCCCAACTCCAGAGAAGGTTATAAGCTAGTTCGGATAGCCGGGAGAGAGACGCCGGCAAGGCCGGGCGCACGAGAAACTCTTTTTGGGGCTTAACGTAAAAAGCCATTGTCTAGTAATGAGGATCCGCAATCTTGAGGGCGGGAACTCTTAGTTATAGCACCGGTCGAGCCGTTGCGAAACCTAAATATCGCCAGCTTGATCTAACCCCACAGTCCTATAGTCCTAAGACATGAAGGAAACTCTCATCGATAGTTTGCAGGACGCCCGCCGGCAAACCGACCTTTTGTTTTCCCTTCTTGAAGCCGGGGCTTTGTACGAGCGGCCGATTCCCGAGCGGCACAGATTAATTTTCTACCTTGGCCATATCGAAGCTTTCGACTGGAATCAGATCGCAGTCTCGGCCATGGGTGAAAAAAGCTTCAACTCTGATTTTGACCGCCTTTTCGAGGCTGGAATCGATCCGGATTCAACAAATCTTCCGACGGACGCTCCTACTGACTGGCCGAAGCAAGCCGAGGTCTGCGCCTACAACCGGCGTGTCCGCGATCGCATCGACGAAATCCTTCCTGATGCTCCGGAAACGGTCGCCGAAATGGCTCTGGAGCATCGTCTTATGCACGCCGAGACACTGGCATACCTGCTCCAGAACCTTCCATATGAGCAGAAGCGAGACCCGGGGCGTTCGCAGTGGGTCGACACTTTTGAGACGACTAACACCCCGGTTGAGATAGCGGGAGGGCTCGCGACTCTCGGCCGCGATCCTGAAGAAGGATTCGGTTGGGACAACGAGTTTCCGAAGCATTTCGTCCGCGTGCCGGCATTCTGTATTGACCGGTATAAGGTGACCAACGGGGAGTATCTCGAATTTGTGAAGCAGGGAACCAAACCGCCGCACTTCTGGACACTGCGAAACGGGAAGTGGTTCCTTCGCGGGATGTTCGAATTGGTTCCGCTGCCACTGAACGCGCCCGTCTACGTCACCCGAAGCGAAGCGGAAGAGTACGCGATCTGGAAGAATAAGCATCTTCCGACCGAGGCGCAGTATCATCGCGCCGCTTATGGCGCTCGCGACGGCGAGCATGAATATCCCTGGGGAGACGAGGAGCCTGCCCCGGGACAGGGAGCCTTTGATTTCCAAAGCTGGGATCCCGTTCCCGTTGCAGCGACTCCAACCAGTGACAGCCATTACGGCGTTGCGCAATTGGTTGGAAACGGCTGGGAGTGGACTTCGACCGTCTTTCAGCCTTTTCCAGGATTCGAGCCTTCTCAGAATTATCCTGGCTACTCACAGAATTTTTTCGACGGTCATCATTACGTCTTAAAGGGCGCCTCGTGCAGGACGGCGCGGCGTTTGATGCGCCGTTCCTTCCGGAACTGGTTTCGTCCAGACTATCCTTACGTCTATTCCACGTTCCGGCTCGTAGAGAATTAATCTGGATTAATCCCTATGAACGCTCCTGCGTATCACCTCACTCAATTCGCCTATGACGTTCGAGATGGCTTGGGACGTTTGGGCCAGAAGCAGCTTCCGCCCTCCTATCTTTACGATGAGCTGGGATCAACGCTGTTTGAGGCGATCACGATGCTGCCTGAATATGGGCTCACGAGAGCGGATGCCAGACTGCTGAGACGGTATGCGCCTGAAATCGCCAATGCGTCGCCTCATGGAGTCCTGGTTGCGGAACTCGGCAGCGGTACAGGTACGAAGACGCATCACGTGCTGAGCGCGCTTGCGCGCCGTCAACCCGCTGTTGATTACTACCCTATTGATGTGTCGGCCGCGGCTTTGCGGGCTTGCGCAGCAGACTTGGAATCGGTTGCTCGAGTTCATCCCATCCACGCGTCGTACCTCGATGGTCTGAAGCGCGCAGGGCGAGGTCGTAAGAAGGATCAGAATATTCTGTTGCTGTTCCTGGGTAGCACGATCGGTAATTTCGATCGTGAGGCAGGCGTTCGCTTCCTTGTCGATGTTCGTTCGGTTCTGATTCCCG
>DASQLD010000482.1:0-7294 GCA_035630195.1 Bryobacteraceae bacterium
TTGCGGCACGGCATCAGCGTGTTGGCCCGACATATGATACGCGAGCGCGAGATTTAGGCGCAGTCCCGTATTCGTAGGCAGAGCGTGAGTGAGTTCTTCATAGGCGGGAATCGCGTCGGCAAAGCGACCTTCCGCCATCAATTGCTTCGCCTCTTGCGATTTTCGGACAAGTGCGTCCGACTGCCCAAAGGCTAGGGCACTGAGCAAAACAAAGGCGGCCCGCATTGCGGACCGCCTCAGATGAACAGACAACATCAAGGTTAGAAACGCAACTTCAGACCGAATCGAATCTGGCGTTCGCCGAAGGCGCTAACGACTCGCAGGAAGTTTGCGTTGCTAACATCTGTGCTGGCGAACGCACCGGACCTACTGTTATCCGCGCCGAAGTGCGACGTGTTGGGCAGATTGAAGAACTCCGCCCGGAACTGCGCGTTGAAGCGTTCTCCGATCGGAATGTTCTTGAACAAGCTCAGGTCAGTGTTCCACATACCGGGATTGCGCAGAATGTTACGACCTGAAGTGCCGAAGCGAGCGGTATCGCTAGGAGCCCGAAACGCCGTGATGTCGTAGTAACGCCCGTCTGAACCGATCAGGCCCGGACGGTCGACGACCGGATTGACCTGGTCAGCAGTCTGTGTGTTGCTGTTGCCGCCGGCGTTCAGCGATGTGTTGGGCGCAGTGACGGTAAACGGCACACCCGTGTAGCATGCCATCAATCCATTGACCTGCCAGTTGCCAAGGATGTAAGACATGGGTCCTTCGCTCATCATGCCCTTGCCTTTTCCGAAAGGCAGTTCATAGACCCATCCGACTTGAAATACATGAGTGCGGTCATACCCGGCTGCAGCACGATTCCGGTGGAACACCGGCTCCCAGTTCCAGCCGACGTTCGCCCAGCCATCATCGTCCGTCATGTTGATCGCTTTGGACCACGTGTATGCGCCCTTGATAAGCAAGCCTTTTGAGAACTGCTTGTTGATGGTGGTCTGTAGCGAGTGGTAATTCGCGCTCAGGTAACCATCCCACATGTCCGTACGAACCGTGCGCCCGATACTGGCATAAGGCCGACCGGCATTGCCCCGCCCTGGAGCCGGAGAGTTGATGTCGTAGTCCGCAAACTGATGCGTGGTCTGCGTACCCACATAGGCTGCGGACATCACGAGGTCGAGAGGAAGCTTGTGCTCCACCGTGAAGTTCCAGCTTTGGATGTAGCCGCGATTGATCTCGCCTTCGTTGGGACTACGCATGCTGTTGTTGCCGAGCGCCACAACACCGGTTGAGAGATCCGGGCCTACGACGGGCGGAATGCCGTTTTCAATCCGGCCATACGGCGTGTAGGAATTTGCCGAGTCGAAGACCTGATTGACTGTCAGAGGATAGAAACCACGCAAAGGCCGAGAGAACGGCAGTGGGTCGTAGCTCAATCCATATCCGGTGCGGACAACGGTGTTCTCTGTAACGCGGTAGGCTATGCCGGCGCGCGGAGCGAACAGTTTCTTGCTGACGGTCATCCCGTTGGCCACGGGAACGTTCCCACGACCGCCGAGGTAGACCAAGTTCGTGGCTGGATCGAGACGTTCGAGACCTTTGCCGGCAGCGCGGGTCATCAGCGGGAAGTATTCATATCGCAAACCGAGAGTGATCGTGAGCTTACGCGTCGCCTGCCAACGATCCTGACCATACCAGCCGAACTGCCATTCCCGTCCAGTCATCTCGATATGTTGAAGACCCTTCTGAAGTTGGCTCGGCAAGCCAAGCAGAAATGTCGCGTAGGAATTGAGGTTGGTCGGAGCGGTTCCACCGTTCAGCGCCGTCACACCCGGATCGAAGTTGAAGTATCCGCGAGGACCGCCGTCACTCAGCTCCGGCTGCCAATGGTTTAAGCGAAGAAGCACACCGTCAAAACCGAATCGGAACGTGTGCGCTCCTTTGTTCCACGTCAAATTGTGGCTGGTCGTGAAGTTCTCTTCGACACGGAACAGCGGCATCCAGTTCGGCGCGCCCATGGGGCGATAGTCGTCAGTTGCGCCGTTGAAGTCGATATTGGGGAATCCACTCTGGCGGATGTCAGGACCATTCAGGCCAGGTATCCCGAGAGTCTCACCAAAATTCTGGCCATAATCGTTCGCGGTGACGCTCTGATTCTGGCGCTGGTATCCGAACACGCCGTCGAGCAGTACGGTCGGTGAAAACGTATACGTGTGACCGGCAGACATGTTTTGTACGACCGTGTCGCCAAGTCCAGGATCGGCGCCCGGCGCCGGTCCCACAGCATCGCCGAAGATTCCGGTACCGCCGGACAGAGCCCACATCCGGCCATATCGACCCCAAATAGCCGACTTCTCACTGATGTTGAAGTTGACCTTTCCATCCGTGTAGTCGCGGTCGAGTTTCGGAACGCCTTGCGCGAATAGATTCGCGGTTTGCCCAGGCAAGTTCGGCAACGGGAAATAAGCCTGGATCTTCTGTGAGATCGAGCTGATGCGATTTGCGGGGATCCGATTCCCAGGAAACTGAGTGCGGCCCGTACCGTCCGGATTCCCGGTCAGAGGGTCGTAGATCGGCGTCGAGTATGCGCTGAAATCGCCGGTGCGGATGTCGGCCGTCGGAACAGAGTACGTCGCCACCGCGCCCTGCCGCTGCCGGGTGCCATCGTAGTTGAAGAAGAAGAACAGCTTGTTCTTCACAATCGGACCGCCAAGATTGCCACCGAAGTTGTTATAGATACTCAGAGGTTTCTCAGTTCCAGCGCGCTGGAAGAAGTTGCGAGCCTTCAACTGCTGATTGTCATGAAACTCGAAAACGCCGCCGTGAAATTCGTTCGTACCCGTCTTGGTAACGAGCGTGATTGCCGAACCGCCCGCGAAACCCTGTTCGGCATCGGCGGCCGTCGTCGTGACATTGACTTCGGCGATCATGTCCTCCGGCATAACGTAGCCGACATGATGCGGTAACCAAACGTTAATACTGGCGGCGCCATCGATGCGCGTTACGTTGTTGTTGGCGTTTGTACCGTTGACGTTGGTCTGCAGACCTCGACCGGGCGTGTCTGTCATCGAGTTCTGGAAGCGCGTCGGCGTCGCTCCGGGAACAAGATTCATCAGGCTTTGATAATTTCGATAGCCCGGCAGAGGCATCTGAGAAATAGCCTGAGCAGTAATCGTCGTGTGGGTATCTGCCTTGTCGGTCTGGATCTGCGCAACATCAGCTTGCACCGTGATTTGTTCGGTCGTGGCGCCAAGTTCAAGCTGCAAATCAGTTCGCGTGATGATATTTGCGCTGACAGTAATATCCGTACGCGTTAATGTACGAAAGCCTGCTCCACCAACTTTGACGTCGTAAACTCCAGGCAGTAGATTGGGGACGGTATAACGTCCCCCCTCGTCCGTCTTGGTGTCGACGGCCTGGTTCGTTCCCTTGTTCGTTACCGTGATCGTAGCGTTCGGGATCACAGCGCCGGATTGATCCTGAACGGTTCCAACAATTGACCCGTAAAGTGTTTGTGAAAAAGTTTTTCTGGGCAGTGCTGCGGCCAACAGCAAGAATGCTGCCGCAACACTCAGAAACTTGGACATGTATTTCCTCCCCTAACTAGTGAGACCACACCTGGGCTGATTATGCACTCATTGGCAGGTGGTGGTCAAGCAATGTAAGCGTTACTAAAGAGTTGGCGATATGCTATGGAGCTATGACACGACGGACACTACTGTTCAGCGGAGTTGCGCTGGCGCTGCGTCAAGGCAAGCTGGATGAAGCCACTCGAATGATTGAAGCACAGACCAAGTCGGGCGACGTTGCCGCTGCGTCACTCCATGTTCAATCCGGGAAGGACATAATGAGTCGCGCTTTCGGCAAGGCGCAAGATCCAAAAGCAGTGTTTCTTCTGGCGTCGATTACCAAGCCAATGACGTGTACCGCCGTGATGCTTCTGTCCGATCGCAAGGAACTGTCAATTGACGATCCCGTTCGCAAGTACGTACCAGAATTCTTCAGTGGGGATCGCGATCGGGTACTTATCCGTCATCTTCTATCGCATAGCTCGGGGTTGCCCGACATGCTTCCGGAAAATGACGCACTGCGTAAGAAACACGCCACACTGAAACACTTCGTTGAAGAGACCTGCCGTACTCCTTTGCTCTTTCCACCCGGCACGAAAGTCAAATATCAAAGCATGGGGATCCTTCTTGCGGCAGAGATCGTCGAACGGATCACGAAACGTCCATTGCCTGCTTTTCTACAAGCTGAAGTCTTCAAACCCTTAGGGATGAAGCAGACGTCACTCGGGCTCGGCAACAAAAAGATCGAGGACACGATGCCTAGTCAGGTGACAGCCGATCCCGACTGGAACTGGAATAGTGCGTACTGGCGCAATCTGGGGGCGCCGTGGGGAGGCGCTTTCGCTCCAGCGAGCGACGTCGCGCGATTTCTCCAATACTTCGTCAAGCCCGAGCCGCCCGTGCTGAAGCCCGAGACCGCAGCGAGGATGATTACCGATCAGAACAAAGGCCTGAATCAGCCCTATGGAATCGGTTGGGCTTTGAACGAATCGAAATTCGGCAAAGGCTGCTCGGCAAAGGCGTACGGCCATGGAGGCTCCACCGGAACGCTGTGCTGGCTCGATCCGGAGCGGGATCTGTCCTTCGTGCTTCTCACCACGAAGCCCGCCGCGCAATCGCAGAAAACATTGATAACGCCGGTTTCCGACCTGGTATCGGAAGCCGTGTAAATGCGTCTCTGGGCGATCGTAGCGCTAACTGCCTCCGCTCTTGGCGGTCAAAGGCTCTCCGATCTCTCGACAATTCCAATCCCGATGCGCAGGGGAGACGCGCTGATCCTCGGATTTCTGGGCGCGTGGGAGCGGTGGGATGACGAAAATCGCAGCGTGCGAAAGCTAGCTCTGAAACTGCGCTCGCAAGGACTCCATGCCGAGACGCTCAGCAATCACAAGCGCGGCGTCTCTCTGGAGCTCATTCGGAAAGTTCTCGATGCAAATCGCAATGGGCGTCTGAGTGATAAAGAGCGCTCGTCGGTACACATCGTGCTTTATGGTCAGAGCCTCGGCGGACTGGCAGTCGTGAAATTGGCGCGCGAACTCGAGGCCATGAATGTGCCGGTCCTTCTGACCGTGCAAATCGACAGCATCGGATTGACAGATGTCACGATTCCGAAGAACGTCGTTCAAGCCGCGAACCTTCATCAACAAAGCCGCTTCTCCCTGCGTGGTCAAGATGTGATCCGGGCAGCCGATCCGAATCGCACCAGGATTATCGAGACCAAACAATTCGAGTACTCTGTGCTCGATCCCAGCGATCGGCCAGAAACCTGGGCTCGTCGAAGGCTTGGCGGCGGGCACGCGCAGATGGAGGCTGACCCTGCTGTCTGGGAGCACGTCGAAGATCTGATTCTGAATGCTCTAAAAGGACTACAATAGCTTTCACGTGAGACAGATCCTCACCAGCCTTGTTTTCCTCGGGTCTATATTCTCCCTACGAGGTCAGATCGAGGTCGCGGGCAACAAGCCCTGGACCGATGCAGGCATCGATTTCGAGGCTGGAGATACGCTCATCGTAACGGCCACGGGGTCGATGATGACCGGAGGGAAATCGGCTACTCCCGATGGATCGCAACGCAATTGGAAGGATCTGCTAAAAACATTTCCACTGAATGAAGCCTCGCGCGCCGCCTTGATCGGAAGGGTCGGCGGAGAAGAGATGCGGCCTTTCCTCATCGGATCACGCCGCGAGAGCCGAGTTCCCGTTGCGGGACGTCTTTTCCTGGGAATCAATCTGCCTCCGGGCGAAGTAGCGGAGGGTAGCTTCAAAGTCACAGTGCAGCGTGTCGCGGGGGAGAAGAAACCCGCTATAGACATTCCGATCTCGAAGTTGACTCAGGATCAGCTCGACACAGTTCCATCACGTGTCGTCGATGACGCCGGGACGCAAGGCGATCGGGTGAACTTCTTTGTCGTTGGATCGGAAGAGCAGGTACGCGCTGCCCTGCAAGCCGCGGGGTGGGTTGTCGTCGACAAGAACATCAAAGACACGATCCTGCGCGGCGCGCTGGAGAGCCTTTCCCGACAGGTTTACACGACCATTCCGATGAGCGAGTTGAAAATTTTCGGCCGAAGCCAGGATTATGGTTATGCGCAGGGCGATCCTCTAAAGGTTGTCGCGGCGCGTCATCATTTCAGGATCTGGCGGGCCCCGTTCACTGTGGATGGACGCACCGTGTGGGTCGGAGCCGGTACGCATGATATCGGATTCGATAAAGACCAGCGGAACGGCAAGCTCACGCATCGCATCGATTCCGATGTCGACAAAGAGCGAGACTATATCGGCAAGTCGCTGAGCCAGACTGGTGAAGTCGCGCTGCTCGATTACATGACTCCGAAGCAGACCGTCCGCGAGGCCAAGACCGCGCACGGTCAGGATTTTTTCAGCGACGGACGAACATTAATCGTTTACATGAGGCCTTCGGCCAGCGATCTTCGTAGCGTCTTTGCTGATGTCTTTTGTTCTATCCTGCGAAAAGAGAATCCGGACACCGGTGAATGGGGAGCATGCTCGACCTATCTTCAAGGCGGCGGAAAGGACGATCTGGAGTTGCCGGCGATGCCGTCAAAGTATCGAGTCCTGATTGTTCCCGGATTTATGAGTTCCTGTTTCGCCGATGCGCCGGCATTTCACGAGGGCCAGGAGCATCTTCGCTCCAAGGGTCTGACAGTAGAACTGCTGCCGGTGTCCAATGATGCGAGTGAAGTGAATGCCGCGAAGATCGCCGACTATCTGACCGCCCAGATGAAGATCGATCCACGCAAGTACATCGTGGTTGGCTACAGCAAAGGAACACCTGATGTACAAGTGGCGCTGGCGAATCATCCACCTGTGCGGTCGGCGGTCGCGGGTTTCATAAGCGTCGCAGGAGCATCGGGCGGATCTCCCATCGCAGACTCGATCCCGGGACTTGCGGATCAGTGGATTCAGCGGTTCAAGATGGAAAAGTGCGAAGGCGATATTTCCCAGGGATTCCGGAGCCTGCGCCGCGATGTTCGCCAGGCCTTCCTTTCAAGTTACCCTCATCCCTTCGTTCCGACGTATTCGCTGGTGGCGCTGTCGGATGCCACTAATACGTCGAAGGCGCTTCTGCAGATGTGGGAGTTGCTGCGTGTCTTCGATCAGGCGCTTGACGGACAGCTCACCAAGTCCGACGCGATTGTCCCTGATGCGAAGTACTTAGGCGCCGCGGTCGCAGATCACTTCGGAGTAGCATTGCCGTTCGACAAGTCGCCGGACCA
>DASQLD010000483.1:0-12605 GCA_035630195.1 Bryobacteraceae bacterium
ATTCCGGCGACCCGCACAGATGAGTCTTTCTGAAACAAGCTCATTACGAATACGCCACGGCCGCCGGAGCCGATAACGCCAAGATTGATCGCATTTGACGGAGGGACAGCATGAGCGACACAGGCGCCAACACCAGCGAGAAGAAAAGTCCGTCGGTCGGCCATTGTCCAATGCTACTTCAAGCAGTTCGACCAGCGCGATAGGCGCCGATACATTCCGAGGTAAGCAGATAGCGATTGTAAAGGCGCAAAACCGCCAATTCGCCGCGGAAAGGCGCTTGGATACGCGCCGTGGAGCCGTTGACGTCACCCAACTCTTTTGGAAACCGGGTCCAGCCGAACTGGCGCGCAAACCCGCCGTCATTAAATTCTCCGTCGATCACGAACGAGACAATTCGCGGCCCCGCGTCGACAACAACCGCGATGTGCTGCCATGCGTTCACGCGTAACGTGCCCGGATGAGTTCCCGGGTCGCTCTCGCACGAAAACTCATGAACGCCATCGTTCATTGTGAGCATCATCGTGAACCGGTCGGACGTTGCGAGACGAATTCCTTTCCCGCTTTCTGTGCGGCTCTCGAAAATCACCTGACCAACGGACAGCTCACGGAAGTTGATCCACAGGTCTAATGCAAATCCTCCGCGTTCGGAAAGATTAGGCAGTCGAGGGACCACGATCCCATCCATCCTTGCGGTCTTGGGCTTATGTTCAAGGACTAGACCTTTCCGGGAGACCTCACGGACTTCATGCTGCGACCATATCGCGTTGAGAAGAGACTTATCAATTTCATGCGTGCGCGCGATTTCCTTCTGCGTCTCCGTTACCCAATAGCGGCCCTCTTGTTCGATAAAGTCGGGATAACTGATACGAATCGTGGGATCCTCCTCGTAAAGCAGAACCTCCGGCTGAGACCAATGAATGACGCCATTCCGCTCAATACCGCCGAGCACGAACGCAGGATTGCGATTGCGATAGTATCCGATCTTCGGGTTTGTCCAGTCGCTGGTATGAGCTGCCTCGCCACCGTGGTTATGAAACCAGTAAAGATAACGGCCGTTCGAGAACTTCTTCACGAAGTTGGCCGCGCGAGGATGCTTCACTTTTCGGCCACCCGGAGAATACGTCATGTGCTCGGGCAGCGTCCAAGTATGCCCACCGTCGCGACTATACGCATGACACGAGTAACCATCGATGGTTCGATAAGTGGCATACAGCGACCCATCGTTCATCGCAACTGGATTGGCCTCATCGGACACAGGTCCTTTCGGGGCACGTAGTCCTTCATCGCCATCGGGCAGCAATTCCCAACGAACTCGCGACGGGTCACGTTCGGTCAAAATGTTGTCGCTTCGGAGAAAGCAGCCTTGCGATTCGACCATCGTGCCGGGATCGCCCCACTTACCGACCTTCGCAAAACCGAAAATAGCCGACCGCTTCCAATTGATCGGCTTGCCGACTCCCCAGAAAAACATTACTTCCCCGGCATGCTCGTTCTCACGGTCGATGCGCATTTTGCGCATGGGTATCTCGAAGCGGTCCTTCGACCATGTGCGCCCATGATCGTCGGAGTACTTGAAGACATACGACCCCATGGTGTCGACGCGCGTCGCTGCTCCAGGAGAATTGCTCTTTACCGAGCGCAGATTGTCTTTGTTGTAGTTGTAGAACGCATAGATCCGTCCATAGGGCGTTTTGAGCGGCATGACCCAGGACGCTTCGGGACCGTTAGCAGGCTCGATATCGACAGCCTTCGACCACGTCTTGCCGCGATCGGTCGATGTCATTGCCACAGCATGCTGACCAGGACGGCCTTCCACTCCGCTTCCGGTTGTCATAACGCACAACCAGTTCCCTTCGTTCGTTATGACAACGTACGGTTGATCGCTGTAGCTTTCATCCGGAATGATCTGGCCATTGCGAATATCGCGCCAGTCTGCGTGAACTTGCGCACGCGCGAATGGCGCCGCTGCGATTCCTGCGAGGAGTTCTCGTCTAGTCAGGGGCAAGAATTATTTTACTTGTTGGTGCCAATGCGTATAGCTTGCCGGTCGTGTGGACGTAGAGTGCACCGTCGGCAAGCGCCGTGTCGCAAAGATTGCTTCCGCCAAGTCGCGTGAACGTCTCGATCTCCTTAGCTGGTATCGTCTGCCGCCAGCGCGCCTCACCGGTCTTGCCATCAAACGCGAGCACTTCCAATTCCTTGGTAGCCTTTGCAGATCTGTCTGAAACCGAATTGTAACGGGCCGTCAGACTCAGTGATTCCAGCACCTTGCGGTCCGTGATATGGGGGCCACTGCCGACTCCGGCCGCATAGATACTTCCAGATAGCGCGACGCTTGCATCCGAAGCTTCATATTGGTACTCCATGAGCGTACAGATACAGCGAAGTTCGGAAGGAAAAAGGATAAACTTGCAACCCAGGGGACCGTATGTCTATAAACCGAAAATTCATCTTAGTTGTGCTTCTTACATTCAGTCATTTCGTCATGGCCCAGGTCGATACCGGTACCATCACAGGAACCGTAAAGGATTCATCGGGAGCACTCCTTCCCGCGGCTCAAGTGACCATCATGAACGCCGATACTAATCAATCGGTCGAAGTTCAGACTACTAATGACGGAATTTATGTCTCTCCTCCGTTGCGGCCGGGACGTTATATCGTAACAGTCGCGGCACAAGGATTCGATCGCTTGGCGAAGCGACTGCAGCTCGATGTTTCTCAACGTGCCGCAGTCGATTTCGATTTAAAAGTCGGAACGCTCACCCAGGAAGTTCAGGTGGTCGACGCCGTTCCGGTTCTGCAGACCGAGACTGCAACCTTATCTAGTCTGCGTACCGAGAAATCTATCCGCGATCTTCCACTCAACGGCCGCAACTTCGCGCAGTTGCTGCAGCTATCGGCAGGCGTGATGCCCGCGCAAACGCAACAAACCGGCAGCCCGATCACGATGAAGCGCGGCGTCACCGGAAACGCGGTAAATGGTACGCGGCTTGAAGAAAACAACTACCTCGTCGATGGAATCAGCAACACGGAGAATCACAACGGCCTCGGCATTCTGATCTTTCCTTCTGTCGATGCAATCGCCGAGTTTCGGGTAGAAGCTTCGGTTTCCGACGCGCAGTTCGGACGCGGGGGCGGTGGAACGGTGAACCTGATCTACAAGTCAGGCACAAAAGATTTTCATGGGAACCTTTACGAATTCTTTCGCAACTCTGCTCTCGACGCAAAGAATTACTTCGATCGACCCACCGATCCGATCCCACCATTCAAGCAGAACCAATTCGGCGGCACGCTGGGCGGACCTTTGCTGCCGTGGGCGAAGGACAAAAACACATTCTTCTTCGTTAGCTATGAAGGCACGCGGGTTCGACAGGCGCAGACGATCATCAGTACGGTACCCACCGCGGCGTTTCGTCAAGGCGATTTCTCAGCCGCTCCGCAGCGTATCTTCGATCCCCTCACGCAGCGGCAGACCGGTCCCAATCAATTTACACGCGAAGCGTTCGCGGGCAATCGCATTCCAGCTGCGCGACTCAGTCCTGTAGGACAGAATCTGCTGAATCTGTTCCCACTACCAAATCTCGGCACGGGTGTTGCCAATAACTTTCTATACAATCCCGTGCGCGGCATCGTCGGCAACAAGTCCGATTTCAAAGTCGATCACACCTTCTCGGACCGGGATGCGACTTTCGTTCGATACAGCCGCAGTTCCGATGATCTCGAAGAACCGAGCGCTCTTCCGGCTCCCGCGGTTGGCAATGGTCCCGGCGTCCCGGGCCCAGCTACACAACCGGTGAATCAGGTGGTCGCAAGCGAAACGCATCTGTTCTCACCAACTCTTATCAATGAAGCCCGCGCAGGTTGGACGCGGCTAAACTTGCGTGCATTAAACATGAACTACGGAACGTATGCGACCGAGGCATTGGGTGTACCCGGCGGCAACATTCCTGGCGACATTCTCACTTCCGGATTGTCCATATTCGCGATCTCGGGTCTGCGGGATCTGGGCGATAACGGGTTTACCCCTGCGGTGGTCGTCAGCGACAACCTCCAATTCAGTGACAACGTGAACTACATCCACGGAAAGCATTCTCTGAAATTCGGTGGCGATGTCCAGCGCCGGCGCTATAACGCCTATCAATCGGACACACCGAGAGGAACAATGACATTTAGCGGGACGTACACACAGGATCCGAGCTCGCGCACCGGCACGGGTCTCGGCGCCGCCGATGCTCTGCTTGCGACTCCGATCAGCGGGACCATCCGCTATCTTACCGGGACGCGCGGATTCCGCCGAACAGAGCTCGGCTTCTATGTGCAGGACATCTACAAGGCAACATCGCAACTGACATTGACGCTGGGACTCCGCTACGAAAACTTCATGGGTTGGCCGTGGACCGAAGTCGCCGATAGGATGCATCAATTCGTTCCAGAGTTGCAGGACGTTGTCCGTGTCGGATCGAACGGCATCCCGCGCAGCGGAGTTCATGCTGATAACAACAACTGGTCTCCACGTGTCGGCCTGGCTTACCGGTTCACGCCAAAGACAGTTTTCCGGGCGGCGTATGGACTCTACTATTCGGCGCCTCAGTTCGACATCACGCGAAACCTGGCGGCAAATCCGCCCGAGTTCGTCGTATCATCGTTCGCTAACGACCAGTTTGATTTCCTCGGCGCGCGCAAAGTGGAGCAAGGCTTCGACCGTCCTCCGCTCGGTTCCGTACAGGGAGCGCTGCGGGCCGTTGACATCGATGCGCGAACTCCATACACGCAACAATGGAACGCAGCGATTCAGCAGGAATTGCCTTTGTCGCTGTCTCTGACGGTTGCTTATGTAGGGACGAAAGGTACCAAGCTGCAGGGCTATACGAATACAAATCAGCCTGTGCCCGGTACGGGCGCGCTTGCTGCCCGCCGACCATTTCCACGCTTCGACAATATCTCCACCGTTCAGAACCGGTTCGACTCGAGTTATCACGGATTGCAGGTTAGCGCTGAGCGGCGCTTTGCCAGCGGCTTGGCGTTCCAGTTCGCTTACACATACAGCCACCTGATTGATGCCGTCACGGCGCAGTTCGGAGGAGTTACAGATATCCGAAACATCGCGCTTGATCGCGGCAATGGCGATACCGATGTTCGTCATCGCGCCGTTGCCAGTTGGACGTATGCCTTGCCGTTCCGGGCGAGCGGCGCGCTGCGCCAAGTAGTGGAAGGCTGGCAGGTGAATGGGATTCTTAGTCTCTATGGCGGCCTTCCGTTCTCTGTCGCCTCGGCAAACAACACATTGAACATCGGGTCCGGCACGCGTGCCGATCGCTTGGGCGAGGGCTCGCTGCCGTCGGATCAGCGGACGCCTCAGCGCTGGTTCGATACCGAAGCCTTCGCTACTCCCGGACCGCAACAGTTCGGGAATGGCGGACGAAACATCTTGTCGGGACCGGGAACGAAACAACTCGACATGTCGTTGTTTAAGGCGTTTCCATTCAGCGCCGATGGTGGACGCCGCGTTGAGTTCCGAACGGAATTGTTCAATATCACAAATACGCCGCAATTCAACAATCCGAATGCGACATTCGGCAATGCGGGTTTCGGCACAATCACGTCAGCAGGCGCTCCTCTAACACTCCAGCGCACGTCTCGTCAGATCCAACTCGCGCTAAAGTTGTACTTTTGATCATGACGCGACGGGAATGGATTGCCGGGTCAATGGGCTTAACGGGCTTGGCGCAACAGAATCGCCGCCCGATGAATGTCATCCTCATCCTTGTGGATGACATGGGCGCTACGGATCTTGCTTGCTACGGCAGCCGATTTTATGAGACCCCCAATATCGACAAGCTGGCTGCGTCGGGAATGCGCTTCACGCAAGCTTACTCTGCATGCACCGTCTGCTCGCCATCACGAGCGGCAATCATGACGGGCAAGTACCCGGCTCGTCTGCACATCACAAATTGGATTGCAGGGCACGACTATCCGTTCGCCCGACTGCGTCCACCCGCTTGGACCCAGCATCTTCCGCTGGAAGAAAGAACCATTGCGGAAGCATTGAAGCCTGCCGGTTATACCAGCGCGTCCGTCGGGAAGTGGCACTTGACTCCTCCTTCGGGTGACCAGGCTGCATACTATCCGGACCGGCAGGGCTTCGACAAGAACTTTGGAGGAACGCATAGAGGCGCTCCACCGAGTTACTTCTCGCCGTACGGTATTGAAACGCTGAAGGACGGCCCTCCCGGCGAGTATCTTACCGATCGTGAACAAGTGGAGGCATCGAAGTTTATCGAGGAGAACAAGGATCGGCAGTTCTTCCTCTACATGCCGCACTACACCGTGCACACACCGATCCAGGCCAAAAAGGATGTGATTGAGAAGTACAAGAAGAAGGCGGATGAAAGCGCGCCGCAGCACAATGCCGCCTATGCTGCGATGATCGACAGCCTTGATGAGAATGTAGGCCGTCTGATGAAGACACTTGAAGATTCGGGCGTTGCTGACCGCACTGTGATCATGTTTACCGGGGATAACGGCGGCTGGCTGCCGAGTACGAACACGAATCTCGGGATGAGGGCAGGGAAGGGGTCGGAGTACGAGGGCGGCATTCGTGTACCGCTCATTATTCGATATCCCGGCGTCACCAAGCCGGGGTCCGTCTGCGAGGCTTCTGTCATTGGCGCCGATCTTTATCCAACGGTTCTCGAAGCGGCCGGTGAACAACAACAGCGTGTCGACGGTGTTAGCCTTGTCCCCTTGCTCAATAATGGCGGATCGACGCGTGGTTGGGTGAACCGGCCGTTGTTCTGGCACTATCCGCACTACCATCCGGGTGGCGCCACACCTTATAGCGCGATCCGTTACGACAATTGGAAGCTCATCGAATTCCACGAAGACAAGCGCGTGGAACTCTACGACTTGGGGCATGACCCGGAGGAGAAGACGGATCTCTCCAAACGGGAACCAGCGCGAGGGGAAGATCTTCGGAAGCGTCTCCACAAGTGGCGAACTGATGTTGGGGCGCAGATGCCGGAGATCAATCCCGACTATGATCCCAAGCGGGAACGCGAACGACCGGGGCCGAATCGGCCCGCAGCACCTAAAGCCGGTCCTGTATGACAAGGTGTTGAGGCACCGGATCGGTTCACGGTTCGTAGCCCGCGCGAAATGCCGCCCCCAACTCAGTTAAGCCGGTCTCGACTATATCGATGTACGTAGCTCGAACCGCGCTCTCGGCGGGACTTGTAACGTCTTTCACGCTATATTCGGACCGACAGACATAAACATAGGCACGGCCCCCGCCCATAGAGAGATCTTCGCGAACGTCTCGAAGTCTCTCAACCGCGTATTCACGAACGAAGTCGAGCAGGCGAAATCGTTTGTGTCCGTTACGCTCCTCGACGGTCATCAAAGCATCGAATGAAGTTGATTCAGGAGCCTCAGAATATCGAATTCATCCTGGCGAGGCTCGCGGCAGATCGATGCTGCCGCTTCGAGCGTCCAACCTCCGTGAAGTATCGATAGTCGACGGAACAGCAACGCTCGCTCACTGCCAAGCAATTCATGACTTAACTTCACCGCCTTTTGCAAGCGTCGCCCATTGCCGTGCTTCTTCGCCGCCCGCTCCGCCGGTCAATAACTTCAGTTGCTGATGGAGCCGTGCGATGACCTCTTCAAGGCTGAGCGTCTGTAACTGTGCTGCAGCGAGTTCAATCGTGAGCAGAACACCTTCGCGTCCTCGGCACAAAGTCGCGACTGCCTTGGCGTTCTCTTCCGTTATCCGGAGATAAGATCGGGCACGAATGCGTTCGAGGAGCAATTCGACCGAATCGAATTCCTCTAGCTCTTTCAGACTCGGAAGGCGCTCCGGGTCAGGCAACTGTAAGGGCGGTACTGAATATAGTTGCTCGCCTGTGGCATCCAGCGTACGCCGACTCGTACAAGCAATTTTCAATTCCGGGCACTGTCGCAGCAGAGTGTCCGCTAGAGTTGCGCAGGCCTTCACGTGACGTTCGCAATTATCGTTAACGATCAGGTGCTTTCCGGTCTGCAAGTAGGCGGCAAGCTGCTCGGTGGGCGACCGCGTGCCAGGCTTATAGATACCCAAGACGGCCGCAACTCTCTATGCCACGAGACGAGTTTCGCGTGCAGCGAGTTGCGATAACTCAACAAACCAGACATGATCGAAATCCTTTCGAACTGCTCGCGCAACCTCAATCGCTAGTCGAGTCTTGCCGCTCCCTGGAGCGCCGACCAACGTCAGCAAGCGAGATTTAGCAACAAGACCGATTACTTCTTTTCGCTCCGTTTCGCGACCTATGAACGCCGTCAGCGGGGTCGGAATCGTGTCCCGCTCCTCCGTCCGCTTGAGATTGATTCGCAGATGGGCGGGCAACTGGTCTACCAAATAGCGCCAAAGGATCTCTATGTTCTGATGCGTACCTTCGGGATACCAGATTGGTCGAATATTCCTGCTGAGGAGATACCAGCGCCGTTTGCGATATACGGCCTCATCCGCGTGAAGTTGAACGATTCCGAAATGACGGCTCTGCACCTTGTCGGCGACGCGCTTAAAGATTCCCACAGTTCGATCTGCTGGAGGCTGCAGCCCAGAAAGAGAACCGGCCGTACCGCCAGGAGATACAGAAGGCGAGGCAAGTCTCGATCGAGATCGATATCGCCATCGGGATCGCCGTAATACTTGTGATACTCGCTCGGAGTCAGAACGCGGTTATCCGGGTGGGACCAGTCACCGTGGATCTTGAGCCGGACTCGACTGTTTTCTTGAAGCGCGGGAATTGCCAGCTTTGGCGGTGGAAGCGCGAACTTCGCTCTGAATCGGCTGATTCGCACTTCGGAATATCGTCTCTAGAACACGATTGAAGTTCGTTGTGATCACCGGACCTCGACTGATAACGGGAATAAGCTGAATCGCTCCCGTGAGTTGCTTGCGCTCGAGAACAGTGTCTCCAAAATAAAACTCGATAAGGTCTTGAAAGCCTGTTGCTGTCAGCGCCGTCAGAACCTGGCTGCTTCCTCGTACTTTCCCTCATTCATCAACGACTGAATCGGACCCGTCAGCCGGACGGTTCTGCCGCATCGAGCAGAAACTTGGTCCATTGCGGGAAGCCGAAAGGCGCTGATAGCCGGCGCCCACGAATGGGACGACACCTGCGCTGCTGATCTGCCGGACAAGCATGGGCAGATAGACCTTGTTATCCGGCAGATTGAGCAGTGAATCGATAGTGTCGGCCGCGGCCATCGTTGGTAAGTCTAGCGCAATTTCGTAGGCGCTCCACCTGCCTGTTTGCTGCGTTGCGCCGCATCCATAAAAGCGAAAATTTCGAGAGTTTCCGCCTCCGGCACGGGACGTTGTCCACCCTTGAAGAATTCGATGATTTTTTCCAGCATCGGAGCGTACCCACCCTGCAGCTTCGGATCGCTTGTGAAGACTTCTTTCCCACGGAATACGACGCCGCCGAAAGGACCATAAGGACGCGCGAGCCGGACAGTCCCAAGACGGCCGTCCTTCCACTTCCCGATGACAACATCGGCGTCTTTTTCGGAAGCCATGCTGACGCTGTCGCAGCCGGGACCAAGAACGCTGTAGAGAAGCTCAACGGCATGAATGCCATACCAAGTTAGATCGAGGGCATGGTGCTCTTCCGTCGGTCCAGGACCCCAGATAAACGCTCCACGGACGTCAGGGCCTTTCAAGCTATCGGCTAGCGGACCAAATCGCAGCGAGGAGGTGCTCACCCAAGGCGCTCCTGCGGCGCGAGCTGCCTTTGCAATTGCCCGAGCGTCTTCGAGCGTCGATGCGAGCGGTTTGTCGATAAACACCGGCTTCTTGCCGGCAAAAACCTGCTTGGCTTGTTCGAGATGTTTCCGGCCGTCGACGCTGAGCAGGAGCACCGCATCCACTTTGCTGACCAGAGTCGGAATGTCCGGGACTATCTCGACTTGGTATTGCGTCTTCAATTCATCCGCGAACTTATCGACGCGAGTGCGGCTCGATTCGACATCAGGACTGCCACCTTTATAAGCGGCGACGATGCGAACCCCCGCCATCGTGCTTTTCACGTCGGGTGAATGCAGAAGTTTCGCGAATGCGACTGCGTGTGATGTGTCGGTTCCGACAATACCGAGCCGTAAGTCGGCCCCCGCCGCGCAGCCGAGCGCGCAGAACAGCAAAAAAGTCCCTCTTAAATCCATTGCTCCAACGTACCAGCTAATCTCAAGGGACGGAGGGTATGTGGTCCGGGCGATCGTTTTTCTCCTCATGCATGTAGCGCTTGCTCAGGCGAGCAACAATCTCGTTTATCAGGTTTTTGTTCGATCGTTCGCCGATACGCCGGCAGATACGGATCGCGTCGGAGATCTCAGAGGCCTGCGCGAAAACTTGAAATATGTTAGCGATCTAAATGCGGGGATTCTCTGGCTCATGCCAGTATTTCCTTCGGCGAGCTACCACGGTTACGACATCGCCGACTATCGCAACATAAATCCTGAATACGGAACTCTTCGTGACATGAGCGATCTGATCGCGGCGGCTCACCGGCGCCGCATCCGGATCATTCTCGACATCGCGTTCAACCACACATCCACCGAGCATCCCTGGTTTCAGCAGGCGGTTCGGGATCCTGCGTCACCGTATCGCAAGTTCTACCATTTCGATCCCAAAACGAGGAATGGCTATCTGGCGCTGTTCAGCAGAGATATGCCGGATCTCAATCTCGCCGTGCCGGAAGTTCGAGCGGAAGTCAAAGACATTGCAAAGTTCTGGTTGGACCGCGGGATCGATGGTTTCCGACTCGATGCAGCCAAACACGTTTTCGGCGACACGTTCGGAACCATTTCCGAGGAGGATGTCCGAAAAAACAATGAGTGGTGGCGGGAGTTTAGCGCTCACGTATACAGCATCAATCCTGACGCCGTCCTCGTCGGTGAAGTACTCGACAAGCCCGAAGTGATCAGGAGTCACTCGGCTGGCTTAAATGCATTGCTCGACGCACCTTTCATGCACGCGGCGCGGGCTTGGATTGCCCATCCGTCACCCGGTTTTTTGACGAACTGGATCGAGCAAAGCAAAACCTACGTGTCATTCCCGTTTCTCGGCAGTCACGACGAGAATCCCCGTCTTGCTACGTTCCTCGAAGACCGGAAGGCCCCCGTGGAGGAGGCGTACCGCGTTGGCATGTGTCTCCTGCTTTCAGTCGCGAAGTATCCCGTGATCTACAACGGCGACGAACTAATGCAACGGGGCCGCAAATGGAAGGGGAACCCTCCCGACCATCGTGACGAACCCGGGGACGGCTCTCGAATTTACGACGAGACCCTACGGGAACCGTTTCCCTGGTATGGTTCTCGCTCGCTTGCGCCTCAGACCACTTGGTTCATCCCACGTTTCGATTTGCGAAACGACGGGGTTTCAGTCGAGGAGCAGAACGAACCCAACAGCATGCTAAGCCTCGTTCGCGCACTCTCAAAATTGCGAAACGACTTACCAGACTATGCCAATGGCGCGATCAGTTCGGTTTCTTCTGATACGGAAACTCTGCTCGCTCTTGAGAAACTTGCGGGTCGGTATCTACTTCTAATTAACCCGACCGCCAAAGGACAGAACCATTCGGTCCGAAAGGGGGCGATTGTCGTGTTTTGGAGTGACGGCGCTAGGAAGGCCTGGAAGCGGTCCGGTCGGGACCATATCGTGAAAAACATCCTTGTGCCGGCATATGGGTTTGTTCTACTGAGAACAAAAACCTAACACATACAACGATTTCCAGAGGCGATCTCACGATAGCGCGCCTTCGCTGCCAAGAGACGGTGATCGAAGTGCCTGTCTCCTTCCTCGCATCGGAGGAACGTGGCGACGACGAAAAGCGCTTGTGCGCTTAACGTTTGCGCCTCTCCGGATAGCTCGGCCAGGGTTATTTCATGCTGCTGAAAAGCAGCAACCAGCTCGACAGCCCTTCGGCTCTCGGCGTTTGAGATGCTGGGGGTATAGGGTCCGATAGTTGTAGTTTACCCTACAGCGAAGCCAAGTGTAAAGGACCTGTTGTACTGCAGTAAAAAGGTTAAAAAATCCCCTCCCCAGCTTCGATATGGACTCTAAGGCTTACAAAAGCAAGCAACAGACTCGGCTGTGAGTCGTAATCATATTGAAGGATACTTACTTGAGGTTAAGAGCATTACTAACGATTACCGCGCTCGCTTTGCCCGCTCTGACGCATGCGCAACTGAAGGTTAAGGACCGGCCAGTCCAGATTCATGGCTTCATCCAGCAAGGCTACGCGTATTCCGACACCAATAACTGGATGACAATGAAGACCAGCAAGGGCAGCGCGGCCTTCACCGACGGCGGCCTGAATATCTCGTCCCCTATTACGGACAAGTTCCGCATCGGCGCCCAAGCTTACACGCGCGACATCGGCGACCTCGGGAATGGACAAGTACAGCTCGATTGGGCCTTCGCCGACTACAAGTTCGCGGACTGGTTCGGCGTACGCGGCGGTAAGGTTAAAACTGCTCTAGGGCTATACAACGACACGCAGGACATGGAGTTCCTTCACACCTGGGCGATCCTCCCGCAGTCCGTGTACCCACTCGATCTGCGC
>DASQLD010000484.1:0-5542 GCA_035630195.1 Bryobacteraceae bacterium
TATTACAACGCCAATAAAGAAGCGGGCTCACCTGCGCTGCGTGATGCCAACCCTTCGGTCGTTCTGATTCCCGGCGTCGGGATGTTCACATTCGCCAAGAACAAGAAGGAGGCGCGCATCACTGCTGAGTTCTATATCAACGCAATCCACGTGATGGCCGGAGCAACCGTTTTGGGAACGGCAGCTGCCGCTGCAGCAGGAGCCGGCTCGGTTCTGCCGCAAGCGAAGACCGCGGAGGTGGCGCCTGCCTTCACCAGTCTCTATAACTACGTTGCGCTTCCGCCGCGAGAAGCATTTCGCATCGAATACTGGGCGCTCGAAGAGGCCAAAATTCAACGGATGCCTCCCGAGCAGGAGTTCAGCCGCAAGATCATGCTGGTGGTCGGCGGCGGCAGCGGTATCGGCCGCGCTGTATGTCTGCAACTGGCGGGTTCAGGCGCTCATGTCATCGCGGCCGATAAAAATGCGGACGCAGCGAAGGAGACGGAACAGCTCATTGCCAAGGTGGCAGGAGCAGAGGCAGCCGGATCGTGCGAGATCGACATTTGCAACCGCCAGAGTATTCGCGCGGCTTTCGATGCGACCATCCGCAAGTTCGGGGGCGTAGACGGCATCATCAATACTGCAGCGATTTTCCTCCCGCCGAAGGATGATGGGACGCTCGATGAGAATCACTGGCGTGTCACGCTGGATGTGAATGTCACTGGCAACTATTTGCTCGCCGACGAAGCCAAGCGGGTACTCCTTGAACAGGGACTGCCCGCCACGATCGTGCTCACAAGCTCGGCAAACGCCGTCGTTCCCAAGAAGGGCAGCGAGGCGTATGACGTCAGCAAGAGCGCGGTGAATCATCTTATCGGTGAGCTTGCAATTGGCCTCAAGCCGTTGGTGCGAGTCAATGGTATCGCTCCCGCTACTGTCGTCGAAGGTTCCACCATGTTTCCGCGAGAGCGCCTTATTCCGTCTCTCAAGAAGTACAATCTCCCAGCGGGAGACGATGAGCCCACGGAAGTGTTACGCGATCGTCTCGCCCAGTTCTACGCGCAACGGACACTGACGAACATTCCCATCCGTCCACAGGATTGCGCTGAGGCCATAGTGTGGCTGGCGAGTGATCGCAGCGCGAAGACCACCGGTCACGTAATTCCCGTGGATGGTGGATTGCCCGAGGCGTTCCTCCGTTAGCATGCGTCGATACCTTGCCTTCGACCTGGGCGCTGAGAGCGGCCGCGCCGTCATCGGCACGCTCGAGGATGGCCGGCTGTCTATTGAAGAGCTACACCGCTTTGCGAACGAGCCTGTGAAGGCTCGTGAGACTCTGCACTGGGACGTGCTTCGCTTGTGGCATGAGATCCGCACCGGTCTCGCCAAGGCGCCGCAGGTTGACGGCATAGGTATCGATACGTGGGGCGTCGACTTCGCGCTGCTGGATGAATCCGGCGCCCTGCTTCAGAATCCTGTTCACTACCGCGATCAGCGTACCGATGGCGTGCCGGAGCTCGTGTTTCAACATGTGCCTCCCGACGAGATTTACGAGAGTACTGGCGTTCAGTTCATGCAGATCAACACTCTGTTCCAGTTGTATGCGCTGAAGGAGAAGCAGCCGAAGCTTCTCGAAGCTGCGCGCCACTTCATCACCGTTCCGGATCTGCTGAACTACTGGCTTACCGGAAACATCACCTGCGAGTACACCAACGCGACAACGACGCAGATGTTCGATGCGCGCGCTCGGGATTGGGCATGGCCGATGCTCGATCGGCTCGGTCTTCCGACGCGCCTACTACAGCCTGTTACCGAGCCGGGCTCGGTCATAGGTTCCTTTGGGGGATCGACCGTCATCGCTCCCGCGTGTCACGATACGGGTTCCGCGGTGGCTGCCATCGAGGCAAGCGGGGATACGGCGTTCATCAGTTCGGGCACATGGTCTTTGATGGGTACAGAAGCGCCGGCTCCGATCGTCACGCCGCAGGCTCGCGCTTTCAATTTCACCAATGAAGGCGGCGTCGGCGGGACCACTCGGGTTCTTAAAAATATCATGGGGATGTGGCTTCTTCAGGGTTGTCGCAAGCAGTGGAACGCCACCGATTACGCATCGTTGGTTGCTCTTGCGAAACCGGTTCCTGAGCTGACATCTCTCGTCGACCCCGACGATCCTGCGTTTCTTCATCCTGACGATATGACTGCGGCGATCGATAACTTTTGCCGGAGCACAAATCAGCCCGTTCCTGCCGGCCAAGCTGCATATGTGCAAACAATCTTCGAAAGTTTGGCCCTCAAGTATCGGTACGTGCTGGAATCTTTAAGCGAGCTGACCGGCGAGACATATCGGACAATTCGAGTAGTGGGAGGCGGCGCGAGAAATCGGGTGCTGAATCAATACTTGGCAGACGCTACAAACTGCAGAGTTCTCGCGGGACCCGTCGAGGCGACCGCCCTAGGCAATCTTGTCATGCAGATGGTTGGGTCGGGAGCAGTGAATTCGATTGCGGAAGGCCGCTCGATCGTGGCGCGCTCTTTCCCCGCCGATGTTTACAAGCCAAGCGGCGCGGGCGCATGGGATTCCGCATACGCCCGCTTTCGTCAAATGCTTTAGTGGGCGTTCTTGCCTACGACAATTACGGAAACCGGCTGATCGCCAATCTTTGCCTGCAACACCCATTCGCCTTCCGCTCCGGCGCCAATTCCAGGTTTGGTTCCTGCTTCCGATTTCCAAAAGCTCAGGACCGCCGGGTGCGGTGTACTCGACGCCTTGCGGCTTTGTTCCATGAGCGCGTCGAACCCGATATTCGCATTCGGGTCCTTGTCGTCAGCGGCAGGGGATAGAACCAGGAAATCCCTCTGCGGTTCAACACCCTGGTGATCGCCATTTTGCGGATGGAAGCTAAAGCGCAGCGTGTACAGGCCGGGCTTCAAGGTCTGCCCACGGCGATCGGCTCCGCGCTCCGGTAAGCGGATAACGCCTAGAAGCGCGCCGTGCGGAACGGTGGGCAATGTCACCGCATCCTCGGCCGATTTCGGCCCAGATGGCAGGTTCGACCGGAACCAAAGTTCTGACACGACTTTCTTAGAGTCATTCAGCACGCGGATGCCGTTCTTCTGGAGAACCCCGGCGATCGCGGGATTGAGATCGGCAGGAGGCGCGCCCGCCGGCTCTATCGTCTCGCCGAATCCGAACGAAATCACTAGAAGGGGCGTAAGCAGAAGTTTTCTCATCTATCCTTATGATGCCGATCACGGTTGATACGGCGCCGTTCCTATGGAATTTTAATCGCTTAAACGGAGAAGTGGTCGTGACCGACTGGGGTGATCGCTGTATCGCGCAACCAAATCCTGCCGGGCTCGCCCGCTTCGATGCGGCCGATCGGAATACCATCTGGGGACTCCGCTGAACTGGTGAACAGCAATTCGTACTCGTCACCGCCCGACAAAGCGTGGTTCTCGGTCGCTCCGCGAACGATCGGGATACTTTCGATTCTAGCGCTTACGCCCGAGGCGGCACAGAGCCGGTGCAGGTCGAGCGCTAATCCGTCTGTAATGTCGATGCAAGCCGACGCCCGCAGGCGCGCGCCAAGCTTCAACCTGGGCTCTAAGAAGCGAACCGGGTAATTGCGAGATGCCGGTCCGCCTAGGGCTCCGGACACATAAATCGTGTCGCCGGGTTTGGCTCCGCTACGCAGTATGGCTCGTCCCCGGCGCACGGATCCGCAGACGACAATGTCACAAGCCAGGTTCGCGCCTCGCGCCAGATCGCCGCCTGCAAGGACGGTATTGGTTCGTCCCGCGAGCTTCCGTAATCCCCTGTACAGCCGCTTGAGCCAGCGATCATCGTACTTTGCGGGCTTCGTAAGTGACAAGAGACAAAATCGAGGGACTCCGCCCATGGCGGCTATATCGCTCAATCCTCGAGCCAGCGCTCTGTGACCAATGCTTTCGGGGGAGTCGGAGGAGCGGAAATGAACTCCCTCGATGAACTGGTCCGTGGTGACGAGCAGGTCTTCCGACGATCCGCGTGCGCGGTAGATCGCGCAATCATCGCCAATGCCGAGAACGACGCCTCGCCCGGTAGAAGGCGCGGCTCGCTTGAGCCACTCGACTACCTGAACCTCGGTCATGCAAATACGAGGCCGGCCGGCAGATCCTCGCCGAACATGCGGCCCATTACGCCGAGGTCGCGTCCCTTCTCACCTTCGAGAACCGGCAGCAAATCCGGCTTCGATTGCTGCAAAGCTGCACGGACAAGGTTGACCGTTGCAGGAGGAAGATCACGGCTGATGTCGCCGGTGACGCGCGCAATCGATGCCAGCGCCTCTTCCGAATTCTTGAAGCGTAAGAGCGCGTCCACCCAGCGCGAGGCCGTTGTCATAGGGACAACCTGGTTGATCGGCCCGTAAAACAACTCGCGGGCTCCGATGCGTGCGATGCACCAGAGCTCGGTCGGGCCGGCTTCCCCCGACTTCAGGCGCTTGATGAGGGCTTCACCAAGATCGGTCTTGGTTTGGATCGGCAGCAACTCGAGACTCGATGCTGTTCTCCACATCTCGCGCAGAAGGCTTGTGTTCACGCGGGGAGCCTTCTTACCCTGCTTCGGCATGAGTGTTTGCGACAACCGCTGATAGATATCGGTTTGTTGATTGCGATTCAAACCGCCCGCAACACGGCCCCACATGATCCACCACTGAATCTCGGACTCGACATTGTTCGGGAAGCGCAATCCCGACGCGTAAATTCGCCGCGCCTGATCGATGCGAAAGTCATCGCCTGGGAAACCGAATCCTGGCCTGAGGCAGAAGCTTGCCAGGTTCAGCCACCGCGTTTCGAGATTCGGCGCGCGGCCTCGACCGTCGGAATATTCGAGCAGCCAATCCGCCAGTTGACGAATAGTCGACAGCGGCCAGGAGTTGCGTCCGAGTGCTAGTGTTTGCTCCAGCTTGCTCGGTAGTTCTTCTGGAGGAAGGAGACGCTCCGGACCGAAAGTATTCGCGATCAACGCGCGAGCCTGTTCCATCGCGGTCTCGCTGATTACAGCCGCCGGCCGCGCACTCTCCTGTGTGTGGGAGGACTTGCGAAGTTCAAACTGCAACCGCCAGCGATGCTCGCTGACACGCGAGTCGGCCCAGATTTCGAGCGTGCCGACTTCTGTCAAACGAACGACAAGCTTGACCGGAATCATGCGCTCTTCGGCTTTCTTGCCGAAACGAATCACAGCTTGTAGAGGCGCGTGCAGATGCAGATCGGGATCGTTGGCCTCGAACTCGACGGCTTCTCCAAGCTGATCGTCTGTTCGCACAAGCGAGCTATACAGCCGGAAGGACACCGCTTTATTCGCGACAAGCTGCAACTCTTCGCGATCAATTTCGAGCACCGAACCTTCTTCGCTGCCGCGTGGCGCCAGACAGACGGTGTGAATTTTATCGCCGCTGGTCCCGATGCCGATGTAATAGGCGCGAGGCAGACCGCCGCGTACCAGCAAGCCGGCGCCGGTCGATCGCACATAGGAGTAGTACGCGGCTCCGACAGCGACAGCGAGATCGAGATCACGGTT
>DASQLD010000485.1:0-6075 GCA_035630195.1 Bryobacteraceae bacterium
TTCTTGCTGAGATAGGCGTCAATGAAGCGATCGACGGGGTTCTCCGCTTGTCCGGGCGGAATTGCGGGAGTGCGAGGACCTACCGGGGCGATGCGCTCGGTCTTCAGAGAAGCTCCCGAGAAGTTAGCGCCCTGATCGATCCAGAGTTTGATTCTGTCGATTACGTCGGCGCTTAGCGGCGGCCCGGACGGAGGCATGCGCAGGCCCTTCTTACCCTGCATCTTTGTTACGAGCAAGCTTTCTGCGCCCTTGCCGGGCACTATCGCCGGGCCGCTTTGACCGCCCTTCAGCATCTCTTCCCGTGTGTGGACTTTGAGGCCGCCCTGCGGGGTATCGCCGGAATGGCAGGAGAGGCACTTCTCACTGAGCACGGGTTGGACGCCGGTGAGGAACTCGACTGTCTGCGCGAACGCCTTTTTATGGGGTGTTATCGCGAAGAAGAAGCCAATGAGAGCGCATTGAACTCGGATGGACAAACCTCTTTCAGTATATCGATACGGTACAATTTCCGCGATGCCGCGAACTGGGTATATCGGCGTGTTTCTGCTTGGGGTGACCTTTGCTTTACGGGTTTGGAGCGCAGAACCGGAGCTTCTTCGAGTGACTGTGCTCTCCTCGAGGGCAGAGTTGGTGTCGGGCGGCGACGCGTTGACGCGTGTCGAAACGGCGGCGCGCGAGGGCCTTCAGCTCCGATTGAACGATGTCGATGTCACTTCGAGTTTTGGGGCAGCGAAGGATGGTTTGGCTCTAGTGGGTCTGTTGACGGGACTCCGAATCGGTGAGAACGAACTGGTCGCGACCACAGGCTCGGCGCGCGGGTCCTTGAAACTCACGAATTATCCGATCACGGGGCCTATTTTCTCGGGACCGCACGAGCAGCCGTTCCTATGCGAGACGGAACGATTCCGATTGCAGTCCGGGGAGATGTTGGGTCCGGCGCTCGATTCGACTTGCATGGTGAAACTCGCGTCGATTACTACTACAGGACAACCGGCGCCGAGAAATTGATCCCTTTGGCCGATCCTCAGGCTCCGCCAGCGGATGCGGCTCAGATCACGACATTGAGCGGCGAGACCGTTCCGTATGTTGTGCGGATTGAGACCGGCACGATCAATCGGGCGATCTACCAGATTGCGATGCTTGAGAAGGGCTGGAATGAAAAGCTGATCTATACGTTCGGCGGAGGTTGTCCGGGCGGCTGGTTCCGGCAGGGCGCAACGACAGGCGGGGTCGATAACGACGCAATGCTGTCGCAAGGGTATGCCGTAGCTTCTGCGTCGCTAAACGTTTTCGGTAACAACTGCAACGATCTGCTGGCGGCCGAAACGATGATGATGGTGAAAGAACGCTTCATCGAATCGCAGGGACCGCCACGATTCACCATTGGCTGGGGCTGTTCGGGCGGTTCGTATCAGGGTCACCAGATCGGCGACAACTATCCGGGTCTGCTGGATGGGATTGTAGTCGGCTGCAGCTTTCCGGATGTTGGTCATGCGGCGATTAGCGCCCATTCGTTTGGGGCGCGGTTGATGTACCACTACTTCGAGACGGCCTCTGTGCCATGGACGATCGAGGAGCAGGTGCTAGCGTCGGGGATGCCGGATGCTGAGAGCCTGCGAGTGCACGGAACGCGCCCGGACCGTCTGCGGCCTCGTGGAGTTTGTGACGCATTGATTCCGATTAGGCTTCTATACGATCCTGTGACCAACCCCAAGGGCGCTCGCTGCACGGTGTTCGATCATACTGTGAATGTCTACGGGAAAGATCCTTCCACGGGATTTGCGCGACGGTTCCTCGATAATGTCGGTGTGCAATATGGCCTGCGCGGGGTAAACGCAGGTAAAATCACGACGGAGCAGTTCCTCGATCTAAATGAAAAGATCGGCGGTCTCGACATCGATGCGGAGTTGGTTCCTTCGCGAACGGTTGGGGACAGAGCTGCGATGCGCGTTGCTTATGAGACGGGCAGAATTCTGAACGGTGGGGCCGGCCTCGCTGAAATGCCGATCATCGATTATCGTGGATACTCCGATTTGACAAAGGGTGACATTCACATGCAGTTTCATTCGTTCTTTACGCGGGAACGGCTGATCAAGGCGAACGGTCATGCCGATAATCACGTGATGCTGGTGGAGGACGGTAAGACCTATGGCGGGTTCAGCACAAAGAGTCCTGTGCTGCGTGGGGCGCTGTCGTATATGGATCAATGGTTGACGGCGCTGCTGCGTGATTCTTCTAGTGAGCCGAAGGCGAGGAAGGTGGTTCGCTCGAAGCCAGTGGAACTGCAGGATGCCTGCTACGATTCCATGGGCAGTCGAATCGTCGAAAGGCAGACGCATTCCGGAACGGGCGCATGCAACAAGTTGTATCCGTCGCATGGATCGCCTTATCTAGCGGCTGGGATGCCGCTCGCTAATGATGTTGTCAAATGCCAACTGAAGCCGATTGACGAGGCGGATTATGTCGTTGGATTCACACCGGCTGAAATGGAACGGCTCCGAAGTATCTTCCCGGACGGCGTCTGTGATTACTCAAAGCCTGGGATTGAGCAGCGGCCTTTACGAGGTACCTGGTTGTCGTTCGGACCGTCACCGGTGAATCGGGTGGCTGTGCCCTAGCTGGAGGTGAGGAAGGCAGGAAGATGGCCGATTGAAAATCGGCTGCGGGATACAATCCCGCCCCACTGAACAGCGGAGCTGTCAGCTAGCGCTTGAATACGCACTTGGTATCGTCGCGGTGGACGTAATAGGCCTTGTAGTTGGAGGCCTTGACGTCCTTACAGCCGGAGAGATTTAGAAGTCGGACGTTTCGGAACTCGACAGGCTGGCTTTCCGACTGCAGGCCGATGTAGCCTTCGCTCAGGACCTTTCCGTCGATCTTAATCTTGGGATCGAAATTGTGCGCAACGCCGCCGCCGATTTGGGGAGTTTCATATTGCAGCACGGTCTCGCCATCAATGAGGTGACGGACGCGTTCGGAGCCTAGCACTTCCACCTCGACCTTCACCCAGTCGTTGCCACGATAGATCTTCGATGTGGAGCTTGTGCAGTGGGCTTTGACCATCGTTCCGTTCATGAAGATTTCCGTTCCTGGCGTGCACACATTCATCGTGTGCCGGTTGTCGTTCGGGCCGTTGCCGAGGAACTGCGCTTCGACGGAGATCGGCCAGTCCTGATCTTTGAGGATGGTCTCAGGAGCTTGCGAGTGGACCATGACGCCGCTGTTCAGCCGCGCGTATCCTGGAGCGCCTTTCATCTGTTCGCCGACAAACCGATATTCGAGCGAGAGGCGATAGTGCGAGAGCTTTTGTTTGTAGAACAAGTGAGAGAATTTGCCGCCAAAGTCGGTGTATTTGACGTAGGACACCTTGATGACGCCGTTCTCCATTCGGAACGTGTCGCCAAAGTTATCTCCCAATTCGTGGCCGGCGATCTTGACGATCCAGCCGTCCAGGTTCTTGTTGTTGAACAGGTCGACCCAATCTTCCTGCTGGCCGTGGGCAGCAGCGGTGAAGACCAGAATCATGGATAACGCAGCATTATTCACTGTGGATTCCCCAGATCATAGGCGTCCGTCACCGTCATTGTCACCGAGTAAGTTCCGACATTGTTTTGCCAGTGAGCATTGTCATTGACAGCCAGCTTGACGCGTCCCGCGGGAAGATTCGTTTTGACAGCCTGCTTTCCGAGGAAGAAGACCTCTCCATCCGATCCGACCCGGCCGATAAGAGCGCCGAAGGGATGTCCCCCGACGAGATTTGTTTTGTAGGCGGGCGATCCAGGTTTTTTCAGTCCATCGGGATCACTCGCCCAGCCGTCCTCGTTCCACGAAAGCCGGACGAACCCGTGCGCGTTCACGTTCAGTTTGGAGCCGGGCGTGGTGACAACGCCAGTGTCCAGATACTCAATCTGATTGCAATGCCGCAGGGAGTGGATGGGCATGGCGCGTTGGATGGATTTCTTGCGGACGGCCAGGGAGCGAATCGTAGACCAGGGCACGGAGACCTTTTCGCCGTTGCCCTTGCGAACTTCAAGGGCTCCTTCGGGCAATGCTCCTCTTACCGAATTGCCGTTTTGCAGTCGTGTCAAGCTGAGAGACCGGTCGACGCCATCGGCATCACTCGGCATGATTCGCTCGAAAAGCCGGTAGAGTGGACGCGGCTCGTGTTGGTCAGTGTCCTTCAAGGTTTTGAGGAGCGGCGTCAAGACGGGTACGCCAATCGCGGTGAGCTCGTCGACAGCGCGATCTCGCTGCTGTCTTTCCTTGCCTTGCACCGCTATTAGGGCCGTTGTGATACTTTCGGTTTCCTTCTCGGAAGCAGGCGAACCGCTGTGGATCGAAAGTATCTCGCTTGGCCGGAATTTTGTGGTTTTTACGAGGTCAGCTTGTCCCTCCAATTGACTTCCGTCCGTGGTCCGGATCAGGATCCATTCCTGCGCGCCGAAGAGAAGCACGGGGCACAACGATAAGAGCACGGCTCGAGATAGCATCTCATCGTTTATATCGCACCGTCCTCATTCGGTGAGATCATAGTAGGAGCCTTGACCGTATGACTCAGCGTATTTGGTTCGTTATGCTTGTCGCGCCCTATCTTGTGAGCGCGGAAACAGGCTTTAACCGGGAGATTCGGCCCATTCTGTCGGACAAATGTTTTGCCTGCCACGGCCCGGATGCGGCGGCGCGGAAAATCCGGCTGCGTCTTGACAGCGAGGCTGCTTCCCGCGCGGATCTCGGCGGCCGGTTCGCGATTGTCCCTGGCGATTCGGGGAGGAGTGAACTGGTCAAGCGTGTCACGGCGCCTAATCCAGGGCTACGGATGCCTCCCGCGCATACAGGTGTTAAGTTATCGGACCGGGAAATCAACGCGCTGAGGAGTTGGATCGACGAAGGCGCGAAGTGGCAGAAGCATTGGGCGTTTATTCCTCCGCAAGAGACGCGTCTGCCCGAAGTCAAGAACAAGCAATGGGCGCGAAACGGAATCGATTATTTCGTTCTGGAGCGTTTAGAGCGAGAAGGAATGCAACCCTCTCCCGAGGCCGCGAAAATAACGCTTCTGCGCCGAGTCCATTTCGATTTGACGGGACTTCCACCAACCATCGACGAAGTTGATGGCTTCGTCAAGGATAATTCTCCCGATGCGTATGAGAAGGTGGTCGACCGGCTGCTGAAATCGCCTCGCTACGGAGAGAAGATGGCGATTCGCTGGTTGGATGCGGCTCGTTATGCCGATACAAATGGCTACCAGACGGACGCCGAGCGACACATGTGGCGATGGCGCGATTGGGTAATCGAATCGTTCAATCGCAATCTTCCGTACGATCAGTTCGCGCTTCAGCAGATTGCGGGCGATTTGCTTCCCAATGCGACGTTAGACCAAAAGATCGCGACCGGATTCAATCGCAATCATCGGGGTAATTCGGAAGGCGGCATCGTGCCGGAGGAGTATTTGGCTGAGTATGCTGTCGATCGAGTGGAGACGTTTTCCACCGTTTTCCTGGGACTGACTGTCGGATGCGCGCGCTGTCACAACCACAAGTACGATCCATTCACGCAGCGGGAGTTTTACCAATTCTTTGCTTACTTCAACAACATTCCCGAGCTTGGACGCTACCTCAAATACGGCAATACACCGCCGCTCGTCAAGGCCCCGGTGGCGGAGCAACAAGCTCGCATTCGCGAGTTGGACGCTGTGGTCGCACTGTCACAACAGGCGTTGATGGCACTCGATGGCGAACTTCGAAGCGCGCAACTAACCTGGGAGAAAGCGTTGACGTCCCGCGCCGATTGGATGCCGGTCAAAGGGATGGTTGCTCATGTCCCCGATGCTGCTTTGGCTGGCGCTACGTTCATCGATGCAGGCGATAAGGGAGCATTCGGCTTTTATGACCGGTTCACGGTCTCCGCGTGGATACGCTCGTCGGTCCCTAACGGCGCAATTATTACGCGCGCGGTGGACGATGCGGATGGGGAAGGCTGGGGGCTCTATCTGATCGATGGAAAGCTCCAGGCGAACCTGATTAAGCGGAGGCTGGATGATTCGATCCGATTGGAGTCAAAGGACACCGTGCCACTTTC
>DASQLD010000486.1:0-6795 GCA_035630195.1 Bryobacteraceae bacterium
AAGCCCCAACCACCGCCAGCCTTAAGAAATCCAAACCGGAACGCGGAGCAATTGCCGAGTGGACTGTGACGGTCTTGTTATTACTGTTCGGTACGACCACGCTTGTTCAGGCGTTCGTCATCCCGACAGGCTCCATGGAAGATACTCTGCTCGTCGGCGACCATCTTCTCGTTGACAAGTTGGCGTACGCGCCACCTGGTCCCATCAGCAAACATTTGCTGCCGTATTCCGAAGTTAAGCGAGGCGACATTATCGTTTTCCGCTATCCAGTGGATATCCGACAGACTTTCGTGAAGCGCGTGATTGGAGTTCCCGGCGACCGCATCAGGATCGAGAACAAGCAAGTGATCCGCAATGGCTCACGTGTCCAGGAGCCGTTCAAGTTCCACAAAACCGAATATAACGATAGCTATCGTGACAATTTCCCAAGTCAGCCGTATCTACAGTTAAGCGAAGGCGCTATCGAAATGCTCGAGAAGAATGTGGTGAATGGCGAGGTTGTTGTCCCACCCAACAGCTACTTTGCGATGGGTGACAACCGTGACAACTCGCTGGACAGCCGCTATTGGGGCTTCGTCCCGCGTGCGAACATAATCGGCAAGCCGCTCATCATCTATTGGTCGTATGAGACTACGACGGATAGGTTGGCGAGCCCGACCATCAGTGTCGATCACGCCGTGGACCTGGTCCAGAACTTCTTTACGAAGACTCGCTGGAAACGGACGTTCATGTTGATCCATGGCTACCCTTCCCAAAACTAATCCCGAAGAGCGGCATTGGATCGCTGACTGGGCGCTGACCATCCTAATCTTCCTCTTCGGCACGACAACTGTTTTGCAGGCTTTCGTCGTTCCGACTGGTTCCATGGAAGGGACAACGCTGATCGGCGATCACTTTTTCGTCGATCGACTGAGTTATGCGCCCGCAGGCTCGCTCAGCAAGTATTTGCTGCCGTATCAAGAAGTCAAACGCGGCGACATCATTGTGTTCAAGTACCCGCTCGACATCCGGCAGAACTATGTAAAGCGCGTGATTGGAGTTCCTGGCGACCGCATCCGAATTTTGGACAAAGTTGTTCACCTGAACGGACGCCCGCTGGAGGAGCCGTATAAGCTGCTGATCCCGCAGCAAACGTCGGTGTATCTGAACGATTTTCCGCGCGTTCCGGATATTGCTATAGAGCGGCGCGGGCTCGAGATGCTCCGGCATCATGTTGTCGAAGGTGAATTGATCGTACCCGAAGGCAACTATTTTGCCATGGGAGACAATCGCGACAATTCCGCGGATAGCCGCTTTGGGGGTCTGGTGCCTCGCGCCAATATCATCGGTAAGCCTGCCATGATTTGGTGGTCGTACGACGCCCCGACTGAGCATCTGGCGGATGGGAACATCAACTTCGACCACCTGGCAGACATGGCTAAGCACTTCTTCAGCAAGACGAGATGGGAACGAACGTTTCTATTGGTTCGTGGTTATCCACTCCAGTAGGAGTCCAGGCGGGCTCACGCTAAACTGCTTGATGTGTCCAAAGAGAATTACTACGGCCTGATTCTGGCCGGCGGTCGTGGTACGCGATTCTGGCCCCGGAGTAGAAAGACCCGCTCAAAACAAGTCCTGAGCTTCCTCGGTGAGCGCACTCTAATTCAGCAGACAGTGGACCGGCTGGCCGCCGTTCTTCCCCCGGAGCGGATTTGGATCCTGACCAACGATCATCTGCGGGAGGAGATCATTCGCCAGCTTCCCGAGGTGCCCAAGAAACAGATCCTGGCCGAACCTGCGCAGCGAAATACCGCGCCTTGCATCGGCTTGGCGGCGCACATTCTGTATTCCATTGACCCGAAAGCTGTGATGGGCGTTTTCCCGGCAGATCATGTCATCACGAAACCAAAGAAGTATGCAAAGCTGTTGAAGCCTGCGTTTAGGGCCGCCGAGAGCGGCAAGATCGCAGTGTTCGGAATCGAGCCTCGGTGGGCCGAAACAGGATATGGCTACATTGAGTTCGGCAAAGGTGTGCAGGCTGGAGCGGGATCGATCGAAGACGTCATCAGCTTCCGTGAGAAGCCCGATGCGAAGACGGCGAAGAAGTTTGTCTCCTCGGGAAGATTCTTTTGGAATGCCGGTATGTTCTTCTGGAAAGCCGAGACTGTGCTGGATGCATTGCGTCAGCACCAGCCGAAGACTTGGACCCTGCTCGCCTCCCTGCCTGCGTTCGGAAAAAAAGATTTTCATTCGAGCGTTGCAGATTCCTTCCCTCGATGCGAAAGCATCTCAATTGACTATGCGGTCTTGGAGAAGGCAAAGAATGTAGTTGGAATTGCCGTCGACGATATCGGGTGGAACGATGTAGGCAGTTGGAACGCCGTCTACGAATTGCTGGAGCGCGATGGTGACGGCAATGTGTCCCTGGGTGACGCATTGGCACAGGACAGCACGGGCAACTACGTTGACGCCAAAGGAAAGTTCGTCGCGTTGCTCGGGGTCAAAGACCTGGTGATCGTCGACACGCCGGATGCTCTTCTGATTGCCGACCGGAACCAGGCGCAGCAAGTGGGCGCGATCGTGAAAGCTCTCGAGAGTCGCAAGCGTGATGACTTGCTTTGATGGCTTCAGGCTTTAGCCGGAGCCGAAACCACAAATGCACGCTTGCGGTTCGAGACTGCGACGCCACCGGCGTACTTGGTTAGACCATTCACACGCATCACTACAGGCCGCGCGATAGGAATATCGAACTGGAGAACATCACCCTCTTGCAGGGCGAGAAGATCCTCGAAGTATACGGTGGCCCCGTCTACTCGGGCCTCCAGCGCCAGTTGAGTGGTTTGCACGAGGGACAGAATGCGGGCGCTCTCATCCATCAGGTTCGACTTCCGGGCGGTCCACTGCTGGTCGAACTTCTGGCGAAGCAACTTTACTATACTCGCCGGAATGCCGATATTCATCATTCCGGATGTTTCCCCGATTTGCAGTTCGGTAGCAATGACAACGATGGCTTCGTTCGGCGCCATTACCTGAAGGAGCGCAGGCTCAGACTCGTGGCTTTCCACTGAAAAGTTCACTGTCGCCACGCTCTGCCACGCGAGCGAAAGATTCTGCAGAATCAATGACAGTAAACCGCTTAGGATGCGCTGTTCAATCGCCGTCATCTCGCGTGTAACAACGAGGGGCTTCACCTTGCCTCCGCCCAGAAGACATTCGATGAGTGGAAACGCGAGAGTTGGATTTAGTTCGAGAATGCCAGTACCTTCAAACGGATTCATGCCAATCGTGGCAATACAGGTAGGCGACGTAAGCGTTCCCTGGAACTCGGCAAACGAAAGCTGCTCTACAGAGATGAGGTTGACTGTAACGTAGGTCCGCAAGTAAGCGGATAGACTCGATCCTAAACTACGCGTGAAGGTGTCGTGGACTGCGCGAAGGGCGCGGATCTGCTCCTTCGGGATGCGATCGGATCGGCGAAAGTCGAAGGCCCGTGCCTGCGCGCGCTGCGCGGAGCCGGCCGACGCTTGCGCCTGGAATAACGCATCAATATCTTCCTGTGAAAGCGCGTTCTTATCCATCTAGCGCCTCACATTCCACCAGGCCAGCGCTTTTCCATCAGCGCCCGTAATCTTAGGATCGCTTGCTGTTTTAGCTGCGAAACACGAGACGTATGCAAGTCTAAAATCTTTCCGATCTCGGCTAACGTCAACTCCTCCATATAGTAGAGGCCTATAACTTTGCGTTCGATCTGAGGCATATTCTTGATCGCGTTCGTCAGCAGGCGATGCAACGCTTCACGCTCTACCACGTGGCCCGGGGTTAGGTCTTCACGATCTGCAATGTAGCGGATCAACGATCCCTCGCCATCGACTGTCTCGAGACTCCCGAGAGAGACGCCACGAACATCGAGCAGGGTTTGCCGATAAACATCGAGAGTGATTCCGAGTTCCTGAGCGATCTCGTCTTCCGCAGGTCCTCGTCCCAGGCGCTTCTCGACAGTTTCAATCGCGTTCTGCACCTGCCGCGCTCGTTGGCGGTGGTGCGGCGGTATTCCATCGAGGCCCCGGATGCTGTCGAGAATCGCGCCTCGAATCCGATGCTCGGCGTACGTGCGCAGTGCTGTCGTCCGAGAAGGATCAAAGTTGTCAATCGCGGCGATTAGCCCGATGATGCCTGCAGAGATAAGGTCTTCTTCCAGCACCGTGGATGGCAGCCGATCGTGGTAGCTGGCGGCGATCCATCGAACTTGGGGAAGATGCTCAAGGATCAACCGCTCGCGCTCAGCGGCGGTCACCGGCGGTTCGGATATGTAAGAAGCCTGAGTCATAGGTTTAAGCAGCGTTCGCAGCGGCAGCTACCAGCAATGGCAACAGACGTGTTGTTAGCGCGTTTGCCGATGCTTCTTCGATGTCTTCCGGGATCTCACGACCCGTTCCGAGAAAAGACACAGCGGATTCGGTTCCGAGCACATACGAAAGCATCGGGCCGACATTCGCGCACATATCGAATCCTGTAAGAATCAGCTTGGAGGGCAGGAAAGGCTTAAACCTCGACGCGATAGTTGACAGATCTTCGTGCGAAGCGAACGAGGGGAGCGCAAGATGTACTTCAATATCGGTTCGACCTGCTAAGAAAGATGCGAGCCCAGCACCTCGCTCGCAGACAGAACCGAAACCCTCCGTATCGATCAGCACTAACGCGTTGCGCCCATCGCTCGCCAATGCCCTGTCGAGAGCGTCGGTTGTGGTCGGAGAGTCGAAGCGTATGTCCATTGCTTCCGCATACCGGCGCAAAAGCTCCGTTCCCGCAAACCTATGCGTATCGGTTGATATGAGACGAGTGGGGCGCCCGGCCGTGATTCCATACTTGATAGCAAGCTTCACAATTGTGCTGGTCTTTCCAACTCCTGGAGGACCGACGATGGCCACGGTAGAACGAGAACTCACTGAGGAGCCGAGCCTAGGCGCAACACGCAGACGCGCGTTTAACTGAGAACGCACCGCGCCGACAATATCCGCTCGGTCATCGCGCAAGTTATTTTGCATGCCAGCCGCGAACTCTTCTGCGATCTGCCGAGGAAATCCGGCCTGCGTCAGTACGAAAGCTACTCGGCCAGAGAGTGGAAGCTTCGCCTGAGAAACTTTCTCCCTCTTCTTGGAGACAGACTTGCGCAAGTCTTCCATTCGGGCCTTGAGCCGTTCGAGACCCTCAGCCGGCTCCAACGATACCTTCGGCAGAGTTGGCGGCGCCAGAGGCGGCGTCACGAGCTTCGTGGCGGAGACGGCCGGGAATACCGGCTTACGGATAGAAGCTTCGGGTCCCTTACGATCATCATCAATGCCGAAGACGACCTCGTAGGTCCCCAGTCGCTGAGCGTCACCCGAGGTCCTGTTAGACGCTATGATCATAGCGTCTGACCCGAGTTCTACGCGGGCCCGGTCCATTGCTTCATTTATTGTTTTCGCAAAATACGATTTGATTTTCACGCGTGGCCTCTGTCGCCGGCTTCAACCGGCGTCACTGAATTACTCCAGCGGATACGATGCGTACGCCTGCCGGCACTTCGTTGTGCGACAGGAAGTAGACATTTGGAAGAATCGGTTCAACCATCTGACGTAAGAAAGGCCGGGCGCCCGCGCTCGTAATGATGACTACGGCAGACTCGGGCCTTTCGACTTTCTGTTGAATCTTCGCCACAAGCTCCCGCATGGATTGCGGAGCCAAGGCGGCAACACTACTCTGCTCACCGTGCTCGACGGTGCTCTCAACGACTTGCTCAAGCGAGAGATCGGTGAAATAGACCCTCAATTCGCCGGCAGCGGAAAGATACGGCTTCACTAGAGTGCGGCGAATATTCTGACGTACGAACTCCGTAAGAAGCGTAGTGTTCTTAGTGCTCTGCGCGCCTTCACCCAGAGCTTCGAGGATGGAGACACCATCTCGCACCGGTACTCCTTCGCGAAGCAGGTTCTGGAGAACCTTCTGTACGCTCGATAAGGGTAATAATTTCGGTATCAGATCTTCGACAGTCTTCGGACTCTCTTGCGCGACTCGATCGCAAAAGGTTTTGGCATCCTGGCGCGAGAAGATCTCGTGGGCATGCCGCTTGACGATCTCCGTCAAGTGTGTGCCGAGCACATTGATCGCGTCAACGACAGTGTATCCAGACTTGCGCGCCAGTTCTGTATTTCCGGCCGGAATCCAGAGCGCGTTCAGACCGAACGCGGGCTCACGGGTCGCTTGTCCGTCCATCGGTTGCGCCTTGGCAGTTGGCACGGCCAGCTCACAGCCGTTTGTCAACTCAAACCGACCAGCTTCGCCACCCTTGATCAGCATCAAGTACTCGCGGCCCCGCAAGGATACGTTGTCAGTCACACGAACCGGCGGAAAGACAAATCCCATGGTTGTCGCAAAGTGACGGCGAATGGCCGAGATTTTCTGTAGTAGCGGCGAATTTGCTCCGCCTGCAGCAAGGTAGGCCAGTCCGACTCCGACTTCAATTGCAATCGGATCGACACGAAGCAGCGCATCGAAGTTTTCTTTCGCAGGAGCTGCAGCTTGCGCTGTAGCCGCCGTAGCCACTGTCGCAGCTTGTGCTTTCTTGCGCATTCGCCAGGCTGCCGCGCCAATGCCCCCGCCGAGCGCAAGGAACGGAATTGTCGGGAGTCCCGGGAACAACGCGAGCGCTACCAGAATTCCTCCTGCAAGTCCGAGCGGCTCGGGATTGCCGAATAGCTGTTGATTGAACTCCTGGCCAAGTTTCTTCTCAGATCCTGCGCGGGTGACGATCAAGCCACCGGCAACGGAGATCATCAG
>DASQLD010000487.1:0-6542 GCA_035630195.1 Bryobacteraceae bacterium
AGTAGTGAGAGCCAACTCGAATTTGAAGGCACGCTCTGCTTTTTTCGCGCCTTCCAAGGCGAATTGATACGCTGCCCGCGTCCGTGGCTGTGCGCTTCCAGCGCGGGCTTCTGAATATACGTTGCCGGGCCCGGGCCCAAGCCAGGATGGCCAAATACTGATTGTGCTGGTGGTGGGGCGGCTTTTAGCCTGCGGCCACCTTTCAGGGGGCCTCTTCACGCAATACTGAACCGGCCGTCCGCCCCGGCAGCCTGGTACGCAGCAAAAGTGTCGCGGTAAACGCTCCGCACAACCGCTGGATCGACGCGCGATTTCATCGCGTCCACCGTCGAAACGAAAGTAAGCCGCCGATTAGCCACGGTCGCCGCAACCTGTGGCAGATCGAAGTGCTTCAGCACATCACGCACGAAAACGCTTGCATTGTGGATGTATCTATCGGTGCGAGCCAGCGCCGCATAGCTGATCAGCCCGCGCTCACACCTACAATCCTGAATGCGTGTATCCAGTGCAGCGGCGTAAAGTGCCCAGAGAGCGCCCGCTCCCTTACCAGTGAGTCTCCAATCGTTCTTCGCCACATCCGGACGGCTAAGTAAATAGTCCACACTTCGAATGACATCCTGAACGCGCATCCCGAATAGTGACTCATCCATGAACCACGTCATGTAAGCCATCGCAGTTTCGACGTCGAACAGATGGCTGAATTCGTTCATCCGGCTGCTGGAGCTTTCGTGGGGCGGTCTGGTTTCGCCGATCCCGCGTACGTCGACAGAGACAACAAGATTGCCGCTGCGCGCTAACTGCTCGTATAGACCGAATTCCATGCCGTCGGCCTGCTTGCCGGCCTCATTCACGAACAGAAGCGCAGGATATGTTTCTCGCTTTGTATCGGGTACGAACACCCAGGTCGGAATGGCAATGCCCGGCTCGGACACAAAGTCGAGCTTCTGGATCGAATAGGCCTTCCGCGGCGTTGTCACCTTGACTCGGGCATCGAGCGCAACGTCGGATTTGCGATAGTGCAACAACTCTTTAATCTGACTGGCGCTCGTACGAGAACTCTGCAGCGGTAGCGTTGCCTGCTTCTTCAGGATGATCGAGAAAATGCTGTCGCCCTGCTGTGAGTAGCGCAGCGACCCGTTGGGGGTGCAGAACAGAGCTTCTGCCGGCTCAATCGCGAACTCGGGTTCGGACTTGGGACCAGGTCGGCCATACATCCAGCGGCTGAGCCAATCCGTCGCGGCGATGCGTAGCTTCGGCGTCCACGCGTGCGGATCCGTTGCCTGTTCAGTAGCGAACTTCTCAGGCACTCCGAGTTGCTGATAACGAGTGCGAATGTGTTCCGCGGCTCGATCGAACCGTGGATTGTAGTCCTCGATCATCGCCATCAGTGGCCGAGGAGCAATTGCGACGTGCAAATCGCACAGATCTACGCCGTACACTGCGGCGGGGAAAAGATTCTGTTCGACGTCAGACGGTCCGACACGACTTCCGGGACGAATATCCAACGGCCAGCGGTGTGAAGTTCCGCCCTCGTTCACAACTGCGCACTTCACACGCTCATCGAGAGCGCTGATGAACAGCGTCAGTGTGCCTCCGCCGGAATGCCCGGCGCACCCTATGCGCGATTTATCGACCTCGGACCGAGTCTCCAGATAATCGATTGCACGCATGCCGTCCCAGATACGGTAGTGCGTCAGGTCTTCGCCCATCATAAGCAAGACTTGTCCGGGCATCGAATGCTCGTATGTAGACGAGAAGGCGACTTCAGTCTGATTAATCTGGGGATTCCAGTATTGCCGCCGTTCACCCTGCCCGATCGGATCGTAGGCCAGCACAACAAATCCGGCCTTGACCATGTTTATGTATACGGCCTGGTATTCCGGCTCCATCCGCGACATCGGATAGTGACCACACGGCGATATAACGCCCGGAAACGGGCCGGCGCCATTCGTGGGAACGTACAGGTTACCGGTCACCCAGAAATTCGGGCGGCTCTGGAACATGACATTCTCGACGCGATAGCCGTTACGTTCATGTTTCGCGACTATCACCGGCGCCAGCGGATTCCGCTCAGGGAACCCGTGCACCATCTCGCGAAACTTCTCTCGCACAAAACGGTTCCGCGCTTCGACATCGTTACCGGATCGAATCTTAGCGCGCTCTCCGTCCCACTTCTCTGCAAGCGCATTTAACCGGCGCGAGAGAAATGCCAGCAACATGTCCGGCATCTGTTCGAGATGACCAGGCGCGGCAAACACGTCTCCGGACGCAAGCGAAGCGAGGGCGCTCTTTTGCAGAAATTGTCGCCGGTCCATTAGACCAGGACTTCGAGTTTCCGTGAGGAGGTGGGGAATCCGTCGAGACGGACACCCAGTAGATCGTTCGCGATGCCGAGGTACAGGTCACCCATGGACCCGGTCACCTTGGTGTGCGTGCCCGTGACCATCTTGTTCACGTGCCCGGCAACGATCGCGACCAGCCCATTGTTCTTATGAATGTTCGCCTCGGCATGCTCGTGGATATACAGGAGGCTGGTACGGTCGAGCATGTTGCCGTCGCCTTCCGGAATCGCCTTCAGGCGACCGATCAGATACGCGAACTCCTGAGCGTGCCATCGACAGATGTCACGCAGGATCCGCTGCGCCTGCGGTGAATCCGCATTCGTATGAGTGTAGTCGTGGTGCCGCAGCGTTGTGTATCCGAGCCAGGGCAGCCGGACGAGGCTTTGGCACTTCGTGAGCATGTAAGTCGCGACGCGTGTCTGCCCCGATGCGAGCGCGTGAACCAGCAGATCGCTTTGGAGCTTTGCGATACGGGGGTAATCGCGAACATCGCCGCCGATCTCCGGCTCCTGCACCTTCGTATACTCCGGCGGAAGGCTTATGATCGCGCGTTCGAGATCACGAACGGAAGCAAGGTGCTCGTCAAGACGCTGTTGATCCGTCTTCCCGAGCGCCGCGTTCATCTCTTTGAAGTCGTCGCGCACAGCATCGAGCACGCTCTTCTTCCGTTCGATCCAGCTCTGCTCTTTCGTGCCGAACATTCGATCGAATAGATTGTGCGGGATCATCTCGGGCGGCAGCGCCCGTTCATATCCGGCCCAACTCATGTTCCGGTGAATGCTCTCGCCGTGCGATTCCTGGCATACGCCGATCTGCAGCGAGCGAAACCGCGAATTGCCGCCGATCTTGCCGGCCAGTATCTGGTCGATTGACGCCCCACCGGCGCCCCGGCCGGTGAAAGGTGTTCCGGACATTAGGGCGCTCATGGAGCGATGGTGATCGTTACCCGGACCAGGATGGCGCGCAGCAGGATTGTCGAGACCCGTGATGATCTGAAAATCATCCCGAAAACGTGCCAGCGGGGTAAGGCACGGGCTCAACTGGTAATCGCGCCCGGTCTCGTTCGGAATCCAGTATCTCTCGGGGACGCCGTTGCCATTGAACCAAAGTACGAACCGAGATGGAATACGTGAGCCCGCCGCGTCCGCAGCATAAGCCGTGCCATGAGAGTTAAACATTGCCTCGAGCGGTGGCAGGCCGACGCGCACGAGCGCTCCTGCAGGTCCGAGGCCTTTCAAGAAACTGCGTCGCGATGGGCGTTTGAATGTCATTTAGCTACCCTGCGTTGCCGGAAGCGCGAGCGATCTCGCTAAGAACATGATAAGAACTTTGAACTGGAATTGGGAATCGCGGAATGCCACGCTTGCTCCCGAGATAATCTTCTGGTCGGCGTCCGTCTCGCGGCGGCCGTAGGCGTACCGGAACAACTGCTTCACAACACACTCCTGACAATCACGGCTGTTCGCCAGAATCTGCCCGAGTTCGACAGGCGTCTGAAAATCGGAGTTCGCCAGACCCGAAACCTTCCCGCTCGTATTCAGGTCGAGCGTCACCGTCTTGGGAGTCTGGTCTTTTGCTTTGCGATCTGGGAAGAACTTGATGGTCTGCTTCTCTCGCCGTTTCCCGATCGCGTCGAATTTTTCAAACCCAAAGCCGATCGGATCCATCAGGCTATGACACCCCGCACAGGTCCGGTTGATCAGATGCTCGTTAAGCCGGTCACGGTTCGTTTGCGGACGATCTACGGACAATGGCGGCAGGTTGCTGTTTGTTCCGGGAGGCGGATCGGGTACCTGGTGGCAGAAGAAGTGCTCGCGAACAAAATAGCCGCGGACCGTCGGCGAAGTTTCGCCCGGCTTGCTTGTCTGTGCGAGAAAGGTCCCGTGCCCGAGTATGCCTGCACGTCCGGCTGTTTCCGGTAACGACACTTGGTCGAAGTCGTTCTTCGGAGCGGGTACACCATACAGCGACGCGAGATCCGAGTTGACATACGTGCGCCGCGCAGTGAAGAGGTCCATGAAGTTGCGATCGCTCCAAACGAGATCGGCGATCAACAGCTTCGTCTCTTCCGTCATTGCGATCGCCAACTCCGGCGAGAACTGCGGATACAGCGCGCGGTCCTTTACAGCCGTCTGCACAAGGTCGAACCGCAGCCATTGCGCGGCGAATTCGTCCAAAGCCTCCCCAGCGCGTGGATCCGCAATCATCCGGTCGATTGCTTTGTTGACGCCCGCGGCGTTCGACAGTTCCCCAGCAGCCACAGCGTTGAACATCGCTTCGTCCGGCATCGTGTCCCAGAGGAAATACGAAAGCCGCGTCGCGATGGCATGTGGACCGGATCCACTGGCACGAAACAGGAACTTGGGTGATTGCATCATCGCTTCGATGACGAGTTGTGCGCCCGACAGAAAGTCGCGTCCACGAGTAGCCCCTTTCGCGAAAACCGCCTTGTACCTGAGAAATTCGGCGTTTGTCAGCGGACGGCGGAACGCACGAAGTCCAAAGGACCGCACAAATTTGTCGGCGCAACCGGCCGCCGTCGGCTTGCAAGGAATCAGGTGATTCGTGTCCGTACCACCCAGAAACGCGCTCTTCGCCAAACGCTCGGCTGCGGTATTGTACGCCTCCGCAAGCAACGGCGATATATCCTGTGCGGCTATCTGATTCTTGAAGCCGTTGACGTAGTCTTCTTGCGGGAACGAATCAGCGGGGCGCGTATTGTCGCCAAGCAGATCGCGAACCGTGTTGTTGTACTGACTGTGCGTCAGCCGTCTCAAACTTCCGCTCGCCGCCGGCTGCGTCGCCGCAACGATCACCGCAACAAAGGCAGCAAATACCGCATTTACTCTCATTTCCACGATACCTTGCAATCAGGCCGCTCTTTCAGGAACGCCTGTACACCCGCATCGGTTACTCGTGATCCGCTAAGGTACAACTTCTGTAGTCCAGGAATGACGGTGAGGCTCGCTAGCCCTGCATCGCCGATCGCCGTCTCTGCGAGATCCAAAATCTTCAGATACTTCAGCGACGCTATCGCCGGTCCCGCCGCGTCATCAATCCGCTTCGCGCTCCACAAACTCAACTCCTCGAGATTGCTCAGACCAGCCAGGGCGCCGAGCCCCTTCGAACTGATCTGAGTTCGGCCAAGACTGAGCCTTTTCAGTTGCGACAGTGCACCGAGTTGCGTCACACCCACGTCTGTAATCCGCATCCCGGCGAGGTTGAGAGAGCGCAACTGCTTCAGGTCGGCTACTACATCCATGTCGCGATCTGTCAAAGTCACAACCCACGTTCCCGAGTTCCGCTTTTGACCGCCGCTCAGATTCAATGCCGTCAGCAGGGGCAACGCCCTGAGTACCCGCAAACCTGCGCCCGTCACTTTGTTTCCGCCGACCGAAAACTCCTCCAGATTACGCAGCCCGGCGAGATATTCCATGCCGTTGTTAGTTATCTGCGTATAGCTGATATCGAGTGATTTGAGCGACGTCAAATCTCCGAGATACTGAACGCTCGTGTCGGTGATATCGGTCCCGCGAAGATTCAGCCGCTGAAGCTTCTTCCATCCACGCAAATAGGCGATCGCGACGTCCGTGATGTGTTCAACCGAATAGAGATTCAGCTCCTGCACGTTTCGAAGATTCTTAAGTTTTTCAAGCCCGGTGTCGCTCACGAGCGATAGCGAGAGATCGAGAGTCTGAAGATCCGGCAACGCAGCAATTGGATCAAGTTCCGCGTCGGTAACCCATCCGAAGGGCAACCATATTGCAGTCACTCGTGACCGGGCATCGGTTTCGACACGCCCACCCTGCTCTTCGATCCACTTGGGCAGTTCAGCACCGAAGGCGACCACCAAACCGAGGATAAGAATCAGAGCTCGCATCAACTTCCCCTGCGCGTCGGCTGCCCCGATTCGCGATCCCATATAATCTTGCAGTTTGGAAGTGCGCTCTTTAGCGTCTTATAGCCGGCCTCCGTCACAAGCGTGTGGTACAGATTCAAGACCTTCAGCCCATGCAGCGCCTTCAATGCTTCGACCCCGGCGTCCGTGATTGTCGCGCTATCGAGATGCAGTTCCGCGAGATTCGGCAGCATAGCGATCGCAGATACGCCTTTATCAGTCACAGTTGTGTAGTCGAGATTGAGGCTCGTCAAACTCTTCAACAAAGCGAGCGCGGTCAGGCCGGCATCGGTGGTCCTCGT
>DASQLD010000488.1:0-3827 GCA_035630195.1 Bryobacteraceae bacterium
GTGTTTTTCATTGGAACTACGTCTATGAATTGCCATTCGGTCGTGGGAAACGTTGGGGTTCGTCGACAAATCCAGTGGTGGCGGGGATCTTTGGGGGATGGCAGTTGTCGGGCATCGGCACATGGCAGTCGGGAACGGCGCTGACGGTGACGGCGGGAGTAGGTCAGAGCCCGACCGGAGCGACGGCGAATCGCGCCGATCGTATCGCCGACGGTAAGCGTGATCACGACGGCTTGTCGCGGGGTGAGAAAGCCTTTCAGTGGTTCGAGACGAGCGCCTACCGCGTACCGGCGTTCGTCGATCCCACAGCGACACGACCCACTCGTCAATTCGGCAGCGCGGGTGTGGGCACTGTTTACGGTCCAAGCTTCTTCACTTACGATGCGACGGCGCAGAAGAATTTCTACATCGCGGAGAAGTTCAAGCTGCAGATGAGGGTGGAAGTGTTCAACCCGTTCAATGTCGTGATGTTGGCCGATCCCGATACGAACGCTTCCAGCGTGAACTTCGGACGCATTCGAACATCGAACATAAACTATACGCCGCGTAATATTCAATTGGGAATGAGGCTCGATTTCTGATGCGTTTTTGGCTGATGTTGCTATCTGTTCCTGTTCTTGCGGGAGAGTTGTTCCGTGATGATTTCTCCCGTTTTCCTCCCGGCCTGTTGTCAGCGCCGATGGGCCAATTGAATGGCGCGATTCAGGAGTATCACTATATCGAGCATCGCGGTGTTCGAACGCATCCGTGGCGCAATCCGATTGTGCATCTGGATTCGTGGGTCGCGAGCGATGAAGAGGGCAAGCCGTATCTGGAACAGCATCAGGTAAATGAGATGCAGGGACGCACGACACCGTTGTTCGTTACCGGCGATCAAGAGTGGAGCGATTACACGGTCGAAGTCAGCGTGAAGCCACTTTCTTTGAGCGATCTGGCGGGGGTTGCTTTTCGTTATCACACATCGAGGCACTACTATCTCTTCGCGTTGCGTGGCGGCAAAGAGGCGGTTGTCTTGGTACGTAAGCCAGTTGAGACCGAGCTTCGTCAGGCGGAGTGGCGTCAACTTGGAGTAGCGGCATTTCCTTACGACGCGAAGCAATATCGTCGATTGAAGGTGGAGAACGCCGGTGCTCGTATTCGCGCGAGTATCGATGGCAAGCAGGTGCTGGACCTTTCCGACAGCGAGCTGTTGAAAGGGTCCGCCGGATTGATGGCCAATATTCCGGCTCGTTTTCAAGACTTTGTGGTTAGCGCAACGAATGAAGCGCAGCAGTCGGTGGAGAAGCGCATTCGGGCTCGGGAGGTTACGCTTGAGGCGTTGCGCGAGTCCAATCCCAAGCCTCGCTTGTGGAAGACGTTCACAACCCCAGGATTTGGCGCCGGGCGTAATGTGCGGTTTGGAGATCTCGATGGAGACGGCAAGGCGGACATGTTGTTCGCGCAGAACATCCCTCGCGTGCGCGGCGACGCGTTCGATCACATCAGCTGTCTGACAGCGGTGACTCTGGATGGAAAGGTCCTGTGGCAATCGGGTCGGCCTGACTCACGTAATGGATTGCTGACGAACGATACACCGTTCCAGATTCATGACCTCGATGGCGATGGCAAGAACGAGGTCGTGCTGGTGCGGGACTTTCAGTTGCAGGTGCTGGAAGGAAAGACAGGGAAGATCCTGCAGCGATCGTGGATGCCAGAGGTTGCTTCGGATAACAAGGAGCGCCCATACACGATCAACAATGGCGATTCGATGGCGTTTTTCAATCTTTCCGGCAACAAGACCGCTCAAGAGATTGTCATCAAAGATCGCTATCGCTGGTTTTGGGTGTTCGACAAAGACCTGCAGATGAAGTGGAAAGGCGAAGGACAGACCGGGCATTATCCTTTTCCTTTCGATATGGACAAGGATGGACGGCAGGAGTTCATGATCGGCTACTCGCTTTGGAATCATCAGGGCAAGCAGTTGTGGTCGCACGATAGCGCCATAAAGGACCATCCCGACGGCATTTCCGTTGGACAGTTTGGCGCGGACCCGAATGCGCCTGCGCGGGTTTACATTTGCGGGAGTGATGAGGGTTTCCTCGTCTTCGATCTTGCTTCCGGCAAGATTCTTAATCGTGCTCGGATTGGGCACACACAGACACAGAGTGTCGGCAAGTTTCGACCAAACATGCCGGGTCTGCAAATCTACGTTGCTAATTTTTGGCGTAGTCCGGGAATCGTTACGCTGTTCGATCCCGATGGGAAGATCTTGGGACAGGAAGAGTTGGCGCCGGGATCGACTCATCTGGCTCCCGTCAACTGGCGCGGTGACGGTCAAGAGTTTGCGTTGTTGTCGGCCAATGTCCGCGAAGGTGGGATGATCGATGGCGAGTTGCGTCGCGTCGTGATGTTCCCCGACGATGGCCATCCCGATCTTGCGTATCACGTCGCTGACGTAACGGGTGATTCACGAGACGAGATTATTGTGTGGGATCAGCAGAAGGTTTGGATCTATACGCAGGACCGGCCGGCGATCCCTGGAACGAATGGAAAAGTGTATGCGCCTGTCCGCAATCCCGACTTCAATGATTCGAACTATCGAGCCAATGTTTCGCTTCCTGCTTGGAAGTAAGCTGCTTGTGGTGATGTTGGCAGGCGCCGCTGAGTTGGAGATCGCCACTAGCGTCGCGTTTACCGAGGGTCCGACGGTAGATGCTACCGACAATGTGTACTTCACCGAGACCACGTTCCATCGCATCATGCGGCTTGGGAAGGACGGTGAGTTGACTGTCTTTCGGGAAAACAGCAACGGGGCGAACGGCCTCGTGATCGACACGAAGGGCCAGCTTTGGATCTGCGAAGGTGGGAACAAAAAAGCAGGTGGACGGCCGCGCGTCAGCACAGTGGATTTGAAGACAGGCGCGTATAAAGTCCGCGCGGACAACTTCCAAGGCGTTCCGTTAAATCAGCCGAATGACATCACGATGGATTCGAAGGGCCGGATGTACTTCACTGACTTTCCCGGCCCAAATCCGGTTGGTGTTTATAGGATTGATCCGGACGGATCGCTGTCACGTCTTGTCGCGGCCCCGCAGATTGAAAAGCCCAATGGAGTGATGATCTCGCCGGATGACAAGACGTTGTACCTGGTCGAAGCGAGCCAGGTTGAAGGAGGAGCGCGAATGATTCGCGCTTACGATCTGCAGGCTGACGGAAGTTTGAAGAACATGCGTGTCTTTCATAACTTCTATCCGGGAAGGAGCGCCGACGGTTTGTGCGTCGATAGTAGAGGGAATTTGTATGCGGCGGCGGGCCTGCACCGGCGTCGCGGTACGAGTGAAACACTGGACACCAAAACTGGCATCCACGTTTTCTCGCCAGCGGGCAAGCTGCTCAGCTTCACGGCTGTCCCCGAAGATACGATCACCAATTGCGCCTTCGGCGGTCCCGGTATGAAAACGCTGTATATTACTGCTAGCAAGACACTTTTTAAGCTTCAGAACGATATTCCAGGAACAAATCGGTAGTCGGCTGTAAGGAGGCTTGCTTGACAGAGCGGGTGTCATTGGCTTAAAGTCTACTTAATCTATAGGATTAGTATGAATAGATTTTGGCTCGCGTTTCTCCTGACGAGTTCGGGCTTCGCGCAAACGGGGAGTGGCGGTTTGGCTGGAACGATTGTAGATGCCAGCAGCGCGGCGATCCCGGAGGTGAAAGTGGCGGTGGTGAACGAGGATTCCGGCGCGCAGGTGGAGACATTCGCCAATAGTGATGGGCACTACCGCGTTCCTTCGCTGCTTCCAGGAAGCTATCGGGTGGAGGCGACCAAAGCAGGCTTCGAGAACCTC
>DASQLD010000489.1:0-6542 GCA_035630195.1 Bryobacteraceae bacterium
AGAGGGGCGAGCAGACTTTCCTGCGCCATGCGAAGGAGATGCAGGCTGGCTTCTCCTTGCCCCGGCTGCAAGTAAGGGCTGGTGTCCCCCCGAAAATGAAGGATTTTGAGATCCGAATCCACCACAACCGAATCCGGGGAATATCTGTTCAGGATGACTCGTTCGATCCGTCTTTGAGCATCGCCATCCGCCGACGTTGGCCGAATGTCAGGAGGCGGCGCTTCGAGCGGAGTCGTGCGGCCGGCCCCGATATCAAGCACCATGCGGACCGCTGTGACTTTTGGAGCGTAGATATGGTTTTGCTTGTCCAGTACGTGGAATAAGTCATCGGCAATCGTTATAGATTCTGCGCTTCCGAGTAGCAGCAGCCCGTCCCGATTCAAGCTGTAGTGAAAAATGGGAAACACTCGCCGCTGCAATGCAGAGTTCATGTAGATAAGAACATTCCTGCAGCTAACGATGTCCATTCGCGAGAAGGGAGGATCTTTGGTGACGTCTTGGCGCGCAAAAACGCAAGACTCCCTCACGGCCTTGAGAATCTGATAACCGCTGTCCACCTTTACGAAGAATCGCGCTAGACGCTCCGGTGAGACATCGTTGGCGATGGTTGCCGGATACACGCCGGAACGCGCGCGGTCCACCGACGCGTCGCTGATGTCTGTGCCAAAGAAATGAAGCGGAATACCAACCCGCAATTCATCTACGACTTCACGCAGACAAATAGCAAGCGAATACAGTTCCTCGCCTGTGGCGCAGCCTGGAACCCAAACCCGAATCGGCTGATGCCGGCGATCGGAGTTCGATTCCATACGCTCACGGAAGATCTGTGCGACTTTCTCAAACATCTGTGGCTCACGAAAAAAACTAGTGACCGTGATGAGAAGGTCTCGATACAGCTCTCTTAATTCGACAGGGTGCTCTTCAGCGAAAGCCGCGTATTCCGCCAGGCTCTTCGAGCGGTGCACCATCATTCGTCTTCCGATTCGCCGGCGAATCGTTTTCTTCTTATACTCGGAGAAGTCTACTTTGGTAGTGGCCTGGAGTAGGGCGAAGATCTTCCTCAGCTCAGGTTCGCCGCCCGGGAGCAGCTCGATCTGTCCGTCATACTCAACCGGCGGAATCAGAAAAGGATGGCCGCTTAACCGGGTGAGTTCGCGCGCGATCTCGGCGGGCGGAAGGATGAAATCGACAACACCGGTCGCGGCTGCATTACGGGGCATACCGCTGAAGGCTGCTGTAATCTCGTCCTGGGCCATCGTTATGCCGCATTCTGCCTTGATCGCCTTCAACCCCTCGCTGCCATCCGCCGCATTGCCGGACAAAACGATCCCGATTGCCTTGCTGCCCTGAATCGAGGCAAGACTCTGGAAGAAAATATCAATAGGGAGATGCAGCCCGGGAGGCCGCGGCGCCAGCCGAAGCGTTCCATCCGCAAGCACCATGGTCGTATTCGGAGGAATCACATAAACATGGTTCGGCTGCAGAGCAATCCCGTCCCAAACGGTCTCCACCTTCATCTGTGTCAGCGGTTGCAGAATCTCACAAAGCTGGCTCGCATGGTTCGGATCGAGATGTTGGATCAGCACGAAGGCCATACCGGTCTGCGGCGGCAAGGCAGAGAGCAGATGCTTGAAGGATTCAATGCCGCCCGCGGACGCGCCAATCCCGACTACTGGAAAAGGATTTCCGCGGGGAGGGCTGGTATCGTGTTCATCCGGCTGTGGGGCGCTATCGTGCAGCTCACCGTTGGCTAAAATTTCTTCGTTTGCGTCTTGGTTCGAATAGTCCATTGCGTTAATCTAGGGCGGCGAGATGGTAGAAAGTTGCGCTGACGTTGGCAATCTAAGTGTAGGCGCACTGGGGCGGGCAAGCAACCTGGAACTATTTGCGCTCCATATCATCTAATCGGTGCGATGCAGGCAAGCGACCGCGAAAAGTATGACCGTCAACTCGCAGAGACTGTGGAGGTCAGAATTGACTTCATTCAATGTGAAATAGACGCCGCCCTGACCTTTCTGCAAGTAGCCGAGACCGAAGCTTTCATCAACGATCCCATGGCTGCCTGGGCAGCAGTGGAGAAAGCTCAGACTGCATATGAAGAGGCCACTAAGCAACTCGCTCGGGTACGCGAGGATAAATCAGAAAAAACATCAGGTTTGCAGGATCAGTTGAATATAGTCCAAGCAAGGCTTATTGCTACGCTGAGCCGGTTTGGACGGTTGTAATCGCACGCGCGACCACTTACGGATCGATTCGAAGATCAGCAGAAGCGTCCCAAAGGATTCGTGAGAATATAATCCGGTGGATCTCTTTCCGTCCATAAAGCGCTTAAAAGACCGGGTTCTCTGTAAGTGAGAGCTTCTCGAGAAAGGTTAAGTTGACCGCCGAGGGAGATCTCTGATGAAATCGGAACTTGGCTGCCCTCTGGCAGCCATAACGAGACCGGATGGAGAGTATTATGATTCCGCTCCCGGGATCTGACACCCAAGAACCGTTGCCGTCTACCGCTCCAGGCGACACTCGGATTCTGATCGTCGAAGACGAGCGTCTGGTTGCTGTGGATCTCGAGCGTCAATTGACGAAGCTTGGCTATCAGGTAATTGGAGCCGTGGATTCGGGCGAGAGAGCTCTCGAGTTTGCGGGCAGGTTACAGCCACATCTGGCAATCATGGATATCGTCCTTGCCGGCAAGCTCCATGGCGTAGAAACTGCTCAACTGCTATGGGAACGCTGGAAGCTTCCAGTGGTGTACTTAACGGCTTATAGCGATGCCCGAACACTCGAGTATGTAAAACGATCGAATTCCTATGGATACCTTGTAAAGCCCTTCGTTCAACGCGAACTGAATGCCGTATTGCAACTAGCCCTTGCCCGCCATCAGAAGGAACAAAGAACTCGCGACAATCCGGATATTTTGGCTCAGTTCGTCAAGACACTTCAGGATCTGAATGTCCGGACCTGGCACTGGCAATTTGACGATTACCCGGAGCGTTGGGAGAAAGGTTCCTCGGATCCCGAGACGGGCACGATTGGCGCTTTCCTTCAACAGGTTCATCCGGAAGATCGAGAAGCCGTCGCCAATCAGTTGAGGCAGGCAGCCAGTCAACCCGGAGGAACCATTGCAATTCGGCACAGATTCGCAGACCCCGGTAAGGCGAACTCCTGGCTGACACAAGGCGTGTTCGATGTCGCAGAGGGCAACACAATAAGCTTCAGAGGCATTTCTATCGACATCGGAGGTACCGGTTCGTTTGAGCGACTTGAGCAGCTTGTCTCCACCGCGAGCCACGACCTGCAAGAACCCTTGCGAACCATACGAAACTTCACCGAGTTGCTGACTAGGCGGCTTGAGGGAGTTCAGGATCATCCTGAACTTAAAGATCTGCTAGGTCATATTCAAGGTGGGGCGGAACGCATGCGAGTCTTGCTGCGAGATCTGCTCAGTTACACCGGTATTGGGGAAGCCGATAAATTGGACCTGCAGGAAATACCGGTAAGTGAGGTACTGAAGGCAGCGCAGATGAATTTGCAGGCGATGGTGATGGAAGCCCACGCCACCATATCGCACGGCTCCCTTCCGGTTGTCGTCGCCGATTCAGCGAAGCTGGTGCACTTGTTTCAAAACCTGATTGCAAATGCGATCAAGTATCGGACACCGGGCATAGCGCCGCTAGTTCGAGTTGAGGCAGTGGAAACCAAAGACGCTTGGACATTCTCGATAGAGGACAACGGTATTGGCATCGCGCCTCAGCATCTCGATTCGATCTTCAACCCGTTTAAGCGCCTGCATGGTCGGGACATTCCCGGTAGCGGATTGGGTCTAGCCATTTGTCAGCGGATTATCGAACTGCATGGTGGCCGCATCTGGGTTGAGTCGGAGACGGGAAAAGGCAGTCGGTTCTTCTTTACACTGCCATGCCGAAAGAAACCGCATTCGGCTTAGCTTCCCAAAATCTCAAAACGGCTTCAATTGAGTTCTTTCTTCTTAATGAGGTTCAGACACAGTGGGCAAAGTAGTGATCGAGGAATTGTGCGTAGGCTCTCTTCACGCACGCTGATTCTGGCATCCCGCCGGCCGCAAGCTGCTGGCGTGTCGGGATGAGTGTTATCCCACAAATGAATGACGAGAGTAGATTCACCGGCGATGTAGGGAATCATCGGTTTGGCCTAGAATTGCTCTAAGGTTAAACAACCGATGCCTGTCTTGCCGACTGGGATTATTCCCAGCAGAACGCGCCAGTTCTCAATTGCAACCGAATCAGTCTTAGCGGTAACGGTTTGAAGGCGTCCGGTGTCAAACTGTCAAATGACGCGACCAAAGGTACTTCTGGCCGAGGATCATACGATAGTTCGCGCAGGATTGGTCAGTCTCCTGACTGAGGAGTTTGAGGTGGTAGGCGACGTCGGAGATGGTCACTCCCTGGTGCGAGCAGTAGAGCGCCTTCAGCCGGATGTGCTTGTCCTGGATATAGGGATGCCCTTGCTGAATGGGATTGAATGTTCCATGCAGGCCCAGAAGTTTGCGCCGAAAGCGAAGTTGATTTTCTTAACGCAATATTCTGGGAAGGAATACATACAGGCAGCATTTCGAGCGGGAGCATCGGCTTACGTGTTGAAAAACGCTGCTGTCTCAGAGTTGATCACTGCCATTCGGCTGGTCCTGGCGGGTCAGTATTTCATCTCCTCTGAGCTGCGGCAACGCTTTGGAGACGCCTGGAATCTGCGGCAGCCAAACGGCCTCGTCGATAACTGCCTCACACCCCGCCAGCGCGAAGTTCTGCAACTGATTGCTGAGGGCAAAATCGCGAAGGAAATAGCCCACATTTTGGATATTTCGGTAAAGACTGCGGAATTTCACAAAAGCGCAATTATGCAGACTCTCGGTCTGCGCACAACAGCGGAACTAACACGCTACGCGATCGAACACGGAATTGCGTAGAGCAGCAATGTCGAAGCTACGGAATTCACTTCTCGGGTCCACTCTTCCGGTCTTGTCGTGAGTGCGCTTCATGTTGCTTGCTCATAGCCGCCGATGCTTCTTTCGTCATCGGCCCAAGAGTAAGCTGCATGGTTTCACCTTTCTTCCATGAGTCCGCGCGTGGATCAATCGGAGGGGTTTGAATGTCGGCTCGCTTTTTCTTGTTGTCTTCTGAGGAAATATTGAAGCGCTTATCGCGTTCCGTCACCAGTTGCGGATTAATCTGGCCCTCCTCGGTGAAGCCCATCATCAACAGCGGATGACCGGTGGGCAATGTACGTTGTTGGTCGGTATGCCACGTGTGCCACGTTTTGCCGTAGGTTCCGGCAATCTTCTCCATGAACTCATGCTCCGCCGCTTCCGGAATGCCGGAAGCAATCAGAAGCCCGCTTTTCACTTCGTAGACATGGCTGTGCCAGAGCTTCATTTCATCGGCGGGCAGAGTTTCGTACAACTTCTTGCTGATGATGTATTCAACACCCATGATCTTGGCGTCCTTGCGGTTGCCGTCGAAGATCACGCACTGGTTCAGGTCTTCATTCAAAACGGCACAATAGTGGTGAGCCTCCATCTGGCCTTTCATGTTGCCGTTGTAGAAGTGGAAGCCGTCCATATAAACGTTGATCGCCGAAAGCGGCTCCTTGCTCTGAAGCATGGCCGTCCCGGTTTCAAGCGTGCTGGTTTTCGTGCTCTTGTCGCTTCCGGGGGATTCCACATTTGACCGGGTGTTCTGTGCGCCGCAGCCGGCCAGCGCTAGACAGGCAAGAAATATAAGGGACAGCGTCAATGGCTTCATCAGGAGATTCTCCTTTGCCCGCTGCTTTTCAGCAGGGGCCTAGATCATTGACCTGGAAAACCTGATAGCTGTTTCAGCACGGCCGCATCTCGTGTGCTCTATTCCTTAGCCTCAGTTGGAACACGATTTAGTTCGTCACAACAGTTCCCAGCGCGCATCAACCAGCCGGTACGAATCGCAGGCGTCCACGTTCTCAGGTAACACAAACAATGAAAGTTCTATTTCTGATTTGCACGAGCGTGGGATTTATCTCTGCGCAGAGCCGTCCACTGGAACGCGCTGAAACCGTCGGCTATTTGGTCAACCCAGCGAAGACCGAGTGGTCTCCGAGCGTGGTGAACCGCCTCCGTGCTCCTGCCGGGTTCACCATCAGCGTCTTTGCCCAGGAACTCGGCAACCTACGAATGATAGCGGTCTCACCTGCGGGAGGCGTATACATTACCCGACGAAATTCCCAGGATGCCAGCCTGCTTAGGGATACGGATGCCGATGGCGCCGCAGATCAGATGCCGTTGTTTCTCGGGATCTGCCGTGGGTGAACGGCATCGATATCAGCAACGGACAGATCTACGTCGTTACAGATAAACCTAAAACCGGCAGTTGGCTGGATTTGATTAAGGCAGCGTGGAGTCCACAAAGGACATTTCAAGCGCTCGTGCGAGAGGGAAGGCGCGGGTCGCTGCGAGCAGAATGAGACGCCAGCGCTCCTTCGGTTTCAACTGCTCCGTGATTGACCGGATGTGTCCAAGGAAGGCGGCCACGGCTTTC
>DASQLD010000490.1:0-4373 GCA_035630195.1 Bryobacteraceae bacterium
CGGTCCGGCCCAAGTATGTGCGCGTCGATCAGAAGCTCCTGCCTCCGGTGATCGCCCCGGCCCCCGCGCGGGTGGCCGATGGCATCATGGCCGCGCCGGGATTGCTGGCCCACCTGCTGGTGAGCAAGTATGCCGATCATCTTCCCTTTTACCGATTGCAGACGATCTTCTGGCAGCGGCACGGCGTTTTCATCGCCCGCGCGCAAATGGTGATCTGGACGCGCCACTGCGTGCTCTTACTGGAAGCCATTGTGCTGTGCATCAAAAAGGAAATGCAGGCCAGCGCCTATGTGCAGGTCGATGAGACGCCGGTGCGCTACATGGACCCGGAAAATCCGGGCCGCTGCTCGCAAGGCTATTTGTGGACGGCGCTGGTTCCCAAGAAATGCGTCCTCTATGAATGGCACGCCAGCCGCGCGGTGGCCTGTTTGGATTCGCTCCTGGGCAAAGCGTACACGGGAAAAATCCAGTGCGACGGTTACAGCGCTTATCCGGCCTTCGCCCGGGACAAGGAAATTATCTTGATCGGCTGCATGGCCCATCTGCGGCGCGGATTTTTCGAAGCGCGAGACCAGACGCCCGGAGTGGCGGGCTGGATCTTAAACCAGATTGGAATCTTATACGGATGGGAGGAGCAACTCCGCCGGAGCCGGGCCGGGCCGGCCCTTCGAGAAGCGCGGCGCGCGTCGCATAGCCGCATGGTCATGGACCGATTGGGCGGCGCACTCCCAAAGCTCCAATCCAGATATCTGCCCAAAAGCCCGATGGGCGAGGCCATCAGCTACGCGATCAACCAATGGGAAGCGGTCCGCCGATACCTGGACTTTGGCGAAGCCGAGATCGGTAGAGTCAGGATGTGGCGCGGTGAGTTTAGGCTCGGCCTATCTGTTGGCCGCCTCTTTCGTCTGGCGGTGCCTCAATAGCCTTGCCGTGCTTCCGTTTCCACACCCTGCTCATCGAACCGGACATGCAGCTTTACCGCATCCGGCTCTCATCTCGGACCTTTCATGCTTTCGCTTTCGACAGGTCAGCTTGACTCCTCGGAAGTTGAATGAGGCCGAGTTCCCATAGAGAACCTCGTCAGGATATTGGCGACACAACCTGTGCCTCGCTTCTTTCGTCGTCTCATCAACCATCTGCGCACCCGGGCATCCGTGTATGTCTGAATCCGTTTGTAGATGTGGACAACCGGGCCTTGATTGAAGTATCCGGCCCAGCCGCTAATCTTTGCGTTCAGAACTTTGATCCGAACCTCGGGCTCGGACGCATTCCACTGGCTGCTCGTCTGCTCATGGATTTCCCGCAGCAACCGCATCACTGCTTTCCGCGAAGGACGCGTGCCGATGAACGGCTGGCCGCCCTTCCCGTAGAAACGTCCGATGGTGTATCCCAGAAAGTTGAAGTTCTCTCCGGGCACACGCACCAGCCGCGTCTTTTCCTCATTCACTTGCAGACCGATTTTCCCCATGATTTGCGTCATCGCGGCTCGCGCCGCTTGCCCGTTGCCGGGCCGGCAACAAATCACGAAGTCATCGGCGTAGTTCACCACCACCGAGTCGAACCTCTCCTGATGCCCAAACTTCTTCCAGGCCAGAAGGAATCGCCGGAAGTAAACGTTGGCCAGCAGCGGCGAGATGACCCCTCCTTGCGGAGTGCCCTTTCCACTGTCCTGGCTTCGGTTGTTCGTTGGCGATTTCCCCTTGGCGACTTTTCCTCCACCGGCGTTTTGAGCCACATCCGAATCACCGACAAAACCTGTCCGTCGGCAACCCGGCGGCTCAGGCACTTCATCAGCGCGCCATGGGGAATGGTGTTGAAGTAATTGCTCAGGTCCGCATCGACCGCTTCCTGTCGGCCCTTCTGGCTCACTTGGTAGTAAACCAGTCGCACCGCCAGCTTGGCATCCCGTCCGGATCGAAACCCCATCTGCTCATCGCAGAGGTCGGCTTCGAAGATCGGACCCAACACCAAGACCATGGCCATTTGCGCCACTCGATCCCGAATGGTGGGAATCCCAAGCGGACGTTGCCCGCCGTTGCTTTTGGGAATCCACATCCGAAGGAGGGGCTGCGGCTCATACTGTTTGCCCCGCAACTCCTCCCGCAGTTTTCCAAGCCACGCCTCCACTCCCTGAGCTTCGATCTGCTCGAAGGTCTCCCCGTCCACACCCGGCGCGCCGCCATTACGACGGCACCGCCGATGCGCTTCCTCGAGAATGTCCCAACGGCAAATCTTGTCCCAAAGGCTGTAGAAACGATAGCCGGGTTCTGTCTTTGCTTTTGCGTGCAGCGAACTCTGTAGCTTCCGAACTGAATCTGAAGTTGGTAGATGGAAACCATCAATCTTCATAGCTCTTGCCATTTCGTTTCGCTCGTCTGAGATCAGGGCTCCTTCCCTCCATCGGCATTACCCGACTTCGATGGTACTGCGAACCCATCCGCCATCTGCCCGGACCGTCCGCATCCCTCGCGGGCCAGACGTTGAAGCGCGGCTTCCAAGCCGCTCTCCATCCGAACAGACTTCCCTTGTTGCGTCGTGCTCCCATTTGACTGCGTGTTGTCACCACTACCCCGGTGGAATCGCCAAAAACCTTTCGCTCTGCTTTCGGCGACGGCGGCCTTCCCCGTTATTATGGGGGTCGGCTTCCACAACGACATTTCGAGGCCTGCTCAGTGTTCACTTTCGTTACAACCCACATTCTCGCTGACTCCGCCAAGCGGAGCCGTTTCTGAAGGAACTTCAGTCCGTTCGTCACCTCCCGAACCGCCTTCAGCGCTTCTGGCTGGAGCGAGACCGCCAGCCGGGATTTTCACCCGGTGAACCACGACGCCTTCCAAGGCGTACACGACAACTTAGTCGAGAACGCGATACGCCCAACCTGCTTCGGAAAGAGAAACTGGCTCTTCTTCGGGTCCGAAGAAGACGGGACGCGCAACGACGCCGTCTTCACGCTCATCCAGAACTGCCGCCTGCATGGCATCGATCCCTGCCTACCTCAAGGACGCTCTGGAGAAATTGCCAACGACGACCAACCAACGGGTCGCCGAAATGACGCCGCTCAACTGGAAGGCCGCTCGCGAAGAAAAAGCGCTGCGCAGAGCCGCCTGAGTTCGGCCAGTCTCCACGCCCTCCAACCTCCCGCCAGTTTCCATGCCAATCTGGTCGCGCAAGCGAGGGTCGCTCCTTTACCGCTTACAACTGAAGCCAACGATCTGCGTTTATTTGATATTTGCGCGCACTTTTTTGAAGTGAAGACACGTTCTAACGAACTTTCGTAGCAATTAAAAACGGTTTATGGTCTAAACGGTATCGTCGCACGACTGCAACGGGTAAAAGATCGTCCACCGAAACAGCTTGAACGTGGAATCCACATCCTCGCCAGAGTCGCTCAAAATCGGATTCACTGTAGCGGCGAATATGTCCACAATCGTATCGGTCGGGAAAAAGATGCTCGACCGACTTTTCGAGACTACAGTCGATGGCAACTTGGACTATTGCCACTCCCCTTGGCTTAAGTACTCTTGAAACTTCGGAAGCTGCGCGATAATCGTCCCTAACGTAGCCAAAGACGTGAAGGCAAATAACATAGTCGAATGCGGATCCTTTAAACGGAAGACAAGCTATGTTCCCTTTGAGGATCGCAGGTCTGGATGGATCAATACTAAGATATTCCTTCGCCTTGTGTCGAAGGCAGTAGTTTTGGAAGAAATCAGTTGGTGCGATCTCAAGCATTAAACGCCCAGAGTGGAAGCAGTCTGTGCGGATTCTGAGTAACACCAGCAATGAACGGTAACGGGCGATTGCGCCGCATTGTGGACAAGTACAATCCCGTTCAAAGTAGCTGGGTGCGAAGTTTGGGTAAAAAGCAGCTCCTTCCCAAGAGCAAAGGTTGCATGTTACAGCGGTTTGCTTGGAGGGAACGATCTCCCGCAGTGACAGCGCAACCGTCTGCCACACTCCACGCAGGGTATTTCCAATGCCCCGCCTCAAGAGGATAGCGTTGCCAACATTGCGCAGGGCTGTCAGAAAAAGTCGGATACGGCGCGGTAGGAGATCTTTGACTATGTTCAGGAAATACACAGAAAGGTATCTTCTACCCGTAATACAAAAGCGAACGCTGGAAGGCGCACATCCAAGGATTCACCATCACGCTCGATTCACAAACTGATTTTGCCATAATCTGTAAACAACAAGTGCAAAAACCTCCCTGCTATATTGCCCGGTCCTAGCATGACGCCGAAGCAAACGTTCGACGCCATCTAATCGTAAATACGGATCGTGCGTGCGATCTAAAAGGACCTCCTTAATACGATCAGCTAACAGCCGCCGCGACCACTGGCCAAACGGAGTCAAAAAACCGCTTTTCTTCGCGT
>DASQLD010000491.1:0-10947 GCA_035630195.1 Bryobacteraceae bacterium
TATCAGAACGATGCTGCCCAGGAAGTACTGACTCGTGACGCTCGAGGCCCGAGCATCATGCATGGCAGCAACAAGGTCGTCGAAGAGTTCTCCAGTTTGCTCAGTCGTCCAAGCGTACGGTCGTTGATACTCTGGGATACAAAACTGGTAAGCGTCTGCGAATACTTCGATCAACCGTCTGTCTTGTGCTTCAAGTGTTTTGGCCATTTCCTCTGTCTCTGCGCCCCGTTTGGTCCGTCCTTCCCATCGCAGTCAGTTCGAACAAACTCACTCAGACGTCGAATGTTCGGAATCGGAGTTGTTTCGGAACAAGAACGTCCACTCTGTTATCGACACTTTTTGCTGATTACTCCAGAGCGTTCCGCAGATGGCAGTTTTGGCAGATCGTGACGCCCCTTCGTCGTAATCTTCTGCGGTAGTCTTTTGCTGCGTGGATTGCCATCTCGGCCCCATCGATGTCTACGACCAGCAATGTCGTCAGCAGCCGTAGTGCTCCCGCGAAATCGTGCTCGGCGCCCAATCCCGGAAAGACCTACGCAAGCATCAGATCACCAATGGCAAGGGACTCATGACCAAGCAGTCGATCGAGCTTGTCTGCCTGTGGCGTGATGTTTCCCGTAAGGTAGTCGAGCCAGACGCTGGATCGACAAGGATCAACGATCCGTCCTCATCTCATTTAGTCAGCCGTCACGAGTTTGCCCCAAGTTTCGGACTCCATTGCTGTTTGAGACGCAGCTTTGAGTCGTAGACACATCGTTCCGCCCAAGCCGACGCACCGCCGGGCTGCGTTCCTGGGCCATGGCCACGTTTTTTGGCCTGAACTTGGTTGATAGCCTAAGAAGTTGCTATACTGAGGTTTTCATCGCCCCGTCGAGAGCGGTGGAGGTGTGTGTTGTTTGTCAGTGTTCAAGAGTTGGAGCTCCGGAAAGTCCCGTTTAGTGTGGATTTCCCGCCGGGAGAGATTGATTTTGGCGGCCTTCGTCAGGTTGGGCCACTGCACGCTGTTGGGTTAGCCGAGTTACTGAGTAATACACTTGGCGAAATTCGAATCCGCGGAAACGTTCGCGTTGATTTGGATGCCGAATGCGATCGCTGCTTGGAACCGATCCGTCATGCAGTCGATTCCGAGTTTGATCTTTTCTATCGTCCGACACCCGACAACAGCATCCCTCATGAACTCGCTATCGACGAGGGTGAGGCCGAGATTGGTTTTTATGACGATGGCCGGATCGATATCGCGGAGGCTCTTCGCGAACACGTCCTGCTGTCAATGCCGATGCAGCAGATTTGCAAGACCGAGTGCAAGGGTATGTGTCCGCAATGCGGGCTCAACCGGAACACCGCCGATTGCCAGTGTCAAACCAAAGTTGTGGACGAACGCTGGACCGCGCTGCGGGATCTGAAGGTCGGCACGCCAAAACAATAGTAGAAGGAAGAAACGATGCCTAATCCGAAACGTAGACACTCCAAACGGCGCAGTTCCACCCGTCGCGCGCACGATCATCTTCGTCTGCCCGGGGTTGCCGAGTGCCCGAACTGCCACGAGCCTAAACTGCCTCACCGCGCCTGCCCGAAGTGCGGCCAATACAAGGGTCGCGAAGTCATCGAAGTCGCCGAAGAGTAGACCATACGAACCGGAATCCGCACTCGTCGCCCTCTACCAATATGCTGACGATCGCCGTTGACGCGATGGGCGGCGACCACTGCCCAAAGGCGGAGGTCAGCGGAGCCATTCTCGCCATAAAATCCTACGACGTTAAAGTCATCCTCGTCGGCAAAGAAGATGTAGTTCGGCACGAGTTGAACCAGCATGAAGGCTGGGACCGTTCGCGCATCGCTATCCAGCATGCCAGTGAGCAGATCACGATGGAGGATAGCGCGGCCAAGGCGGTTCGCACCAAGAAGGATTCTTCCATTCGTGTCGCCTCCCGGCTAGTTCGAGAGGGCGTTGCGCATGGCTTCGTGTCCGCCGGGAACACGGGCGCAGTGATGGCCACCGCCAAAATGGTCCAAGGTGTCGTGCCGGGAGTGGATCGGCCCGCCCTCGCGTCGGTCTTTCCTTCGCTAAAAGGTACTCCGGTGGTGGTGGTCGATGTCGGCGCGAATGTCGATTGCGACGCCAAGATGCTGGCTCAGTTCGCGGTGATGGGGGACATCTATTCCAAGGTGATTTTCCATACGTCGAAGCCTCGTGTAGGGCTGCTATCCATCGGCGAAGAAGAACACAAAGGCAACGATCTAACGCGTGCGGCTACACCCCTGCTGAAGGCCCTGCCGTTGAACTTTATCGGTAACGTGGAAGGGCGCGACCTATATACGGGTCACGCGGATGTCGTAGTCTGCGACGGGTTCATCGGCAATGTGGCGCTCAAGGTCAGCGAGGGGATCGTCGACGTCATTAAACACATGCTGAAAGAGTCGCTGCAGGCAACGGTGAGCCGGCAGATCGGCTACCTCCTGTCTCGATCGGCTTACACAGAATTCAAGAAGCGCGTCGACTACTCGGAATTCGGCGGCGCTCCTCTTCTAGGTGTCAAAGGCGTCTGCATTATCTGCCATGGACGATCGAATGCGAACGCCATCAAGAACGCTATACGAGTCGCGTCCGAATTTGCAAGCGGTAAGGTGAATTATAGAATTGAAGAAGGCCTTGACGGCCATTCTTCCGCTCAGGCGATGTGACATGAGAAGACTCACAGCGGTGGTGTTGCTTACAGCGGCGCTGCTTGCCGCCCAGAGTCGAAACCCTGTGTTGTGGACTGCCGCGGTTGATTCCGGTACCGTGGCCCCTGGTGGTTCCGTCAGCGCTCGGCTGATCGCCAAGATGGAGCCGACCTGGCATATCTACGCTCTCACAAGCCCTGCCGGAGGGCCGACTCCCACAACCGTAAAGCTCGGCGATACGCCGCTGGCTTCGTCGATCAAGGTTTATCAACCAAAGCCGGCAGTCAAGTTCGACCCCAATTTCAACATTAATGTTGAGGCGTTCGAAGGCGAAGTTACCTTTCTCTCCGTGATCAACATCTCCGAGAAGGCAAGCGAGGGAGACGCCGAGATCCCGCTGCTGCTCCGCTATCAAGCCTGTACGGACCGCGAATGCCTCCCGAAGAAGGCGACTCTTGCCGTCAAAGTTCGCATCGACAAGAAGGCGCCTGCATCCACAGTTCAGATTCCGACAAACTATATCGAGTTCACCGGCCAGCGGAGTCCCGCTCTCCCTGCTCCTGCTAAATCGTCGCCGCAGGATCAGGACCTGTGGAGTTTTCTGCTGGTGGCCTTTGGTTTCGGACTCGGCGCCATCCTGACGCCGTGTGTGTTCCCGATGATCCCGATCACGCTTTCCTTCTTCCTCAACAGACCAGGGGTTTTGCGCCAAGCCATCCTGTTCTGTCTTGGAATTGTGATTATGTTCACCGGAATGGGGCTGCTGGTAACGGCTCTTCTGGGTCCTTTCGGTGTGGTCCAGCTTGCCGCGAATCCGTGGATAAATGGGTTTATCGCACTCGTCTTTGTGTTCTTCGGCCTTAGCCTGCTCGGCGCATTTGAAATCACGCTACCTTCGGCGCTGCTGACGAAGATGGACAGGGCGTCGCAGCGGGGCGGCTCGCTGGGCACACTCCTGATGGGCCTAACGTTCTCACTGACTTCGTTTGCGTGTGTCGGTCCTTTCATTGGTCCGCTGCTGGCCGGCTCCGTCCAGCGTGGAGGTTTGCAGCCTGCGCTAGGAATGATGGCCTTCTCTTCCGGGTTGGCGTCGCCTTTTTTCCTGCTGGCATTGTTCCCGTCGTATCTTCAGAAGCTCCCGCGCAGCGGAGGCTGGCTGGCGCGAGTCAAGGTGGTGCTTGGATTTATTCTGATTGCGGTCAGTCTCAAGTATCTGAGCTCGATCGATCAGGTACTGCAGTGGGAATTTCTCACACGCGAACGCTTCCTTGCTGCGTGGGTTGTCCTCTTCGCATTGCCCGGTCTATATCTATTGGGCTTCCTGCGGATGGAAGGGATTCGTCCGGATGAAAGTGTGGGCGTCGGACGTACGCTGGTGGGCGCTGTGTTTCTGATCTTCGCTGTCAGCCTGATTCCTGGCATGTTCGGCGGCCGTTTAGGGGAACTGGATTCTTACGTTCCACTCGCCAAACAGGGTTCGGGCGTTGCAGGTTCTGCAGCTACCGAAATCGTATGGATGAAGAACGACCTCAATGGCGCTCTGGCGAAGGCGAAGGCAGACAACAAAAAGGTATTCGTCGCGTTCACAGGCTACGCCTGCACGAACTGCAAATGGATGAAGACCAATATGTTCACGCGGCCTGAAATCGCGCAGATGATGTCTAATTTCGTTCTGCTAGAACTCTACACGGATGGCACGGATGCCGCCAGTGAAGCCAATCAGCAATTGCAGGAATCAAAGTTCCAAACGGTTTCGATTCCCTTCTACGCCGTCTTCGATTCGGGCGGCAACGTGACTGCGCAGTTCCCGGGGTTGACGCGCAAACCCACTGATTTTCTAGCATTCCTGCAGAATCCATGAAAACATTTTTCGCCGTGATCCTGTCCTGTGCAGCGGCGCTCGCGCAGAACGACATCCGCGGATTTACCGTTGGGGAGGCGCAAGCCCAGCGGGAACGCGAAGCCAAGGCCCATGCGGTTGCCGATGCTAAACGCCTCCGATCCTACATGGAGAAGATGGCTGCGGAACCACATATCGCAGGCTCTCCCGCCTCAAAGGCAGTTGCCGACTACGCGGCCGGCCTGCTGCGGAGTTGGGGCCTGGACGTTGTCATTGAAGAGTTTGAAGCGCTGTTGCCCTACCCTAAGACTCGTTCGCTCGAGATGACGGAGCCAACGAGGTATGTCGCCAAACTCCAGGAGCCACGGATTTCCGAGGACCCGGACTCCGGTGATAAAAACCAGGTCCCGACCTATAACGCTTATAGCGGCAGCGGCGATGTCACGGGGCAGGTTGTCTACGTTAACTACGGCGTTCCTGCTGACTATGAACAGCTCAAGAAGCTCAATATCGACGTCAAGGGCAAGATCGTACTTGCGCGCTACGGCCAGAGTTGGCGCGGCACCAAAGCGAAAGTCGCACAAGAAAATGGCGCCATCGGCTGTCTGATTTATTCCGATCCTCGCGATGATGGCTTCTTTCAGGGCGATGTTTACCCGAGGGGCGCATTCCGGCCGTCGGACGGCGTGCAACGCGGAAGCGTTGTTGACATGCCCGTTTTTGTGGGAGATCCACTTTCGCCCGGGTGGGCGAGCGTTAAAGGCGCTCGAAAACTACCCTTGAGCGAAGCGACAACGCTGATGAAAATCCCCGTGCTGCCGATTTCCTACGCGGATGCGCAGCCGTTTCTCGCCAACCTGGAGGGCCCTCTCGCGCCCGAGGCATGGCGCGGTTCCCTGCCCGTCACGTACCATATCGGCCCCGGTCCCGCGACGGCGCGTCTCAAGGTGGAGCTCGATTCCGAGACACGGCCGATCTACAACGTGCTCGCGACGATTCCTGGGTCGAGTTTGCCGGATGAATGGGTGATCTATGGCAATCATCATGACGCCTGGGTCAATGGAGCGGCGGATCCGGTTAGCGGCGCAATCGCGGTCCTTGAAACGGCACGATCTCTAGCGGAGTTGAGAAAGACCGGGTGGCAACCGAAGCGCACCATCAAGTTTGCGCTATGGGATGCGGAGGAGTTCGGCCTGATGGGCTCTACCGAGTGGGTGGAGAAGCATGAAGCCGAGTTGCACACCAAAGCGGTCGCGTACTTAAACAGCGACATGAATGGCGGTGGAGCGAACTTCGGAGCCGGAGGGTCTTCGGCTCTGCACGTGTTTATGCGGGAGATCGTACGCGACGTCGTGAAGCCTGAAAAGCTCGAGTTCACCATGCCGCCAGTCGGGGCGGGTTCAGATTATGTCGCCTTTATCCACCACTCGGGAATTGCTTCGGTGAATGCAGGCTTTGGGGGTGGTTCAGGCGGTATTTACCACTCCATTTACGACTCCGTTCACTGGTATACGAAGTTTTCGGATCGGGATTTCAAGAGCGGTCAACGTCTCACACGGGTCATGAGTTCTGCGTTGCTGCGGCTGGCCGACGCTCAGGTGCTGCCATTCGAATTCCGTGAGACCGCGAAAGCTGTGCGGAGCTATCTTGCCGATCTCAGCCGCAGTAAGGAACTGGAGCTTTCCGAACTCAACGGAGAATTGAGCAAACTCGAAGTATCTGCTGATGCGTATGAGAAGGTCTATGCGAAAGCTCTCGAAACACCGTCTTTGCAGACGAAGCTCAATCGTCTGCTGATCGAATCCGAGCGATCTTTGCTTCATGAATCCGGTTTACCGGGAAGACCGTTCTACAAGAATCAGTTGATGGCGCCTGGCCTTTATACCGGGTACAGCGCCAAGACGCTTCCGGGTATCCGAGAGGCAGCCGAAGCCAACCGCTGGGCCGAAGCCAACAGCCAGGCGAAGAACGTCGCTGCCGCTCTGCGCGCGCTTCGCGGAAAACTAGAGGCGGCCTCGGCGCTGCTGGCACAATAGAGCCATACGCTCCGATGATTGTCGAAACTCAGGTCGCATGTTTCGATTCGCTACCACTTGACTGCGGCGTCGCGCTCAGCCCAGTTGAGATTGCTTACGAGACCTACGGCCAACTGAATTCTTCCCGTTCGAACGCCATCCTGATCCTGCATGCGTTTTCGGGCGATGCTCACGCGGCCGGCATCAGCCATGAAGGTGGCAAGCCCGGCTGGTGGGATAACGCCATCGGACCCGGCAAAGCCTTCGATACCTCGCAATATTTCGTAATCTGCACCAATGTTCTCGGCGGCTGCAAAGGCACTACGGGGCCTGCCTCAATCGACCCGAGCACGGGACGCCCTTACGGCATGAAGTTCCCGGTCATCTCGATCTCAGACATGGTGCGTTTGCAGAAGAAGCTGGTAAATCATCTGGGAATCGAGCGGCTGCTGGCTGTAGCGGGCGGATCGATGGGCGGCATGCAGGTTCTCGAATGGGCTGTCGCCTATCCCGAAGCCGTGGCCTGCGCGATTCCGATCGCTACAACTTCCCGGCATAGTGCCCAGCAGATTGCCTTCAATGAGGTCGGCAGGCAGGCGATTATGGCGGACCCGGACTGGTGCGACGGCGACTATTACAACAAAAAGCCACCAGCTCGCGGCCTATCGGTTGCTCGCATGGTCGGTCACATCACCTACATGAGTGATGACTCCATGCGCGAGAAGTTCGGCCGCCGCTTCCGCACTCAGGAGCCGCTTCCCGACTTTTCTTCGGTCTTCGAAGTTGAAAGCTACTTACGATACCGTGGCAGTCAGTTTGTCGACAGATTCGACGCCAATTCGTATCTTTACATCACGAAGGCGATGGATCTTTTCGACGTAACGAATGGGCACGCAAGCCTGGCGGCGGCGCTGGAGCGCACACAATCCCGGTTTCTGGTGATCAGCTTTACTTCCGACTGGTTGTACCCAACGTACCAGTCGCTCGAGATCGTCAGCGCGCTGCGAGGCCGCAACCGGGACGTCGCCTTCTGCGAATTGCAATCGAATTACGGGCACGATGCTTTTCTGGTCGATGTCGCGGAACAGAGCGAACTGATCCGCGGTTTTCTTGCTAGCACGTACCGGGAAAAGGTGGCTCGCGCGTCATGAGTGCCGTGGCGCATGAGCTGAGACATCCTTCGGTCCGTGATGTGTTCGGCCGCAGCGACTACGCAATCATCAGTCAGATTGTTGAGCCTAATACGCGCGTTCTCGATGTTGGATGTGGTGAAGGAGAGTTGCTGCACTGGCTGGCGTTGCACAAAGGTGTAGATGCGCGCGGAGTGGAGATTGTGGGCGCGAAGGTGCAGCGGGCGATTGCGCGCGGTGTGTCGGTTTACCAGGGAGATATTGATCAGGGGCTGGCGGACTATCCTGACGACGCGTTCGATTATGTCATCCTCAGCCAAACTCTGCAGGAGGTCCGGAAGCCACTGAAAGTGATGAAGGAGATGATGCGCGTCGGCCGCCGCGCTATCGTCGCATTCCCGAACTTCGGGCACTGGTCTGTCCGACTCACCCACCTGTGGTCGGGCCGAGCCCCGCGGACAAAGCTCTTCCCTCACGATTGGTACGATTCTCCTAACATCCACTTCCTGACGGTGCATGACTTTGAATCCCTCGCGGCAAAGATGAAATGGCCCGTCGAGCGGGCCATTTACCTGAGCGGTGATTCGGAAGTTAAGCTCTTCCCGAACTTGATGGCCGAGGTCGGCGTCTTCCTGATCCGTAAATAGCTATTTGGCGTTGGTGGCGGCGACCTGGAGCTTGACGTCCTCGACGACTGCTTCAACCTGGCGGCGGTATTCGTTCAGGAGCTCCGGGGTCCGGGCTTCGAAGCGCATCACCAGCACCGGTTGTGTATTCGATGCTCGAACCAAGCCCCACCCTTCGTCAAACAATACCCGAGCGCCGTCCACGTCAACAACCTTATGCGTGCGTCGAAAATGATCCCGCACGCGCGAGACAACGTCGAACTTGACCTCATCGAGGGTATCGTTACGTATCTCAGGGGTGGTCACCATGGACGGAAGTCCGGCTGTCTGCGCCGACAGGGGCTTGCCGGACGCAGCGACGATCTCAATCAGACGGCATGCCGCATAGAGCGCGTCGTCGAAGCCGAGGTACCGATCCTTGAAAAACATGTGACCGCTCATTTCGCCGGCGAGCTCCGCATGCTCTTCCTTCATCTTGGCTTTAATCAGCGAGTGGCCGGTCTTGTACATGATTGGGCGGCCCCCCAGCTTTTCCAGCTCGTCATACATGATCTGGGAGCACTTTACTTCGCCAATAAACGTCGCTCCCGGCTTTCGGGTTAGAATTTCGCGGGCGTAAATCAGCAGGAGGTAATCGCCCCATACGACATTGCCCTTTTCATCGACAGCGCCGATTCTATCGCCATCTCCATCGAAGGCTATTCCTAATTCCGCTCCCGATTCGGCGACCGCACGCTTCAAGTCTTCGAGATTCTCCTCAACGGTCGGATCGGGGTGGTGATTCGGAAAGCGGCCATCCATCTCAAAGAAGAGCTCTGTAGCGTCAACGTTGAGCTTTTCAAGGAGACGATGCATCGCGGGCCCTGCGGCGCCGTTGCCCGCGTCGATCACAACTTTTAGGCGTCGGGCAAACTGGAACTGGCTGGCCACCTCATCGACGTAGGGAGTCATGATGTCGTAGTCGCGGCAGGTTCCGGACCCCGAGTCCAAATCATTGGTCTCGATCAGACGGCGAAGATCTTGAATTTCCGATCCGTGAATCGTGCCCGAACCGGCGACGATCTTGAAGCCGTTGTACTCGGCCGGATTGTGGCTTCCCGTGATCATCACGCCGCCATCTGAACCCAAATGGTAGACCGAGAAGTACAGGAGCGGCGTCGGGACCTCTCCGACATCGATTACCTCACAGCCAGCCGCTGTAAGGCCTGTTACAATTGCATCCCGGAGGCGCTTCGAACTTAGGCGAACATCGCGGCCAACATTGATCTTTTTTCCGATTTTCCGGCCGATATGAGTACCGATGGCCTTGCCTAATTGCTCTATCCCAGGGCTAAGGAGCTCGATATCAGCGATTCCGCGGATATCGTACTCGCGGAAAATTGTCGATTTCAGCATCACTATGAGTATACGGACACGCGTGAGATTCTAGATACTTGTGACGACCCGCCGATCCCAACTGGAGCCGCTCCGCATTGTCGCCATTGGTGGCGGAACCGGCCTTTCGAGTCTTCTTCACGGTCTGAAGCAGTACATGCGCTGCGATGTGAATTCGTCGAATCCTGCGGCGAACCTCGATTTGACGGCCGTAGTCACAGTCACCGACGATGGCGGGAGTTCGGGTAGACTGAGGCGCGATTTCGCGATGATGCCTCCGGGCGACATCCGCAATTGTCTTGTCGCGATGTCCGAAGACGAAGCGCTTCTGGCGAGGTTATTCCAGTACCGGTTCGACCACGGGAAGGGACTCAAAGGACATAGCCTGGGGAACCTCTTTCTGACGGCGTTGACCGATCTAACGGGCGACTTCGCGAAAGCTGTCCAGCATGCGTCTGAAGTCCTGGCGACTTGCGGGAGAATTTTTCCATCCACTTCCACAAACGTCGTGCTCCAGGCAACTTTGGCCGACGGGTCTAAGGTGGAAGGCGAAACCAAGATTTCAAAGAGCAGAGCACGCATCGAGCGAATCCGTTTGAAGCCTGGAAGTGTAAAGCCGATGCAGGAAACCCTCGAAGCGATTGCCAACGCCGATCTGATTACGTTTGGCCCAGGGTCACTGTTCACGAGCATCATTCCAAACCTGCTGGTCAAGGGGATTCCGGAAGCGATCGAACAATCCCCCGCGATCAAGCTGTGCTTCATGAACCTGATGTGGCAACCGGGCGAGACCATTGATTTCCGGGCCTCGGATCACGTCGAGGCCATCCAGAAGCATGCGGGAAGGCAACTGATTGATGCTGTCGCCGTCAGCACATCCCCCATCTCGATATTGCTCAAGCGCCAGTATGCGATGCAGCGCGCGCTACCGGTAGAAAATGACATTGAGCGTTTGCAACAGCTCGGCGCTCGCGTCATCGCGCGGCCATTCGCGTCCTTCGGGAAAAAGATCCGGCATGATCCCGCGGCCATCGCGGATGTTGCAATTCATCTTGCCGGAGAAGGAAGGCGTCAGCGGAGACGCGCGTTGAAAACGAAATGAAGCCAAATCTGACAGTCGTAATCCTGGCAGCCGGTCTCGGTACCAGAATGAAATCACGCAAGGCAAAAGTGCTGCACGAGGCGGGCGGCTTGACCTTGGTCGAGCACGTCGTGAACTCTGCTCTGGCGCTTACGAGCCCGGACCGTGTCGTCGTAGTTGTGGGTCACCAAGCCGAGCGAGTGCAAGAAGTCCTCAC
>DASQLD010000492.1:0-12026 GCA_035630195.1 Bryobacteraceae bacterium
CACCGTGACGGGCGCCGCATCGAGCACAAAGTTAACGGGGGTCGTTTCGTCTTCGAGCGGAAGTTGATTGGGCTGGAATACAATTTCTTGCGCGCCCCACCACGATCGGCCAGTGTGGCGTGAGGGAGGGCGGCGGTTGAGACGATTATCCAGATCGTCTGCGGCCACATGGGTGGTTTCGTTGAGGGTGGCGAACTCGATATAGGCGGTGAAGCCTTTCCAGAATGCGGTGTCCCAGCGGATCCAGCCCATCTCATCCCGTTTGGCGCTGGTGCGCGAATTAAAGATGCCACCTCGCGGAACGGCGTAGTTTTCGATAATCAGCTGCGCGTAGCTGAAGTTTCCGCCAAGAAAGCGCAGGCTGATGGAGTCGCTGTCGATCTTGAATCGGGGCGAGGTGATGACGGCGCCGTGTTTACTGGAGAGCAAGTGCGAATAGACACCACTGGGATAAATGCCGCTGATGGCCGTGGCCCCATCGGGAAGAACAGAGAACTCGCCCGCCGGTGAGGCGTGTGCCGGAGCGCCAACGCCCTGGCGCGGCCACTTGTCGTAATGGTCGGCGAGTTTCCAGCGCTGCTGCGTATTCTTCTGGTTGAATCCGCGCCGGGAGGCTAACTCCTGGCTGGCTTTGGTGAGCCAACCCTTTAACTCGGTATCGGAGGCCGAGAGCGGGAATAGCGGATTCAACCAATCTAACGATGCGGCATTGCGGATCGTGAGCGAAAGGCGGTCGATCAAGCCTGGCAGTTCGGTGCGCCATTTCCGGGCAAATTCGGCGCGGATTTGCTGTTTAAGGGTGTCCAGACGGTCGCGGTGGAGGTTCAGGACCGATGGCGAGTCAATGGCGACCTGGGTGGGGCGAGCGGAGGCGAAGATGCCGAAGAGCGCGTAGTAGTCCTTTTGAGAGATGGCATCGAACTTGTGATCGTGGCAACGGGCGCAGGAGATGGTGAGGCCTTGGAAAGCTTTGGCAAAGACGTCGACCTGGTTGTCAGTCCATTTGACGCGATCCTCCCAGGGGTCAACCGGCTGGAACCCATGTTCCACCATGCGCCAATGAGCAAGGGCCAGGCGTGACTCGTTGATCTGCTCACGGCGATCAATGCGGGGCTCGGCGAGCAAGTCGCCGGCGAGATGTTCGCGGATAAGTTGGTCGTAAGGAACGTCCTGATTGAAGGCGCGTATAAGGTAGTCCCGATAGAGCCAAGAATTAGGCGTATCAGGATCGCCTTCCGAGCCGTGGGACTCGCTATAGCGGATAATGTCCATCCAGCGCCGGGCCATCCGCTCGCCAAAACGGGGCGAAGCAAGTAGGCGATCGACCACCCGCTCATAAGACCTGTGCTTTGCGAAATCTTGAATCTCATCGGGGCTGGGAGGCAGTCCGGTAAGGTCGAAGGTGATGCGGCGTAGGAGTGTGGCGGAGTCGGCGCTAGGAGCGGTGGAGTTGAGCCGGCTGGCGGGCCATGGTACGCCACTAATGGGCTGCCAAGCCCAGTGTTCGCGCCGGCGCGCGGCAAGGTCGAAGCCGCTTGTCGATCCGCGCACGTCAGCCCAAGGCGCGCCGAGAGCGACCCAGCGTTCGAGAGTTGCGATTTCCTGCGTAGGCAGAGGTCCGGTGGGCGGCATGGGCTTCAGCCCGGAGTCGCCGCGCAGGGCAGGCAGCAGTTTGTCCTTGACGGAGAATGTACCGGCAGCCGTATCGAGCCGAAGACCAGCGAAGGAGACCTTGGGACCGTGGCAGGAGTGACAGCGGGAGGTGAGCAGGGGACGAACGTCGCGCTCGAAGAAATCGGTCTTTTCGTCTGCTAACGCCAAAACAGTGACGAAAGATGTGAGCAGGGTGAGCCGAAACAGCATTTGACGAATCGCTGGTAGCTTATCATGACCACTGGCGGATCCTTCCCGGATTTTTAAGTCCGCACTGGCTGGGCCAAGTGGTGACTATCGATAAAACGGCTGTCGCGTGATCCAGCCATCTGGGTCCGTAATGCGGCAGTGGTTGGCTCGCCTCTAGTGCGCCAAGATCACGAACCACGCCCGAAAACCGTTGTTAATTGTTGGCAGCCGCTCGCCGGCATCGACTGCCTTGCTGTGCGCGCTCAGCCTCAAGCTCGATAACAGCGATGACGTTTGATGACGAGAGCCATTGACTCCATCGTGCGGCTCGTTTGGCCCCGGGGATCTACTGATGAAGTTTCCGAGAATCACAGACGTAGGGCGGAGAGAACTGTGCTTTCGGAACTCGGCCAATCGCGACTTGGTCGAGCCACCAATTCAACTGCCAGTATGCAAGATCGATTCACACGCCGTGTGGTCGGTAGACGACATTACTGCTCCTTCTCGTGGCGCGATCTCCCGGGATCAGACCTAATCAACGAATCGAAGCGCAAGTTGGATGTCGCGGTTATCGTTGATGGTCGACGTGATCGTACCGAACTGCGGCGTGCGTCGGGAATCTGGAACTGGGGGTGGTTCATCACATTAAGGGCTTCGAAGCGGAACTGGAGCTTCCGTTCACCATGGGCGCTGAGAGGGAAGTCAGTGGTGATGTTGTCAGTCTACGCGGTTCCGGCGGGTGAAAGCACGCTGGGCTAGAATGACATCCACATGAATGCCACGAGAATTCTGCCGTTGTTTTGCCTGCTCTCGGCGCTTGGCGCCCAGCGCCAAGTCTCTCAGTATGATCTTGTAATCGTCGGTGGACGCGTGATGGACCCGGAAACCGGGCTTGACGCAATACGGCACATCGGCATTCGCGGGGGCAAGATTGCTGCAGTTTCGGAGCGGCCGCTCGCCGGTAAGATTTCTCTGCAGGCCGTCGGACGTGTAGTAGCCCCCGGTTTTATCGACCTTCATGCTCACGGCCAGACAAACCAGGCAAATGAATACCAGGCGCACGATGGAGTGACTACGTCGCTGGAACTAGAGGTAGGAGTTCCCTCCGTCGGCGTCTTTTTGAAGAGCCGTGAGAACAAGTCGATGCTGAATTTCGGGGCAACATCCTCGCACGGCGCCATGCGCGTGATGATACTTTCCGAGTTCGCCTCGGAGACTGCTGCGTGGCAGAGATCTACCCTCCGCTGGAATGAGATTGGATACAAGGGACGCTATAAATCCCTAACTCAGCCGGAAGAGTACACAGCGCTTGCCGCGATGATGGAGCGCGGACTGCGCGAAGGTGGGCTTGGTCTCGGCGTGGCGCACCAGTATTATCCCGCCGCCTCCCGGGAAGAGATCTTCCGGGTGTTCCAGATGGCCGAGCGCTGGAAGGTCCCTTTGTTTACGCACGTGCGTTCGATGAACATAGACGCCATGCAGGAAGTGATCGCTGACGCTGCCGCGACAGGCGCTTCACTGCACATTGTTCACGTGAATAGTATGAGTCTCGCTGCGCTTCCGGTGGTGTTGGAGTTGATCGAATCGGCGCGCAAACGTGGTCTCGATATCACAACGGAAGCGTATCCCTACACCGCAGCCTCAACGTTCCTTGAGTCCACTATGTTTGATGAAGGATGGCAGGAACGCCTGGGCATTTCGTACGGTGATTTGCAGTGGGTCGCAACCGGCGAGCGACTCACACCGGAGACTTTCACCGAATATCGCACAAAGGGTGGCGTCGTCATCATGCATCTGATGAAGCCCGAATGGATTCAGCGGGCCATGGCAGCCCCATTTGTGATGGTAGCTTCAGACGGAATGCCTTATGCTCCCGGTGCGCATCCTCGCGGTGCTGGCACATTCTCGAGGGTGCTAGGTCTCTACGTTCGCGAACAGAAGGTACTGACGTTAATGCAGGCGCTCGCGAAGATGACCATCATGCCTGCGCGCCGACTCGAATCGATCGCTCCGCAGATGAAGAATAAGGGACGTCTGCGTTTGGGAGCAGACGCTGACATCACAGTGTTCGATCCCGAGCATGTGAAGGACACCGCAACATTCGAGAAAGGACTGAGTTTCTCTGCGGGAATCGATCATGTACTTGTCAACGGAGTACCCGTTATCCAAGATGGCAAGACGGTTCCGAGCACGTTTCCGGGCAAGCCCGTTGTTGGCAACTATGGGGCTGCCCGCTGAACTGGATCTGAATTCCTTTCCAAGCTGACCAGGCTTCGGTGGGCGTTTGGTCCAAGAGGAACTTTCTACTTGGCCAAACCGGAACTTCTCACTTGGCCGCGACAAACAGATGACAGCAACATGACAGCAACATTGCCATTTCTGTATACGTCTGGTATGCTACCCGGAATTTCGAACGGAGTTCATACTCCGCCAAATATCACCACGGACGTGGAGCCATTCTTCGGAGAAGTTAATCGATTCCAACAGAAAGGTGACCGTTTTCATGTCAGACAGATCGAGGAATTTCGTAACTCTGGTGGCGTGGCGCATGCTTGTTGTGCTCGCCTGCCTTGTGGCAACTCTCAATGCTCAATCCGGCAATGCAAATATCGGCGGCAGAATCACCGATTCCAGCGGGGCGATTGTGGTCGGAGCCGAAATCTCCATCAGAAACGTCGCCACAAACGTGGTTGCCAACACGCAATCGAATACAGAAGGACACTTCAGTCTCACCGGGTTGATCCCCGGTGAATACAGCCTGACGGCGGCGTCTCCCGGTTTCCGAACCGTTGAACGAGGTGGGATTACGCTGCGCGTGGGCGATCGCCTGGCACTGGAGATTCCGCTCGAAGTTGGAAGCGCAACCGAAAGGGTCACCATCACCGCCGAGGCTCCGTTGATCCGAACGGAAGATGCCCAAGCGGGCCTTGTCATCGACAACAAGCGCATCCAGGACTTACCGCAGTACAACCGCGATCCGCTGGCTTTCGTGTTTCTGGCGCCCAATGTCACCGGTACCAGCCAGTCTGATCTGCGTATCAACGGCAGTCGATCGGGACAGATTGAGTACTTCATTGACGGAGTTCCGGCGACGACAGGCTATTTGCACGAAGTCCCGCCTTCGGTGCCATCGCGGGAAGCGATCGCCGAGTTCAAGATCATCACCAACGGGCTTTCCGCTGAGTACGGGCGGCTCTCCGGCGGCGCTGTCCAGGTGGTGAGCCGCTCGGGCACGAATCAGTTTCACGGTTCGGTATATGAGTTCTTTCGGAATGACAAACTCAACGCTTCGGACTGGAACAGTAATCGCTTTGGCAGGCCACGAGGTGTATTTCACGACAACGTCTTCGGTGGAACTCTCGGCGGACCGATTCTCATACCAAAGGTCTTCAACGGTAAAGACAAAACGTTCTTTTTCGTGAACTACGAAGGTACGCGTCGACGCACAGGCAACAATACCCAGATGGCTTCGGTTCCAACGGCGCTCGAAAAGCAGGGTGACTTCTCACAGAGCGTGCTGGACGGCGGAGTTGCTGCTCAAGTCTTTGATCCACTTACTTCCCGCCAGGAAGGCAATCGTGTCCGGCGCGATCCATTCCCCGCAAACCGCGTGCCGCAAACTCGCTTCAACGATCTGTCTAAGATCTATCTCGGCTATTATCCCGAGCCGAATCGCGCTCCGCTTCCCGGCTCTAACAACGAAGGCAACTTCATAGGGTCGGCATCTTTACCGCTCGATAATAACCGCTGGACCGGGCGGCTTGACCAGAATTGGAATTCGAAGCACTCGACCCATGGAAGTATTTCGTATTTCGACAGCGCCTCCTCCAGCCAAAGATGGCTGAGCGTAATGCAGCCCGTGACTGTGACGACTCAGGAAGCGTACACGTTGTCCATCGACCACACCTGGGTCTTCACTCCGACAACGATTCTGAACTTCCGTGGCGGCGCAGTTCGATCTACGGTCTTTTCCGGCAGTCAGGTGGACATCGATACAAGCGGCTGGAATCTTCCCCGCGAAGTGCTCAACTTACTGGGGACGACGCAGAATCGCGCGCCCAACATCGCGATGGGCGGGCCTCTCTACAGCCTTGGGGGCGGCAACGTAAACGATGCTCGCGACACCAACTACACCGGCTCGGTTTCGCTGCAGAAACTTTTCGGAAAGCATACCTTGAAGCTCGGCTATGAGCACCGCCGCTACTATTCGAATGTCACCACCGGCGGCAGCTTCTCGCTTGCAACCGAGCGGCGCGTGACAAGCCAATACTACGACAGCCCTGTGACTGGTCACCCGATGGCGAGCTTCCTGCTTGGGAATGCGACCTGGGGACAAGGTGTGCAGATTGCGGGCCCTGCTTCGGCGCAGGGATATCAGGGCGCGTACGTTCAGGACGATTGGAAGATCACTCCGAAGCTGACTGTGAATTTGGGTCTTAGGTGGGATTATGAACCACCTCGAACTGAACGATTCGACCGTCAGATCTTCTGGGATCCGGAGTACAAGTGGAACATGCAGCCGAACGCGGGATGGACTTGGGAACAGGCGCAAAGCGAAGCAGGCATCCGTTTCGCCGCCCCGGAATGGATTTCCAAGGGCATCTACGGACGCGCCGCGTTGATGGGAACCAAGGAGTATCCAGGCCGCACGATGCAGAAAAAGTACCCATTCAATTTCGCTCCGCGTTTGGGTATGGCCTATCAGATAGTGCCGCGCACTGTGATACGGGCGAGTTACGGGATCACGTATCTGACTCTCACTGGCGACCGCTTTCTTAACTCCGCCGTCGATAATGTCGGCTTCGGCGATTTCGCGCGCGTCAGCCAGGACGGCACACCCGACGGAGGACTAACGTATCCCGCGTCCTTCAGCAACCCGTTGCCCGGCGGTCTGGGATATGTGCCGTTCACACGCAATATCGACGATCTCAATCGTTCCACTCTCGGCAATTGGTTTGTCGTGCCTGCCGCCGATCAGTTTCCCGGCTATGAGCATGTGGTCCAGCTCAACGTTCAGCGTGAGTTCGGATCGGGATCGAATACCTGGGTCCTTGAGGTTGCATACAACGGCAACTTTGGCCGGGAGCTGCCGTTCTTCGGTAATCTACACAGTGTTTCCGACGCCTACAACACACTCGGTGTACCGTTGGGAACCGCGCTGAACAAGCAGATCACAAATCCATTTTTTGGCCAGATACCCTCGAATACCACGCAGGGCGGAGCCACGAATTTCCTTGGCAGGATTATGCAGGTACATCCGCTTTGGCGTGAGATCTGGTCCGTCAACGATCCGGTCGGCTATTCGAATTTCAACTCTGCCTATGCCCAGATTGAACACAGGTTTGGAAGCGGCTTCAGCTTTCTATCGAACTACACATTTGGGAAAGCGCTACAGGCTGGCGGCGGTATAGGCGCTCAGGGCATCCATAACGTTGGCTCGACGGGAAACAGCAATGGACCACCGCAAGCGAACATGGATATGAGTGAGATCTACGGCTATTCCGACTACGATGTGAAGCATCGCTTCCTATTCAACTACGTCCTCGATCTTCCTTTTGGGAAAGGCAAGCGATTCGCGGGAGGCTCGAGTGGCATTCTGAATGGCTTCATCGGCGGATGGAGCGCTGCCGGCACAACTACGTATCGCAGCGGCAATCCGTTCTCTCTCATCTGCGCTTCCGGCTTCTGCCGCAACTACATCACCATCGGTCAAGGCAAGCTAAGCCGTCCAACGTTTGTTGATCCGCGAATTCCGTTTGACAACGGAGTCTCCGGACACGCTGCGCTTGAAGGTTCAGCCGGATTCACGCCCTACTTCAACCCCGCCAGTTTCCGTCCGGTGGTGGACATGGAGATCGGTGGCGTGGGCGCAACACTGCAGGACATGCGCGCTCCCGCCTTCAGCCAGTGGGATTTCGCCTTATTGAAGAACATCAGTCTCGGCTCGGAGTCGCGCACGATGCAGATTCGCTTCGAAGGCCAGAACATCTTCAATCACATGAATGCCGGGAGGCCAATCAACCAATTGCCTGACCGCGCCTTTGGCACGATCAACAGCCAGCAGGGGCTGCCGCGACAGATCATGATCGCGGCGAAACTCTTCTTTTAGGGAATCGCTCAACGAATATTGATGCGAGAAACAACTTATTGGCAGCGAACGGATACGTTCGAGGAAAAACTGCGCCTGCTCGAAGCGGCGTATAAGAGGAAGGATTACAGGCTCGCGCGCTCAATTGGCGATTCGCTTCGTCAGTCGCTTACCCTCGAGCAACAGCAGCAGGCGTCCATTGGCAATCCGATTCTGACAGCGGATTCATCCATCCCAGTCTCCGGTCTGCCGCAGCCATGGCGCGAGTGGGCTCGCGGCTGGTCTTACGCGAAGATACTCGCGTTGGACGAAACCGTGAGTCTCCAGCGCTCCGGCGAGCCCGTCGAATTTGTAGCCGCCTTTCGGCAGGATCAGGCGTCCTCGCTGGCAAGGGAAGTGCGTGTGGCTCGTATTGTTGACGGCTCGCCGCGCGAGGTCCGAAGTCAAGTCACGGAGGAGGTTCGCCGCGGAACCGAACGGCATTGCCGGATTACGTTCTTTGCCGATTCTCCGGCGCATCAACGTACTTACTGGCTTATCCTTCACGGCAACCCGGATGCTGAACTCCCCGGGTATCCGTCGGATCTCGAAGTCAAGGGCGATGGCTTCGCGCTCGACTTTGAAAATGAGCACTTCCGTGGAAGGCTCTCAAAGCAAATGGGTCAGCTTGAGCGTCTCGTTTACAAACGCGAACACGGCCTGGAGTTGTTTGCGGGCGGGGAAGGCCACGGCGAACCACCGGGAATCGATTGGGCGCATGACTACGTGACATCGGGAAACTTTCAAAAGCTCCGGGTCACGAACTGGCCGGAATGTCCGGACTACGAAGTCATTCGCGGACCCCTTTCGCTGACGGTTCGGCGTTGGGGATTTCCATATTCGACGGTTCATCCGCTGTTCAGTCCGGCGCGAATGAACATCTTTGTCGAGTATCGCTTCTATGCAGGGACGCCTTGGTTCGTCAAGGTTGGCTCGATGCAGGTAATTAAGCAAATCGACATCCAGTACATGCGCGACGACGAGTGGGTTTTTTCGGGCATGTCCTTCACAGACATCGCCTGGATGGGATCGGATGGAAAACTGCGCACGGGTCCGGTGGAGAAAGGGCAGGCGGAAAACCTGTCAGCGGTCGGTTTCTTCAACCGCGAAACGCGCGATTCTTTCATGGGGCTCTTCCTGGAGCATACCGCCGAGAATGTAGAGGGCTTGAAACATACAGGAGCGCCCCTGTTTTATTACAAATGGCACGGCCATGTGTGGAGCCGGGCCCTGTTTCAAGGAGCCACACTGCCCGCCGGCGCTGTCTTGCGGCAGAGAAATGCGTATCTGACATCTCCGTTTCCCGAGCAGGGAGCGGCCGGAATGATCGAGGGCATGCGCCATCGGCTAATGAATCCATTAACGCCATCCAGCGCATCGTTGCCCGCCGGTTTCCAAACCTCGGTTGCCGCCGGACGTCTCGGACGCAATGGCGAGGTTGGAGACAGTCCGATTTCCAAGAAAGCTCTCTGGGATGCGCTTGGAACCTGCCTGGACGAACAACTCTACGCCGCTCGTCCCAGCGTTGTCGATCTCGGACTAATCTATGATCTTCGTGTGCGCGCGGATGTGGTGCATGTTCTTATGACCATGCCGCACCGGGGCCGACCGCTTTCCGGCTACTTCTCTTATGGATCAGGCGGCAACTCGACGCCGATTCGGGATCAACTGCTCAAAGTGCCCGGGGTTCGGAAGGTGATTGTGGCGCAGACGTGGGAGCCTCACTGGAATGCCAACAGGCTTACAGACGAAGGCCGCAGGAAACTCGGCATTCCCGATTTTTAGCTCACTTTGCCGACGCTATCTTCGCGAACACCGCGCGACCTTCCTCGAAACGCCCGATCGCCAGAGCGCGGTCCGCATCCTTGGCGAACGAGTAGTGTTTACGAATGGATTGAACTGATTCTTCAATCTCATCGACAAACGCGCCTGCCGCCTCGGCGCGACGGTGAGGCGTGCCGTCAACCTCGACGTAGACAGGACTGGTGTGGGCGAACACGGTGAAGCCCGCATGCGTTTTCGCGCCTCCGGAGACGCGGGCTGCAATCCAGCCTCCACGATCCACTTCAACTTCCTGTTCCAGCTTTGCCTCACTATCTTTCCGTGCGGCCTGCTCAGCTATAACGTCTCCGTTGTAGAGAATCTGAATGCGCTCGAACGGCAGTCGTGAGATAGCGCTGGCGGAAATGCGCAGGAGTCCGCTTGTCTTCAAGGTCGCGCCAGGGGCCTGTCCGTTCACACTAAGCTCAAGCAGGGGTCCATTCGAAACAAAGGTACGGCCGGCACGCAAACCGGCGATCCAGCTATCGTAGGTAAAACTGCCCGCAACCTGAACGAATACGCGGTTGTGATCATAGATCCACCAGTCCGTCCCCGAAGACGCGGGCATGCGAAGGCCGCAATTCAACAAGCGATAGTAGCGATCGTAATTGGCTTCGAGGCCGTCAGCCAGATTGTAGGCGTCCATCTGGCCCAGCGCGGCTGCTACCGGGGCCTCAATTCCCGAGCCGTTATGGCACCAAACCGTGGTTCCGCCAATACGGCGAGCTTCCGCGCACAACATGGAAAGCGTCGGAAAATCCGGAACGTTCTTCCCCTTTGCGAGCAGTCCCGTCGACACGGGTTCGATCGCTCTCGGAATATTCAAAAACAACACATGGCCATAACCGAAGCCTCCAAACGTGCGATTATTTCGCGCTTCCTCGCCCATGTCCATGATCGTCCCGTCTTTGGAAAATTGCGGCAGGCGCCCGACTGGATATCGATTCGTAATGTAGGGGGAATCGGTGCGAATCAGATAGCTGATAACGCTGACATCCAATCCTTCAGCTGGGGGAACCATGCGCAGGCGATCGTCAGGATCTTCGTCGATCTCTAACGCATAATGCGTGTGGGTGTTGCCCGAATACCATCCGGACGTGCGCAAATCCTTGAGCACAGGGATTCGGAAGTCGTGAACGTGCGTGATCGCAGAGCCCACTTCTGTGAAATCGATGACTGCTTTATGGGAGATTCCTCGGACGACCTCTATCTGATAGCGTCCGGGCGGAACCGCAATTTCGTATGACCCTCGTGCGTAGAAGTACGTACGTTTCGGCATCGTTTTGATCGCGGTTGGCGGAAGATAAGCCTCGCCGGTATTCGTGTTGACGACTCGAATCTTGGCCGCCGTGGGCTGACCGGTGGCATCGTCTACCAGGGACCCGCGAATCACGCCGGGGGCGCTTGTGTCCGGACGCTGCGCAATAAGATTGCCGGCGGGTATCAGAAGGCTGCCGCGTCCGAGGACGGGAATCGATTTCAAAATCTCACGACGTGAGAGATGCACGTGTCCCATAGGATCGAGAATACAATGCAACCCGCTCTTAAGGAACTGTTCTTCGCGTTAGCTGTCGAGTGGCTTGTCAATCGCCGGTTTGACTTGTCGCCCTATTGATGCGGCGAGCCAGTTCCCATCAATTGACATACGCCCGCCTTCTGAATTGTGCATCTCGGAAATCCTATCGGCGAGCTTTTCGGGGCCCACCAGAACTCACCCGTTTTGGCAGGAACTATCAGGTCCGCGTAAACGCGGTTTCATGGAGCGGCTACTTCGGACTGGCAAGCTGATTCAAAGGGGGGACTGCGCGGATGACCAGCCTCCTTTGTTCACTGAATGAAGGAGGTAATGAGAGGCATCATGAGGGAGGGTTCCGACACCCGCGCCCACAATACCCTGAGCACGGAACAAACGCATGTCCAGGGTTATTATCTGTTTCATCCTCTTCGTGGCGCCATTCTGCAGACGTTCGTCGTCCCAAGTGCGGTGACGGTGCGGTCTGTGTCATTGATCTAATTTGGAAAGCACCTCAATTGGGGCAAATTTCCCGTTATCGCTGACATCGGAGGCGGAATTGGAACTCAGTTGTCGAGCATCCTAGACGCTCATCCATCCTGCCGGTGGGATTCTTTTCGACCAGCCGCACGTAGTGGCGGAATCGCCGGAGCACGATCGCATGAAACGAGAGGGCGGCGACTTCTTTGAAAAAACCCGATGCAAGCCGACGCTTACCTGATG
>DASQLD010000493.1:0-4443 GCA_035630195.1 Bryobacteraceae bacterium
CAGCGCCGCTACTCATCACGCGGGGGACCATCAACGGATTCACGCGCGGCGAATTATTGCGGTAGAGTTCTACGAACCCCGCGTCCATTGCGTCCTGCCCCCCGGCACTACAGCCCGTAATTACCGCGTCGATCGCCGGAGCACCGGCTTGCCGCATCGCCTCTCGAGCGGCCACGAGTGCGTATTGAGCAAACCGGTCCAGTAGCATCAAACGCTTCTCGTCAAAATGCTCGGATGCAATATAACCGCCGACTTGCGCACCGTTTGGAAACCGCAGAGGCGCCAGTCCTTCGATCGGCCTGATACCGGATCGACCACTCGAGATTGCTTCCCAGAATGGCGTGACACCGCAGCCAAACGTTGATACGACTCCCATTCCTGTGATTGCGACTCTAGCCACCCGCCACCAGTTTCTCCACTCCTTCGGCTACGTCACGAACGGAACGGAGCGACTTGGCAGCTTCATCGGGAACATTCACATTGAATTCATTCTCAATAGCGAAGACGATGTTGATGCCATCAAGCGAGTCGATCTTGAGTTCTTCAAACGTGCTTTCCGGTTTGATGGTGTCCAAGGGGACTCGTTGAGTTTCCGCAATGACACGGATCACACGGGACATCACATCGTCGGCCATAAGGACTTACTCTAGCGCAGCAGATCCGAAACTGTGCGGAAGCTGTAACCCTTGTCCAGCAGCGCCGGTACGACGCGCCTCACAGCTTCGATAGTATTGCGGATATCGGGGTCCGCCTCTCGCTCGCGGCCGTCATGTAGACAAAGGATGGCCCCATTGGTAGAGCCCTTGAGTAGTCTGTCGGTGATGTGCGCGGGGCCCAACTTCCAGTCGAGTCCGATTGTCGTCCACATTATGTGCAGCAATCCAAGCTGACGTTGCGCCTTGCGAACACCGAACCATCTGACTCCGTAGGTCGCTCGAAAAAGGCGTGGACTCACCCCTGCTGTCTCAGCTATCGCATCTTGCGTCCGACGGAGTTCTTCGAGCACGAACTTCGATGATTTAAACCAAAGACGCGGATGCGTGTCGGTATGATTCCCGGTTTCGTGTCCGGCTGCTACGACTTCACGTGTGATCTGCGGAAACCGACGAACGTGCATCCCGCATTGAAAAAAGGTGGCCGGCACGCCGTGTTGCTCCAACACACGGAGCAGGCGTGGCGTCGAAGGACTGGGACCATCGTCGAAGGTCAGAGCGATCTCGCGACGATCGGCAGCTCCGCGCCAGACAGAAGGTCCAAACACAGTAGACGCGCGTCCGCGCGCCGCCCAGGCAGCGCCCGCCACCGCTAGGCCGGCTATTATTGATCCGCCCAGCGTACCGCGTGGTCCCCCGTCACGTTCCATGTCCCTTTTGGTGACTCAAGAGTGAATGACGACCAGGGACCTGGTATCCAAGGGTACCGTTCGATGACTCCTTCGTCGATCTTCACACCGAGACCCGGCTCACGGGACACGATCAGGTCGCCGCTATCGATCTGCAGAGGCTCTGCCAGGATCTCGTTTGCCAAGGGGAAAGGGTACATTCCCTTTCGATTCTTTGTCGAGTAGCAAGGATACTCAAGCCACTCGACGACGGTCTCCGGCCAACAGATGCCAAGCTGAGCCGCGGCGACAACCTCGAGCGCGGTTCCCCAACTATGAAATGCAAATTTCAGATCCGCATTAGCAATCTCGGGCATCAATCTCCGAGCGGTTGGGTATCCACCCTGGCAGACAACATCCATCTGGACGTAGTCAACGGCCCCAGTTCGGATGAGGTCCAAATAGCGAAGCTCGCTCGGCTCATGCTCTCCGCTGGCGAGCGGAACATAGCTAGCTTCTTTCAGCTTCTTGTAAGCTTCATGGTCATCCGGTGGCATGGGCTCTTCTAGCCACGCAATTTCATATTCGGCCAGTTGCTCAGCGAGCCGCTCGACCAGTTCCCGACTGTAACTCTTGTCACCCATGCGCCACCAGGTATGAGCGTCTATCATCAGGTCGAAGGTACCGCCTGTGGCTTCTCGCATCAGTTTGACGGTGCGCAAGTCTTCATCGGGGCCAAGGGCCGGTCGCATCTTGTAAGCGCGGAATCCGAGCTCCGCAATTGCCGCCGCCTCTTCTGCATACTTCTCGGGAGGCATGTACATACCCGCGCTACCGTACAAGCGAATTCGATCTCGAACACGGCCACCGATCAACTCGCTGACAGGTACTCCCTTGGTTTTACCGAGTATGTCCAGCAGAGCAATCTCGACCGAAGTATACATCTTGGCCGCATAATCGTCAGCACCTGCGCTTTTCAAAAAGAGTACGCGCAAAGCATCGGTGTCCCCCAACGTCCGACCGACCAAAAAAGGGCCTACGATCTCGTCGATTGCCTTTTTTGCCGTCTCACTCCCTTGCCCGGGAGCGTATCCGATGACACCCTTGTCTGTCTCGACGCGGATGAGCATGGCATCGCGCTTCATGATAGTCCGTTCACCCCCGTGGTAATTGAGCTTTATAGGGGCTTCGAATGGATAGGAAAGAAGAAATGCCTGAACGCCGGTAATCTTCAACATACGTAACCTCGTTGGTAACACATATGGACGATGCCATCCAATAAGAGGATAACCTTCAGCACTTTTCGCCACTTTGCTGCAGAAGTTTGGCCACTAATCCCGTCCATCCCGTTTGATGATTCGCTCCTACTCCTGAACCGTCATCACCGTGGAAGTACTCGTAAAAAAGGATAAGATCAGACCAAAATGGATCTTGAAGGTATCTTGGATCCTGCCCGTTTACCGGCCGGTTACCGTCCTCTGAACGAAGGAATATACGCGTGAGACGTTGGGAAATTTCAGCCGCCACTTGCCACAAGTTCATGGATGCCCCCGAACCAGTTGGACACTCTACTTTGAAATCATCGCCAAAATAGTGGTGGAACTTCTGCAGGGACTCGATCAGGAGGTAGTTCACCGGGAACCAAATTGGACCCCGCCAGTTTGAGTTGCCGCCAAAGAGTCCCGTTGTTGATTCGGCGGGCTCATAAGCGACCGTATAAGTAGCGCCATTGACCGGCAGAACGAATGGATTGTCTTTATAGGCCCGCGAAAGAGCCCGTACGCCATTGGGGGCTAGAAACTCGGATTCGTCGAGCATGACCGACAAAATTCTTCGCAATTGGGATTCGTCAACGATCGACAGCAGGCGTCGATTGCCGGCGCCGGGTGAATTCATGCTTGCGACATTCGCCGTCAAATCGGTGCGATTCTGCAGAAACCAATCCATGCGGCGCTTGAATCCGGACAGCTTGTTTACGCTATCGGCTTCGAGTGTCTCGACTGCAAAGAGCGGGATCAAACCGACGATCGACCGAATGCACAAGGGGGTCTTGCGTGCGTCCGGAATGTGGAGAACATCGTAGAAGAATCCGTCCGATTCACTCCACATGCCCGCTCCGTCATCACCCATGTGGTTGATGGCGTTTGCGATGTAGAGGAAGTGCTCCCAGAATTTGCTCGCGACATCCTCGTAGGCCGGATCTTCCACTGCGAGTTCCATTGCGATCGCAAGCAGGTTGAGGCAATACATCGCCATCCAGCCGGTGCCATCGGCCTGTTCGATGAAGCCCCCGGTTGGCAGAGGTTTGCTTCGATCGAAAACCCCGATGTTGTCCAGACCGAGAAAACCGCCTTGGAATACGTTCCTGCCTTCGGCGTCCTTCCGATTCACCCACCAGGTGAAGTTCAACATCAGCTTGTGAAAGATTCGCTGTAAAAAGACTCTGTCTCCGACGCCATGCCGCTTCTTATCGATCTTGTAGACGCGCCAGGCGGCCCAGGCGTGGACCGGTGGATTCACATCACCGAGCGCCCATTCGTATGCGGGAAGCTGACCATTGGGGTGCATGTACCATTCGCGCACCATTAGCATCAACTGCTCCTTGGCGAACTCAGGATCGATGAGCGCTAAGGGAACACAATGGAACGCCAGGTCCCACGCCGCGTACCAGGGGTATTCCCACTTGTCGGGCATCGAAATCACGTCGGCATTGTAGAGGTGGGTCCACTCGGTGTTCCGGCCTTTTTTCCGTGCAGCGGGTGGCGCCGGAAATGCCGGATCGCCCTCGAGCCACTCGGCGACCACGTAATGATAGAACTGCTTCGACCAAAGCATTCCAGCGAATGCCTGTCGCATGACATTCTTCGCATCGGAGGAGAGCTCATTCGGAATCACTGTTGAATAGAATTCATCGGCTTCCTGGATGCGATCTGCAAAGATGGCCTCGAACTCTGTGCCGGATATTTCCAAGGCTTTATCCGAATCGGTGAGGCGCGCCCGTATTGTGGCGCTTTGGCCTGCGTCGAGCTTCAGGACATAATGAGCAGCAACCTTGGTACCTATCTGTGACGGATTGACAGCGTTCCTGCGGCCATTGACCACACAGTCATTGATGCCATCCT
>DASQLD010000494.1:0-4511 GCA_035630195.1 Bryobacteraceae bacterium
TTTCGCCGGCTATCCGGCGGAACGAATGTTCCACCGCTGGCGGCCGGACGGACCAGGCCGCATCGACATCGTGAAAGTCACCGATCGAGACCCTCAGTCTGTTCTCAAAGCCGCGCTTCAATACTTGACTTTGTGATCGCGCTCGCGAATGGTCGTGCCGAACGACTTGCCTAGAACATTAACGCCCGGCGTAACCTTACCTGCGACTTTCACCCGCGTGCCCTTCGCCGGGGCGCCGCCGGTCATCGAAAGCACGTAGATCTTGCCTGAGTCGTCCTGAACTTCATAGACTCCTGCGACCAAAGCACCGACCGAGTTTGTCACTGTGCCTTCCACCGTCACGTTGCGGTTCGTGTACCGGCCAGGATCCTGCAGAATATGCCCGATGCGCTGAGTGCCGCAGCCGCTAAGCAGCAGAGCAACCGGGATCAGGAGCAGCGAGAAACGTTTAGTCACGCTCGATGAGACGCGCGCCGCAGACTTTGGTTTACTGTGCCGTTCGTGAAATTGCGCTAATGATTCGCCGGTACGGAGCCGCCGCGAGATTCGGAATAGATATCCACTCCCCATCACGCCAGCTCGAGTAGAACCAGCGAGCCAGAATCGCCAGGTACTCCTGTCGTTCTCGAAGGCTTGCTTTCCTCGGCACGATCGATGAAACGATTTCCTTCATCCTCCTGTCCATGGATACCGATTGATCGGACAGTGCCACGGAGAAGGGAACGGGCGCATGCCACACCCCGCCGATCATGAAGAAGAGTTGCACGGAGGTGCGTTCGACGAGCGGAGTCACCGCGATCCCGTGAAGATGATCGATGTCGGCCACGAGCTCATCGCGAAGCTTCAAGATCGTCTGAATGCGTTCGATCCTTTTGTGCTCGCGCGCCGCCGCTTCGAAGTCGAGCTCGACGCTCAAACGATCGCGCGCCGACCCTGCCGTACGAATCATCTGCTGCCCTGCGGTCAGTAGGAACTCGGAGACACGCTTGGTCTCAGTGGCGTACTCCTCCCGCCCGACCACTTGCTGGCAGGGTCGAAGACACATGCTCATCTCGCCGTAGATGCATCCGGGATGCTCCGGCGACGGCGCCAAGTCTTCCTGGCACCTTCGAATCTGAAACAGATCGAGAAACTGATGTTCGAACTCCTCCGCCGCTCCCCGGCTTCGGAATGGTCCATAGAACTGGCCCGTCGTCCCAGCAATCCGTGAGGTCACCTGCGTGCGGGGAAACTCATTCCCAAGGATTAGCTTGAGATAAGCCGGGAACCGGAGTTTGAGGATCTCCAGGTAGTTATCCGGCGTATACTGACGAGCAACATCCCACAGCACCAAGGCAGTTTGCAGACGCGAAGTGACAGGCCAGTACTCGACGCGATCGGCGATCGAACGAAGATTCAATAGCCGAGACGGCTGCGCAGCGGGCCGCAGCAAACGTCTCAATCTTCTTCGCAGCGCCCCCGTCCACGCTATGTACGGCCCGGCATCTCTCGGCCAAACGACGAACACAGCCCCGGTTGAGGGAACCTCTTCAAGAGCGGTCTCGAGTTCGTCATTGACCAGAAGGACTTGCGGTTCCTCTGCGAAGGTCACGCGCCGGCCTGATAGATGTAGAGGTATTTCTGCTCGTCAAGAGGCTGCGCCTGGGCGACCGCTAGATTCTCTTTGACATGCAGCGCCGAACTCATTCCTACCAGGGCGGTAGTAATTCCTGGGGTGGACCGTCCGAACTGAATTGCCATTTGGGCGTCTGTCTCGAGGCCCGGCATCTGCTCCGCCAACGTATCCGGCAACTCGTGGGCCAGCTTGCCTTGCAGAATGGTCGCGCTACTGACGACCGTAATGGAGAGTCTTTGCGCCACTTCGAGCGGCGTCATCATCTTGCCGTCGAGCAGCTCGTGCCGGGATGTAAACGCTTCCGGCATCGCGAGATTGAACGGCAGTTGGATGAAGCGGAAATGATGGTTTGTCCCGCCAACCTCTTGAGCGATTTCGGCCATCCGCGTGAGCGATAAGGCGTGAGATTTGCGAAAGCCCTCCCAGGTCGCCGCTCCGTAATATTGAATCTTGCCGGCCGCGACAGCCTCCTCGAGCGCCGTGAAGGCCGACTGAATACGCGCATAGAACTCGGCTTGTTCGATGAATCCGAACTGCGTTTCCGGATTATGGAGGTAGAAGACATCGATCGTCTCGAGCCCCAGATTCAATCGGGACCGCTCGATCTGATCGGCCAGAAAGGCCGGCGCCATCGAGTGCATTCCGCCGACAATGTCTGTCGGTTCCAGGTCAGGCGGTACCGCCCCGCGTACCAGGTACCCCGCCTTTGTACAGACCATCAACTCGTCGCGATCGACGGTCCTCGGTTGCTGAGTCAGCTTGATGATTGCCTGGCCGATTGCCCTCTCTGACCTCTGATCTCGGTAGTTCAGCGATGTATCGATGACGTTCACGCCACCTTGAATGGCCGCCAAAATCGCCTGAATATAGGCAGTATCGGTTTCGACGGACCTCTCGCCGAGATACGTACCGATTCCGATCGAGGAGACGCTGCAACCCTGCGCTGTCCGGTAAAAACCAACCCGATTCAACCCCCCGTGCCGCGCCGCGAAGCGCGAGGTAGCTTCGGGAGTCGCGCGTCCAAGCAACATGATCGAATTGTACCTTTCGTACTGCATGACCCGGGGGACTTGACAAGACCTTGCCGATCCTTAAAATGGGGATGTTCGGCTTATGGAAGGTCCTTGCAATCACACTAGAACCGAGATGCTCGCGCGGCGCGACGGTGTCGACTATGTCCGCTGTCTGGATTGTGACGAGGTGTACGAGGCGGAAGACATCGAGCCAGCGCTCGTTTACGAAGACGAAAAGTAATTTCTACGTCGGTCTCTCGTTTGAGCCAGGTGCGATCATGGTTACATAACGATGAGTCTCGACTTGCTCGATTCCGGCGACGCTTCCCTCTTCGATGTGCGCACCAAAGCGCCAGGACCGCAGGGCGCGCTTCCGCTTACCCCTGAGATGCTCTTGCAGCGTCCCTCCGGCGACCTTTTCGGGTTGGCGCAGAACGCAGGGATGGGATGGGATCCATCCAAACTGACCGGCAAACAGGTCCTTCTCCTAAGCACTCACGGAGGCATCCGCGCAGATGACGGTACGGCAATAGCGCTCGGCTATCACACGGGACATTGGGAAGTCGGCCTGCTTATGCAGGCTGCGGCTGAGCAGTTGAAATCTCTCAACGCAGTGCCCTTTGCGGCTTACTGCACAGATCCATGCGACGGTCGTACCCAGGGAACGCCGGGGATGTTCGACAGCCTGCCGTACCGTAACGATGCGGCAACGATCTTTCGAAGGCTGATCCGGTCGCTGCCGACGCGCGACGCCGTCATCGGCTTCGCTACCTGCGACAAGGGGCTTCCGGCGATGATGATCGCTTTGGCTGGCACCGGCCAACTGTCGAGCGTTCTCGTACCCGGGGGTGTTACCCTCCTTCCGGAAGACAGCGAGGATGCGGGCAAGATCCAAACCATGGGCGCACGTTTCGCCCATGGCCTGATCACCTTGGAGTACGCGGCGGACATAGGTTGCCGGGCATGCGCGACCCCCGGTGGCGGCTGCCAATTCCTGGGTACCGCGGCGACATCTCAAGTGGTCGGCGAAGCCCTCGGAATGAGTCTGCCGCATTCAGCGCTCGCGCCTTCCGGGCATCCGATTTGGTTGGATATGGCGCGGCGTTCGGCGCGCGCAGTTCTCGAATTGCAGTCGAAAGGCGTCGCGATGAGGGACATCCTCAGCCGCGAGGCCTTGGAGAATGCCCTTGTGGTTCATGCGGCCTTCGGTGGATCAACGAACCTCATCCTGCACCTATCTGCGATCGCTCACGCTGCCGGACTCCGCCGTCCTACGGCTGCCGACTGGGCGGCGGTGAACCGCCAAGTTCCACGCCTTGTGGATTCTCTTCCCAATGGACCACGGAATCATCCGACTGTGCAGGTGTTTCAGGCTGGAGGAGTTCCGGAAGTCATGCTGCACTTGCGTGAGGCGGGGCTCCTGAAGCTGGACGCGCGCGGAGTGTCCGGTGTGTCGCTGGGAGAATCGCTCGACTGGTGGGAGCATAGCGAGCGCCGCGCCACCCTGCGCAGGCGGCTCGAAGAACGAGACGGTGTCGCGCCCGGCGATGTGATCATGGGTCGCGATGAAGCTCGTAAACGAGGACTGACCTCTACGGTGTGCTTCCCTGTTGGGAATCTGGCGCCCGAGGGCTCAGTGATCAAGAGCACAGCGATTGACCCGAGTGTCGTGGATGCCGATGGCGTGTACCGCAAGACCGGCCCAGCCAAGATCTTTCTTTCGGAACCGGCAGTCATTGCGGCCATCAAGTCGGGCGACGTAAAGGCCGGCGACATCCTCGTCCTAATCTGCCGAGGTCCGCTCGGGTCGGGTATGGAGGAAACGTACCAGGTCACTTCGGCCCTAAGGCACCTCGATTTCGGCAAGCACGTGGCCATCATCA
>DASQLD010000495.1:0-18792 GCA_035630195.1 Bryobacteraceae bacterium
GCGCTTGGATGCGTGAAACAAGGTCTTCCGGAAATGTCGCCGGAACAAGATGCAGCCGTCAGATCGACTGAGCGCTGGATCGCTGAACCAACAGAAGAGAACCGTCAAGCTGCATTCAAAGCTGCCGAGGAAGCCGATACATCGACGCCTGCCGGAATCACCGCTTTAGCGGCTTACTACAGCGATGCTTTACCTGCGACGGCCGACCCGAAGATGAATGCGAAATCGTACTTCATTACCGCTAAGCTCGTCACGGCCGCTGTGATGCTTGCCGCGACGGCAGACCCGGAACAACTAAAGCTTCGATTCACCGGGTTTGTCACCAGAGGAGTGGAAGTAGTGAAAAGGACGAAGGCCTGAGATGGGAATGCCCCAAGCTCGCACGACTGACATGCATGTGTGTCCGATGGTAACTCCAGGCGTACCCCCTATTCCTCACGTCGGAGGACCAATCCTGCCGCCATGTGCCGTTACTGTGTTGGTCGGCGCGCTGCCTGCCGCTCGAGTGACCGACATGTGCGTGTGTGTGGGTCCACCTGATGTTATTGCTCTTGGCAGCTTCACCGTCTTGATCATGAATCTGCCGGCAGCGCGCATCGGAGACATGACCGCGCACGGAGGCTCAATCGTGATGGGAATGCCGACCGTTCTGACGGGATGAGTTACGCGAGTCCAGCCGCGGCTCGGATCGCGCCCGCGATTGCGGGAAGCGCCGCCACCTGACGTACTGCCTCCAAACGTACTGCCTCTCGAGGCATTCCGTAGATTACCGACGTATTCTCATCCTGAGCAATCGTCATCGCTCCCGCTTGTTTCATCCTCAGCAGTCCCCGAGCTCCATCATTGCCCATGCCCGTGAGAATTACTCCCACACTGTTTGATCCAACGGTCTCCGCGACGGAATGGAATAGGACATCGATGGAAGGCCTTTGATAACAGACCCTGGGGCCGGACTGTACAGCCACATGCAGCGTTCCATTGGCTCGATGTACGGTCATATGGAAGTTGCCTGGCGCCACCAATGCTAACCCCGGTTCCAGTTTCTGACCGTCGACCGCTTCCGCGACACGAATCCGACACAAGTTATTCAAGCGATCGGCAAACGCTCGCGAGAACACTGGCGGAATGTGCTGAACGATCAAAATCGGCGGACAGGACTCCGGAATATCGGCCAAGACGGCGCGTACGGCCTCCGTACCTCCCGTCGATGCCCCTATGGCAATCAGCGGTAATCCCGGGCCCGCCCCAGCAGATGCCCTCGGAGTGCAGACCGCGCCTAACGGCGCCGACGCGTTCGCCAGACGCATGGGTCTTTTTGCCCGATACGCGGCTCGAATCTTGTCAGGAAGAACAAATCGAAGATCACCTACCGAGAAAGGTCCACCTGGCTTGGCCACAACATCTACAGCCCCAGCTTCAAGCGCCTGGATAGCGGCTGAGCATCCGGATTGTCCCAGCGAACTGACAACGATTACTGCCGCCGTGTGCGTAACAGGCAAGCTACGTAGGAAGCTCAGACCATCCATCTTGGGCATTTCGATGTCGAGAGTAATCACATCCGGTTGAAAGTGGGTGATGCTTTCGCTGGCAACCAGGGCATCCGGCGCCGTCCCCACTACTGAGATGTCTGAGGCGGTACTCAGCGCTTCCGTTAGAAGTTTCCGGACGATTAGCGAATCATCGACAATAAGGACGCGGATCGGTCGTGTCATCGTGGGTGCGGGCTAGAGCTCTTGCAAGCAAGAGAAACGATGACGGGTCCCGATTCCATGTGGAAGCACCGCCGTACCGGATACCTCTCGGCCGGCCCTACGCCTACTTCGGGCGTAGATAAGCAGAAACCGCCTTCCGGCGCATATGTGCTCAGCATGCTTCCGCAGATTACATTGGCCATTTCACCGACAACCGCTTCCACTTGATTCTGCGGCATGTCCGGCTCCGCGCTATAAAAGTCCGCGGCGATGGAACGGGCGGCGATTACGGGCATCTCGAGCCGCAGCCGCCCAACTGCGTCACCTTCAAACTCGACCTCGCCACGAAGGATTCCGTCGGAGCACTCGGTGTCTTCCACAGCCGGCTCAAGGGCGGTGAAACACATCAGTTCGAACGCGCTGATGACGGCCGTCTGTAGGCACGATTCCAATTGACTGATCGTCTCAAGCATAAGCTGTCCCGAGTGCTCGCTCCAGCGTGTCTCGCATCGTTTCGGGCGAGAAGGGCTTTGTCAGATAACCGCGCGCGCCCAGTCCGAGCATTCTGTCGACACGCTTGCTGGTTGCGTCTGTGGACACAATCACTATGCATGCGTCCGTCGAGATTCCGTCCTGCTTGAGGGCCGTTAGCATCTGCTCGCCATTCATTTCTGGCATGTTGATGTCGCAAAGAACAAGATCGATAGACTCGCTCTGCAGTATCGTTAGAGCTTCGCGTCCATTGCCGGCTTCTGTGACCGACTCTAGATCGAGACCCGTTAGTTCCAGCACGCGTCTAATAAACACTCGCATTGCTGGTGAATCGTCTACGATTAGAACTCTCATTCCGCATGTCCGTCCTTTGCTGTGCTCCTCCGAGTGGGAGCCAGTTCCACACTCGCTCCGCCAGCTTCCTTGATCCAGACCTTTCCTGTAGCTATGTCGACACGTACTGAACGTGAAACAGCGCCGCCAAGGGCTTCAGCTCGGAGGAGGAGTCCGGCCTTCCATAAAGCCTTCCGGCAACTCAATGCATTACGGCGACCAATATCGAAGAAGCCTTCGTCGGCAATCACCTTTGCGCCACCGGCAACCGACACGGCTAGCCTCGATTTGCGTGCGCCAATCTGCAGGCATCGATCGAGGAGAATCGGAATTCCGGTGTCGGCATACACAAGTGGATTCGCTCTGCCACGCGCCGAGTCCAGACTGCAATCGGGCAGCAGAAAGTGCAATAGACCCCCAACCTGTGCTACGGGGTCATACATCACAACGGCGACACACGAACCCAGCGCGTAGGTGACTAGCGATTCCGTCGTATCCGCCGAAATCAGGCAATCCGCGACACCAATGGTCTTTGGTGTAGGTTCGGTTGTGTTGAGCACCATGATTTGGTTGCAGCGCTCTTACCGCGCCTTCTGATAGACAGCCGGACGGACGTACCCTAGCGGATGATTGATGCCGCTCAGGCTCTCCGAATGTCCCACAAATAGATAACCGCCCGGTTCCAGTTTGTTGGCCAACCTGTTTACCAGATCTTCCTGCGTCGCCTTATTGAAATAGATCATGACGTTGCGGCAGAAGATAACCGGAAAGGTCATATTGACGGGCAGGGTCTCAATCAAATTGATTCGCTGAAAAGTAATGCGGGACCGGAGGTCCGCCTTCACCTGCAGGTTGCCCGCATCGGCTTGAAAGAACCGGCTGATCCACGCCCCTGGCAGCGCCGCCAAACGCTCGCGTGTGTAGCTACCTCTTTTTGCGATGGAGAGAGCGCGTGTGGAGATATCGGACGCGAGAATTTGAACGTCCGGCGGCAGAGTTGATTCGAAAGCCGACAGAGCTGTGAACAGTAACGTGTAAGGTTCCTCGCCCGTCGCGCTGGCGGTAGTCCAGATATCGATCCTGCGCCTGCCCTTGAAATCGCTTCCAAGCAGCTCGCGCAAAAAATCAAAATGGACCGGCTCACGCAAAAACGCAGTGTGATTCGTCGTTAGAGCGTCAATCAAACCTACCAAGAGTTCGCCGGAGCTGTCCGCCCTAACGCGGTCATAGTATTGCCTGAACGACTGAAAGCCACCGGTTCGCAGATGCCGCGCCAGTCGGGTGGCGACTAATCGTTCCTTGCCCGCGCGGAGGTCGAGCCCAAACGATCGCATTGCGAGGTCACGAATCATCTCAAACTCTGACGGGCGCAGTTCAAACACGCCGGTCGTAAGATTCGTCTCAGGCATTTTGATTGCCCAGGAACAACGTCTGAAGATCGATGATCAAGCCCACCCGGCCATCGCCTAGAATCGCGCCTCCGGCGACACCCGCGACGTCCCGCAACGCAGAGCCCAGGTTCTTGATTACAACCTCTTGTTTGCCGACGAGATCGTCCACCATGATGCAGAAGCACACGCCTTCGATCTCTGCCATCACGAAGACGGAATCAAGCGCGTCCGTAGTCCGCGGCTGAATTCGGAACTTCTCATATAGCCGAATCACAGGGACGAGTTTGTCTCGAACGGAGACCACTTCGGCGCGGCCTTCGATCGTCGAGACTTGGCCGACCGCCGGACGAAAGAGCTCTTTGATTGAGGCGAGCGGCAGGATGTATCTCTCACCGCCGGTCATAACGATCAAACCATCGATAATGGCCAAGGTAAGAGGCAGCCGAAGCGAGAACACCGTTCCCTTGCCTTCTGTGGACTGCAACTCAACGCTTCCCCGAAGCTTCAGAATCTGCTTGCGAACGACATCCATGCCGACGCCTCTTCCGGAGACATCGCTCACTTTTTCGGCCGTCGAGAATCCCGGCTGAAAAATCAGACTATGGCATTCGGCATCAGTAACTTGAGCATTCGCCGCGATCAATCCGTTCTTGCGTGCGCGCTCGATCACCTTCGCGCGATTAATTCCACGTCCGTCATCGGAAACCTCGATAACGATATGGCCTGAACGATGGAAAGCGCGCAACGTCACGCATGCGGTAGCGTCCTTCCCCGCGGCAGTTCTTTCGGCAGGGTTCTCGATGCCGTGATCGACGGCATTCCGGATCATGTGCATCAACGGATCGGCAAGCTCCTCGACGATGTTTCGATCGAAGTCTACGTCTTCTCCGGCAGTTTCGACTCGAATCTGCTTTCCGAACTTACGACTAAGGTCGCGCACCAGCCGGACCATCTTTTGAAAGAGCGGTCCGACAGGAACCATGCGCATCGCCATTGCAGTGCGCTGCACTTCGTCCGTGATCCGAGCCAATTGGGAAAGATTGCGCCCGACACGGCTGTTGCCCTCGATCTTCATGTCGGGATCGTGTCTCACCAGGGACTGCGCGATTACCATCTCGCCCACCATGTCGACGAGGTGATCAAGCTTCTCTGTGTCTACTTTTACGGATCGCGCCGCCACTTTCGCATTCTGTGAACCTGCGCCGGGCGCTGCACTGGCGGCGCTAGGTTCAGGAACTGCGGCGGGACCAGCCGTCGGCGCAGCAACTGCCTGATCTCCGTCGATTAACCTTTGAATTCGAGCAAGCAGGACGCGATCCTCAGCCGGGGGCGCCGGCCGCGCATCCCCCGCGGATACATCGAGACTTCTGAGCCACGCGGAGACATAATCCTTGCTCTCGAGGATCAGATCGATAGCCTCTTCGGTTACTGCAAGATTTCCGTTGCGCGCAAGATCGAGAACAGTTTCGACCTCGTGCGTGAACTGCTGAATAATCTCGAAACCCAGGAATCCAGCGAGTCCCTTGATCGTGTGGAAACTACGGAAAACAGAGTGAAGCGCTTCCGTATTCGAAGGATCTCGCTCGAGTGTCAACACCTGAGACTCAATCGATTCCAGGTGTTCCCTAGACTCCGTCACGAAGTCATTGAGGAGTTCGGGGTCATCTGCCAGGGCCGGCATAGCCGCCGATTGTTTTGTGTCCTTAGACCACTCAAGCGCTGCACGGATCTGCTCGACACCCTTGGTAATCTCCGAACGGATCTCTTCGTCACGTCCCGATTCTGGCGTCGCCCGCATCGCTCCGGCAAGAGAAGTGGCAATACCCGCAATGTCCGTGTAGTTCGAGTTCGTGGCAAAGTTCGCAAGGGCAACGAGTGATTCCGCCCAACGATGCGGATCGGCTGGACTGCTGGCGGTCAGAATGATGTCTGTCGCGATCTCATCAAGCTTCCGCGCAATCGCTTCCGCTGCGGATTCCACCACGTGCATTGTTTTCCTGTTCCTTCGGGAGTTTTGTCGATCAGCTCGCAAGTGCCGTAATCGCAGAGAGATCCGATGCGGCCAGCGCCTCATCGATGTCGAGCAGAATCTTCACGCTATCCCGCACCTTCGCCATTCCAAGCAGGTAGGGCGTCTCCACGCCGATACCGAAATCCGGCGTGTCCTGAATTTCGGATTCCTGTAGGGTGAGGACTTCACTCACTTCGTCGACGATGACACCCATCGGCCCCGTCGCGGCACGGCCTAATTCGACAACAATGATGCACGTGCGAGAGTCGTATTCCTTCTCGGGCAGACCAAAGCGAAGCCGAAGATCAACGACGGGAATTACCTTGCCACGAAGGTTGATAACACCCTTCAGTTCCGCAGGTGTTTCAGGAACGCCAGTAATGTGTTGAAGCTTTACGATCTCACGCACTTTTAGCACTTGGATCGCATACTCTTCCTGCGCCAGCCGGAAGCTGAGGTACTTGCCGCTCCGTGCCCGTGCCTGTCCGCCTCGTGATTGGTTCTGCTTCATGGTCATGCTCACCATTCCTGTCTGTTAGATTTGAACTCCGGCCGTCGCGGCTCCGGCGCCTGAGAAAGCGAGACGTTTCGGAGCATTCCGTTGTTCGGCAAGACAAAGCTGGACTTCGATTCGTTCCGAGTTCCAGACGAATGGCACAACCGTCCATTCCTGCTTTCCGACTGAGCGGGATGAAAAATTCCTTCCGTAAATCACCGTCGGGATACTGAGACCCATCGGGCCAAGACGCTCCTCCAAAGCCGTCTTGACATTGCCGAGGATCATGTTGGTAACCTCTGCCACCGCATCGAGGACTTCATCGTCTACGGCCGCATATTCTCCCATCAAGAGCTGTGAAGCAATCTGGCATGCGCATGCGGCGGTACAGGAGATACTCCCTGTCCCGATCCATGCGCCGGCAAGGCCGATGAAGGAGACAACGCCATTGGAGGACGGTGTTACAACGGTGTCCAGATAGGCGCTTTCGGAAATGATGCTCTGACCGAGCATCATTTCGAATACATTCTCGGTCGCCTCACGGACCAGAGACACTAACTCATCGTGTACGAGTGCTGACATACATCCCTCTTGGCCTACACAAGTCCGGCCAACTTCTCCTTGATCTGGTCAGGCGTGAACGGCTTCCTCACGTAGCCGGATGCGCCCAGTTGTACTGCCTCCAACACCTTCGAGTGGCTTCCTTCCGTCGTGATCATTACGAACGGCACATTCTTCCACTGTTCGACTGCGCGAACCTGGCTCAGCAGTTGCAATCCGTCCATGTTCGGCATGTTGATGTCCGAAAGTACGAGGCCGATGCTTTGCGACTTGAGCACCTCAAGCGCCTCGACACCATCACCCGCTTCAAAAACTTGCGAGATCGGGACATTTGCCTGTCCTAGCACTCGTTGCAAAATCTTACGTATTGCCGCGGAATCATCGACAATTAAAATGTTCACGACCGTCTCTCTCTCCCTTTAAATCGACCTACAAATAACTTTTCGACTGTTATCGCCAGTTTTTGAAGGTTTATTAGCGGCGGTTCCAGGAGCTGAGATAGAGATCAGCCGCAGTCGCATCAGTCTCGCGAGCCAACTCGGCGGACCACTCGTCATAGGAGCGATCTTTGAGTTTGTCAATCAGCTTTCTCTGCGTTTCGGCGACCCTATACTTCACCTGCTGCGATGCGATTTGCGTCTCACCTCGAGCATGTTCCAACTCGGTCCGCGTCTTGTGTCGCATCAGAGCCGATCGGACTTGCGCTGTATAGGCCAGTTCGTGGCCGCTATCGGCAGAATGCGTATCGCGCGACAGGTCATCGATGCGAGTCGACAGGTTCAATAGCGATTCTGTGATTTCTTCCTGCTTCTGCTTCAGCGTTTGCAGGGTAAGTTGCTCCCGCTCAGCGACGACTGTCTTCCAGTCGAGAACACGGTCCAGAGGAAAGGAATACTTCTTCATAAGCTTGAGGAGATCGCGAGCATGCGTCCGAGCGTTTGGTCGAGCGCGGCCTGTTCATGGGAATCCTGACGCAGGAAGGACATCAGGTCTTCACGGCAGCGAATACTGGCATCGAGCTTCGGATTCGCCCCGGCTACATAGGCGCCCAGCTGGAGAAGATCGGAACTTCGCTGGTAACACGACAACGCTTCACGGATCTTTTGTGCAGCGCGCACCTGTTCTTTTGTTGCCACTTGGTTGATGACCCGGCTGACGGACTGCAGCACGTCCACAGCGGGATAATGGCCTGACGCGCCCAGTTCTCGCGATAAAACGATGTGTCCGTCAAGAATTCCACGCACTGCATCACATATCGGTTCATTAAAGTCGTCTCCTTCAACCAAAACGGTGAAGAAGCCAGTGATCGATCCACCTGCGAAGTTGCCTGCTCTCTCAAAAACCTTCGGTAAAAGATTGAAGACCGACGGCGTATAGCCTTTCTGGCTCGGCGGCTCTCCTGCCGCAAGACCGATTTCTCGCTGGGCCATCGCAAGGCGCGTAACCGAGTCCATGACGAGCAACACTTTGGCGCCCTGATCCCGGAAAAACTCCGATACCGCGAGCGCAACGAAGCAAGCCCGCACACGAAGAGGAGCAGGTCTATCCGACGTAGCGACTACTACCACGGATCGCTTGCGGCCTTCAGGTCCAAGCTCATTCTCTAGAAAAGCGCGAACTTCTCGATTGCGTTCGCCGATTAGAGCGATGACCGTCACGTCCGCGGAGTTCTGCCGCGACATCGCTCCGAGCAGCGTGCTCTTGCCAACGCCGCTTCCTCCAAAGAGGCCGACGCGTTGCCCCTGCCCGCATGGCAACATACTGTCGATGACGCGCAACCCTGTAGTCAGAGGTTTGGTGATAGGTTCACGCGATAGTGGATTCGGTGGCGCCGCGTAAAGATCGTAGGCGGCCGCGGGACGAATTCGTGGTCCGTCATCCATCGGCTTGCCGAATCCATCGAGAACACGGCCAAGCAGTTCCGGACCCACACCGACTCGGCTATCTTCAGATCGGCCGATGACAGTAGCGCCGAGCTGCAAACCGTCGGTCTCTTCAAGCGGAATCGACAACACGCGCCCGTCGCGAAAACCTGCGACTTGCGTGCGAATCGATCGGCCCGAACCGGTCTCAATCTCGCAGAAGTCTCCTAATGCGACTGCCGGACCCCGCGACTCTATGAGCATTCCGACCACGTCGGTTACCTCGCCGGTCCACTGCAATGGATCGGAGCTCACCACATAGTCGAGATACGGTTTCAGATCTACTTGCTGCAGCATAACGTTATCGGCCGAGCCGGTCTGTAAAGCCCCGCTCGATCTCCTTCAATTGCGTTTCCACCGACGCGTCAAGATTGCCTCGTTTCGTTTCAACGATCACTCCACCCGGTTGGAGACTGGGATCCGCCGTGATCTCAAAACCTGTCATGATCCCTGACTTTTCGAAATACTGCCGCGCGTGAGTCACATGATCGGGATGAAGACGTATCAGACAAATTTCCTTGGCTTGAACCTTCTCGAGTGCCGCCTTGACGATTCCATGGATTGCCTCGGGGTCTACTGAGAGTTCTCGGCGCAGCACTCGCTTTGCAATGGCCATAGTGAGGGAGACGACGTCAGCCTCAGTCTCTCGACGAAGACGGGCACGCATTCCCGTCACCTCTGCGCACGACTTGAGTAAACGTTCCAGTACAGGCTGGACTTCCGCCGCCGCTGCGTTGCGGCCGGCTTTTTGACCTTCTTGAAAACCTCGGTCGCGCGCCTGGCGGACCTCAGTCTCCATAACTTGTTCCAACTCAACGATCCTGCCGTGCAGCTTGGTTAGCTCTGTAGTTGAGCGAGGCTGAGCCGTTGACGATGTGATCTCGGAACGTGGAAGCTCATCCTCTTCCACCGGGTCGAGATGTTTCCAGTTCATCTTCCCGGCAGGAGCCTGAAGATTCGGGGGCAGGATCTTACAGGACATATTGACTCTGTTGGAGAGTGATCGAACCGTCTTTCTCCATTTCGCGGATCAAGGCAATCACGTGCTGCTGCGCAGCTTCCACTTCCCGTATCTTGACGGCGCCGATAACCTCGATGTCTTCGCGGAGCATATCGGCGCTGCGTTGTGACATGACGCTCATGATGCGCGTCTTGAGTTGGTCGCTGGTGCCTTTCAATGCAATCGTCAGCAACTTGCGGTCTACGCGTTGGATTAGCTCCTTCAAATCGCGTACATCGAGTTGCATAAGATCCTCGAAGACGAACATCAAGTGCCGGATGGTTTCGAAGAGCTTCAGATCCTCTTCCTCGATTCCATTCAAAATGTCGCGGCTCTCCCCGATATCGAGCCGGTTGATCATCTCGGCCACTGCGCGGACGCCGCCGTAAGATTCCCTGCTGAATTCGCCAAGCGCCTTCAGCTTCTCCTCAATGACGGAGGCAATCTTGTTGATGATGTCGGGTGAGATCTGGTCCAGGTTGGCCATCCGAATCGCGACATCTCTTCGCAGCTCGCGGGGTAACGATGTTAGCAACGCCGCCGCTTGAGACGGGACGAGGTGCGACAGAACCAGAGCGACCGTTTGTGGGTGCTCGTTGTGAATGAACTTAGCAAGCTGTTGCGGATCGGCTTTTTGTAGAACATCAAAGCTCGCCATTTCGCTGTCGATCATGTTCTTCACACGATCGAGAAGACGCGTTGCCACCTCAGCGCCGAAGGCGTGGTGCAGCATGTCGCGAGCGTAGTCCATGCCTCCCTTCACGACGTACTGTTGTGCGACCACCATTTGGTCGAACTCTTCGAGTACACTCTCTGCTTCGGCTGACGACAAATGGCTCAACTGCGCTACGGCCTGGCTGACTCGTCCAACCTCTTCTTCCGACAGATGCTTCAAGATCTCAGCGCTTGTGCTCTGCCCGAGTGTTGCAAGGAGAGTTGCGGCCTTGTCGACGCCGCTTAAGGCGCCGGTACCTGATCGACGCATTATTTCTCCTCCAACCACGTGCGAAGGACGCTTGCGACGAGCGCCGGATCTTCACCGATGGCGTTTTTGACGGATCCCACGAGGCGCTCTTTCTTTGCAACTTGCAGTTGGCGAACCTCTTCGAGTTCGGAAGGCGCCCGATGCTCTGGGAGTTCGGCCTGATCACGGTCCCCGATGGCTTTAGCCGCATCCGTCCCTGGCGGAAGCGCGGCAGCAGCAGCCGCCTTGGCCTTCGCTTTCCGCTTTAGTGCTCTTCTTCGAAGCATGAATGCGGTGAGTATCAATACCAGCGCTCCTCCGGCAACACCTGCGGCGATTCGGGGATCGATATTCTGCCAGGACAATCCGGGTTTTGTCGCGGGGGATTCACTGGATGGTGGTGGAGCAGTCTGCAGTGTCGATTCGAAGGGCAGGCTCTCGACGACTAACTGATCCCCGCGCTCGGGTTGCAGGCCGATAGCTCCGGACACCAGTACGCGAATGGCCCGCACCGTTTCCGCGGACGGAGGTGTGACCACCCTGCGTTGTTTGCTTCCCGATCCTTCCCAGTGCACTGTCTGGTCCACGAGAACGGATGCGGAAACACGGCTAACTGCGCCTTGCGGAAGCTTGATGCGGCGAACTGTCTTACTGGTTTGGAATGCGATCGTCTCACTTCGCCGTGACACCGTGCTGCTGGAACCGGAAGTTCGCCCTGTCGGACGCGGAAGTGCAGAAGCAGTGCCAGGAACTCCGCCGGCGGTTGTTCCAGTTGTGCTTTCTTCGGTCTTTTGGGAGGACGACATGACCGACTTTTCGGGATCGTAGGTTTCTTCGCTCTGTTCCCCGCTCGTGAAATCGCACTCGACGGATACACCGGCGCGAAATCGCTCAGGTCCCAATAGCGGCTCCAATGTGGCGTTGATTTTCGTAAGCAGGTCGCGCTCGACTCGCCGCTTGTACTCGATTGCTTCGTCGGATAGATCGGAGTCGTCTTGAGCGTTTTTCGGACGGTGAAGGAGCGTGCCATGCATATCCATGACGGAAACAGCCTCGGCTGCGAGGCCGTCAACTGCGCTCGCGACCATGTGGGAGATGCCTGTCACTTGCTGTGGCGAAAGCTTGGCTCCGTTTCGCAATTTCAGCAGGACGCTCGCTTTGCCGGTGGTGCGTGATTCGAGGAACACGGAGTCTTTCGGAAAGGTAATGTGGACGCGAGCCTGTTCGATCTGAGAGATCGACCGCATCGAGCGTTCCAGTTCTCCTTCAAGAGCCCGGCGGTAATTCACCTGTTCGGCGAAGTCCGTCATTCCCAGGTTCGTTTTGTCAAAGAGTTCGAAACCGATGCGGCCGGTCTTTGGCAGTCCTGCACTCGCGAGTTCAAGCCGTAGCTCGGCTTGACGGGATGATCGCGCAAGTACGGTAGACCCATCGTCCGAGACCCGATACTCGACGCCACTTTCCTTCAGTTTCGCGACTACGGCGCCAGCGTCTTCCGCTGACATGCCTGTATACAACGGCTTGAAATCACTTTCATGCTGCCAGCGTGTCAAGCCGAATACAGCGGCAGCGGCGATCCCAAGCGCGAGCCCGATCGTGATGCGGTGCCGGATAGAAAGATTTGTCCAGACTGCCTTCCATTGCTCAAACATTGCTTACAATTGCATCCGCATGACCTCTTGGTAGCTCTGGACGACCTTATTTCTCATTTGAAGAAGGAGGTCGAAGTCCAAAGACGCCCGCTGAGTGGCGAGGATGGTCGAGTGCAGGTCCTGATTCTCACCAGTCACAAACTGCTCCACTGCTTGCGTGGCGTCGGCCCGTGACTGTTCTACGCGATGGATCGCGTCCTTAAGGATTTGTTGAAAGCCTGTAGCTCCGGAAGATTTTACAGATTCTCCAATGGGAGCTACTGGCGTAACTGCGGCGATATTGTTAATTTGCATCATGCCTTCAATAGGTCAAGCGACCTGTGGATCATGTCCTTCGCGGCTGTCATCGCGGCAACGTTCGCCTGATAACCACGCGATGCGCCCATCAGGTCAACCATTTCTTCAGCCGGATTAATGCGCGGAAGCGCAACGTAACCGTCTTTGTCGGCATCCGGATGGCCCGGCGAATACCGGCGCATCGGCTCGCTTTCATCGACGAGAACCGAGCTTACGCCGACGCCCGTGCTCATTTCTTCAGCCAGGACGCTTTCAAATACGACATCGCGCCGTCTATAGGGGCCCCCGTCAGGTGTTCGGGTCGTATCCGCGTTCGCGAGATTCTCCGCGATGATCTCAGCCCGCGACCGTTGGGCCGCCATGCCGGATGCCGACACGGAAAGCACGGAAAAGAGACTCATCCTTTGCCACCTTCCTGAATCGCAGAGCGGATGCCTCTAATCTGCGTCTGCAGAAGATTGGAGGCAATGGAGAAACGCAAAGCGTTCTCAGCGAGAGCACGCGCCTCGCGGTCGACATTCACGTTGTTGCCATCGTTTTTCGAAGCCAAGCCAGGGGCTTCGATGACCGATTCGAACTCGTCGCGGAAATCTATATCTTTTGTCTTGTATCCCGGAGTATCAGCGTTGGCAATGTTGGACGCAGTCAGCTTTTGACGGACTGCGAGCAAATCCATGTAACGCTCCAGGCGCACGCCAGTGGGAGTGAACATATCCAGCTGAAGTGCATTTCGGGCGCCATCGCTAAGTAACTGATTCCATTACTTGGCTGTCGATAACTTGACGTTGTCGATGTCGGGAACCTGTCAGCCGAGATAGTCGAACAGACTGGCTTTTGGCACCTTCGAATGCGCAGAAAGCGCAGTCTGCTGATGCAGGCCCGCACTGTTCAACGCGAGAATCGCGGTGGGCAGATCTGCCTCCTGCAGCCGGCTCAGATCAGTCTTCAATGCGACGGCGTTTTTACGCGCGGCATCGAAAGCATCTTTGACACGGTTCTGTGCCGCCCCATAGAATGCGAGTTCACGATTGATAAGATCGAGCGCTGCCGTGATCTTCGGCATCGCAGCTGAGACATCGTCGCCGCTGTCATTGGCGAGAGCCGTCCGAAGGTCTGTCAAAGCTTGAAAAGCGTTCTCGGAGCCAGAAGCATCGAACAGTTCCGAAGCTGTGCGCGATACGGCGAACGACGTCTGATTTTCGTCTACGACAACGTTCGAGTTTACCCGCGATGCGGCGACCAGACGTACTCCATTAGGCTGCGTTGAATCGGCAACGTACGGGGGCGCTTGCAGGTCGTCCGAACCGAAGACGAATCTGCCTTCCGAGGAGGTGCTGACCAGAGCCAGGAGCCGTGCGTGTAGTTGTTCGGCTTCGGCAGCCATACCCTGACGATTGACTGCCGTTGTGCCACTGTTCTGCGCGCCCAGAACGCGAGCGCGTTCCATAATTGCGACCGCTTGACGCATCGCCGATTCAGCGCTATCCACCTGTGTCTGTACGCGCCCCAGGTTCGTTTGAACTTGAGTGTTCATGTCCACCCGGGTCTTTACGCGCAGGATCTCCATTACAGCTTGTGGATCGTCGGAAGCCGTTTCGACACGAAGCCCCGAGGAGATCTGCCGCTCGGCCCGGATCACTTTATCGTGAATCCGCTCCAAGTCCGCGAGAAACCGCGATGCCAGAGGATCAAACCCGTGCAACATTGATTACGCCCTTCCTATGTTCACCGCGATTTCCATCAGATCGTCGATGGCTGCGATCAGCCGCGCGTTCGCCTGATAGGATCGTTGAAACTCGACCAATTGAATTGCTTCTTCGTCCAAAGATACGCCGGATATACGATCGCGGAATGCGGCCGCCTGATTTGCGAGTTGAACCTGCGACTCCTCATCGAAGCGCGCCTCGCTGAGTTTTCCGCCGACTTCGGAAGCGATGCGTCCATAAAACTCGGTAAAGCTCATATCGTCGAGCTTGTCCGTGGCTGCAACCGGATTGGCGAGCACGGCCAATTTCACCGCTTTTCCGTTCGCCACCGCAGGCGGACCTGCGTCAACAGCGCTCAGCGTGCTGGCATCGAGCGTGGGATTCACGCTCAGATTGGCTGCAGTCGAACCCGTAAAGAATTCGCCCAGTCGCTCCGCAACCTTCTCAGCGAGACGATCGAGTTGCTGTCTCTGATCGGCGAGGACTCCGTCGCGGAACTGTATGAGCGCTCCAAGCCTTCCACTGGTATGCGATTGGACCGCGGCTGAGGTAACAGATAGCTCGTATTGCTTCAACCCAATGACCAGCTTTGTGTCACCGTTGAGCAGCATAGTATACGTGCCGTCATCTTGAATGTTCACCTCGACGTTGACGTCGGCCGAAAGTTCTTCCAGAGTCGCATGGATGCCCGCTTCGATACCGGCGTCATTGCGCGCTCCGTTTCGAATATCCGCATTGAATTGCTGAATTCGGCCCGCAAGGCGATTGACACGATCAACAACAGTCCGAATCTCAGTCGCGTTATCGGTTGCGACATCGGACAAAGTCTGCGCAGTACTACGAAACGAAAGCGCAACGTTCTCTGCCGCTGTAATGATCTGTTCTTTTGTCGCCCTGTCAGCGGGCGCCACCGACCATGCCGAGAATGCGCTGTAAATACGATTGAGCGCTGCGGGAACAGAGTTTCCCGCTGAAATGGGGAGCGCCTGCTCCAATTTCGTCAGTGAGATCGTACTCGTTTCGGCCGCCGCAGCCTTCCCAACTTGAATCCGGACGCTGCGTTCGATGTACAGGTCCCGAGAACTATGCAATGCCCCGTTCTTCACTCCGCCGGTGTAGCCCATCGCCGGACTGAACTGTAGCGCTTGGAGCGAAACCTTCTGCCGGGCATATCCGGCCGTTCCCGCATTCATGACATTGTTCTGAGTGATCGCGACAGCCTCGGTCATCGCGTCAAGCGCACTAGTGGACGTTCTGAGCGTCGCGAGCAGATTAGACAAAGTGAACCCCTTTTTTATCCAGTTACTGATAACTCTGATGGCGCCGCAACGGCGGTGACCTGGCCCTCAAGCGTGTAGGTATTGGCGCCCATTTCAGGGATGCATCCACTCCACAATTGGGCCCCATTCATAGCCGCAGCGCGCAACAGCTTCAACTTCGAAATCGAATAAGCATCAAGCGAGCGTCCTTCGAGATTACGCAAAGCTACTTCGGCAGCTTCAATCTCATCGACGCGCATATCAACAACCGCCGCAATTGCTTGATCGAGAGTCATCGGTCGAACCCTCGTTCGAGCAGCGCGTCAGCGATGTCTGCTGGTTGCGGATCGTATGTGTCGGCCCTGATGGAGCTGACCCGGTCTGTCTGCGCCTCGAAGCGCAGGCTCACAATGTCGCCGCTCTCGGGTTGCTCCGCCGCGACCGTTTCCCGCGTGCGGGCCGGAACACTGGCAAGACCGCAAATATGTGATCGCTCGATTCTCATGCCAACGTACATGTCGAAGGTTTACCTTAGTTTTTGAGGCTTTTTTTGAGCTGCTCGACCTTAAGGATGAAGTCTACTTCTCCCATAGGCATGGCAAGCTCTTCGGAAATTCGTTTGGCGCCAATTCCGGCGGCGCTGCGGTCCAGAACCTGAGTCCGGCGTGATAGCAGAGCCGGAGGTTTCGCGATGCTTTCGCCCGGATTGTCGAGCCGTCGTGCGAGATCCGCCACCTGGGTTTGCAGGAGAGCCTGTGTTTGCATGAACGAAGCAGCAGCGGGCGCGGGCCGCACTGGACGCGCCGGCGCGAGCAGGGCTTTGGCCTTGCGCCGACGTATCAGGCTTCTTGCATACGAAAGAGTCACACCCGCTCGCGCAGCCAGAGTTGCCGCGTCCAGATTGGGTTCGTTTCGTAAAAGTTCGACAGCCGACTGTGGACGCTCGGGCGCAGCCGGTGGCTTCGTCTCGACTCGCGTGACGACCGGCGGCTCAGCAAATGGCGCTTCGGCTGTAGCGGGCGCCTGTTTAACAACCGGGGCCGATTGTTCCACGGCGCGAACTTCAGGGCCGGCGAATCGCGCACGCACCCAGCTTGTTAGTCTTTCAATCAGCACGCTCGAACTCCTCCTCGCAGTGCCAGCCGCTGTTCGCGACTGATGATTTCGGTTATACGAACTCCGTAGTTGCCTTCAATCACAACCACTTCCCCGCGCGCAATGACACAGTTGTTCACAATGACGTCCACATGATCATCGGGCTTTCGATCGAGCTCCACGGCCGACCCGGTCGAAAGTTTCATGACTTCCCGAAGAGGCATAGAAGCGCGTCCGAAGGAAATGCTGACCGGCATCTGCACATCCATCAGCACCGACATCGTTCGGGACGGCGAGGTTATCGCTATCGAGGAAGCCGCCGGTTCATCATGAATTATCGGAGCGACAGCTCCTTGGGGCTGGAACGCCCAGCAAAGCTCTTCACTGACGATTACTCGCAGGGGCGGCAACTCCAGGCCATCGCTCGAGATGATCACGGTGAAAGCGCTCTCCTCGTTCTCGGGCGCTTCTTCGCTTCCTCCCACCGGCTCCACTGAACGGGCGAGCCGAGCTGTAAGGGTTCGCGCGAGCGCTCCTGACGCCTGCTGAACCGCCTCGAGATACGTACTTCTCGCGCTAGCTTGTTCAATCAGTTCCACGCCGGCGGCTTGAAGGACCCGTGCTCCGAGCTCACTCCATGCAAGTGGGGGCGCGCCGACAGATAGTCGCGATCCCTCGGCGGCGTTGAACTTCTGCGTCCACCAATAGCATGAGCCGATAGAAGAGGGCGATTCCTGGTCGGAGATACTAACCGACCAGTCTTCGCCTGTCAAAAACTGCAGGACGTTTTTAAACTCGTCGGCCCACGATTCCGCGACCCATTTTGCTACGGTGTTCACGATACCCCTCTATGCAAGTTGAATTGAGCGGCGAATTGTCTCATCCGACGATACAGTTACCCCATAACCTTGGGTGTAGTAACCGCACAACACACCACCGGCATTCAATCGCCGACCGCCACTCAACTCGATTTCAAAGACGGGCTTATCTACCGCGAAAGGCCCGCTTTGCCACACGGATTGCACGACAGTTGCTTCAGGGGCGAACTGCTGCACGATTCGAAGCGCTTCCTGTGCGCCCTCTTCTGTGGAGTACTGCATCTTATTTGCGGGTATCGGGCCGGTAAGGCCGCCCAGGATCATTGCGTCAGCGAACCAGTTCCGAAATCCCTCGACATATCCGTCTCGTAGCGGATTACTGGGAGTTGTGAAGTAGGGGTTTAACGTGGCAGGTCCGGTGTAGCCATACTGGTTCTCTGTGACTTTCTCGTTGTTGACGATAAGAGGCGCCCCGGACCCCGTCGTTTTTCCGCCACCCTCCGCAATCTGATCCCGAGTGTCCTTCGGTCCCGTATACATAGACCAAGGTGTCGCGCTCGGCGTCGGAGTTGCTGCTACCGGTTCTATATGTCGGATGTAACCCGAGAATGGATTAGAAAGACCTGCATTCGCGGGAGCAGGCTCCAGAGTGGTGGCTGGCTGCGCTTCAGCGGGTACAGGCGCATCCGATCCATCGACAGAATAGGTAACCATAATCTGTCGCGTTGTCGCAGTGGGATTGCGAATTGTAATGTTCACTTCTCCAGCGCCGACGCCAAGCTTTTGCAGCGATTCAGCGAGGGCCGAGGAGAGCTGCGCTTCAAACCCCGCTGCCTCCGAAGTTTCCGTGGCCGTGTTGGAGCTCTGCCGAATGATGGGACTGATAGGTAGTTGTGTATTGCTGATTAGCACGTAAGTGTGACTCCGCTGGCTCCCTAGGCAGGCGAAGGGCCGAATCAACGATCCACTTATATGTTCAGTGAAATCAGCAAGAAAGGATGTTGCAGAGAATTCCTAGGGTCTGAACCTACTAACAGCTTTCAGTCGAGTTGTTGTCATCTCGTCAAGATTTTGCCGCTTTATCGGAGGTCGTGATAGTAGTGT
>DASQLD010000496.1:0-8896 GCA_035630195.1 Bryobacteraceae bacterium
CACTCCCAAACCGAGTGAACGTTCGACGGAGCCGATGCATTGTCCCATCTGCCATGTAGGAATCATGCGGATCGTTGAAGCGACCACATCTCAGCCGGACATCCTAATCGATGCAGTCCACCTCGATTCATCATGACCAACGACTGCGGCTTCCTCGTGACAACTTGCCCAATGATGCAAGATGTACGCGCATCCTGCCATACGTGTGTTCGTCGGCTCCGACTCAACGCCGAGACAGTCGCAATTTACGTATCCGCAGGAGACCGACTTCCACAGTATTTATCGAAAGCCCAGTCAGACTTCGGCAAAAAACTCGCCGAAGCGCGCAACTCCAATACCAATCCCCCTAGATCGACGGCAGCGGCTTAGTTCAAGTCGTTGTATCGCGAATGCTCCGGCGATTGACCTCCGTTTTCACCAGAGAACTATCGCGCCGGAGCACTCGCGATACAACCATGAGGACTTGATACAACCATGAGGACTTGAACTATCGCGCCGGAGCACTCGCGATACAACCATGAGGACTTACAACCATGAGGACTTGTGGGGACTAATTGCGTTCTGGTGCCGTACTATTGACCTGGTCAGAGGAACTGAAGCTCGGGGACAATGCGGTCCTGAACCGTCGATTACTGGCATCAAGCACAAGTGATCAGAGTGGAACGGAACTGTATCGAGAAATGCCACATGCATCTAGATCGGCTGGAGTCAAGGCAGTGGGCCATATAGATGGAGGCATTCTTCTCGTCGATTCCGTCAGTCATTGATCTAGTATGTCAGCACGTCGTGCAGCCCAAAAGATTGCAGAATGACCCGATCAACAAATCCGGCAACGAAGAGATATTCATCGGTTGCTGTGCGAGGTGCATCCGACTCGAGCGGCAGTGGCTCAGATGTGCATCGGAACCGGCCCTCATGGATCAGCTTGTTGCGTGATTCAACAAACAGCTCGATCGTTCGGCCGCTTTCCTTGGCGCCGAGCAGCTTTAGTGCTGCAGAAATATCTGATCTGAAGCTCCTGCGGTTTAGATCTTCCCACTTTCGACGGTTTGTCAGCGCCTGGACGACGTCGTTTGTGCACCTGATCCCAGCCTGCAGATAAAACTTGAGATGCGGGAGCGCGTATAGTAAGAATTGCTCCCACAAAGCTTGGTCAAGATGTCTCCTAGGCGGCTGCGACCGGAGCACTATCGCGCGCAACATCTCAACGACGATCACAAATTTCAGGGCTCTCGATTCCAGATAATCGGTGTCAATTCGCGCGTCGAGCCAAGCGTTTATGATCCGGGAGTCGAGGTCGAGTTGCACCCTGCGACTTTGGAGCATCGGGAAACACAATTGAACTGTTTCGAGGGGAAGTCATTTGTTATTGCCGCCATGCTGATTCAAGGGGAGTGGTGAATACGGTTTCGTCACACGGTTATGCAGGATCAGTTGTTCAGACCCATCGAAACCCCTGATCCTGCACGAGATCCAGTTGATCTTGGTGCCGTTGGTAACGCTGAGCGCATCACAAAGGTCGGTCGCCATCTGCGCCGTCCAGTCAAAGCCCTTTGGAGTTTCCACTTCAAGTATGGCCGTCACCTCAGGCTGCTTGGTGCGTCGCACCGCAATGTGCCGGTCGATATAGTCCGGCCGTGGCCGCAGAAGAACTTCGATGCTCGTTTCATCAACAGCCAGCGAGAGAAGGATGGGTTCAGGTAACGACCTCCGCGTGGTGCCAGGGAATATGAGGTTCACCAGGGCGAATTCGTAGTTATCGCCCTCAGATGCGCTGGTCCCGATAATCGCAGTATCCCCAGCGCACATGCACCTCTGCCCATCGAGGTCTATAACGCGGAGTCCGTCAACGCGTACCACTTCACCGGAATCCGTGGTGCCTTCCAGCCTGAGGTTTGTCGCAGAGTATAGGATCCAACCTGCATGCGCATCATCACAAACGCAGTCGAGGAATAAACGTGCGTCGCTCCCCTGAGTCATAACGAAGGCACAATGAAGGGACGTTTTGTTGTCCGCGAAGACGGCTCCCCTGCCAGCAATGTGGACGTTGATCATGAGAGCAGCGTATCGTGAGACTCTAGAGCACTCCGTGTCAGAGCGAATCAGCGCCGGCGTTTCCTGAGTAAACCGTCGACGTCCTCGGAAGTATCGGACTCCGACTTAGATACTGGTAATACGAATAACATCCCGAGAGGAAAATGTGCCTCCCGTAGACCTGAATCGCCGTTTCCACGAATGGAATGAGAAAGAGCCACCTGATCCCGAGCTGCGAAGAGCTTTTGGACTGGACGATGGCAGCATCGACTGGGAACAATTGCTCACGAAAAGGCGTGCTGTAATTTTAGCCGAGGCGGGTAGTGGTAAGAGCACGGAGTTTACCGAAAGAACCAGGCTGACCGCACAGTCGCATACGTATGTTTTCCACGCCAGTGTTGAAGATGTAGGGCGCGAAGGACTGGATCAAGCATTGTCGGTGAATGCACGGAGCAAATTGGCTGCATGGCGGCAAGGGGTAGATGATGCGTGGTTCTTCATCGATTCCGTCGATGAAGCAAAAGTCGCGGGTATCAAATTTGAACGGGTCGTGCGGAAACTCGCCGAAGGTGTTCACGGTGCAGAGGAGCGCTGCCATATCTTATTGTCCGGCCGCGTGACCGACTGGGAGCCACGACGGGACCTCGAAGCATTGAAGAAATGGCTTCCAGTCTCCTCGGTGATCTCGAAGTCAGAACCAACGCCAGAACAAGAGCTTCTCAGAATTCTCCGAAACGAAAGAAAGCCGAAGGAGGAACCTCCACCTAACGAGACTCCGTTCGTAGCGATCATGGCTCAACTCGACCGTGAGAGGGTTCGCCTGTTCGCCGAAGCTGCGGGAGTTCCACAGACAGAGCAGTTTCTAAGAGCGATCGACGACGCGGATCTTTGGCACTTTGCCCGCCGACCTCTAGATCTCGACTGGCTGGTCCGATTTTGGCAAGCTGAGCGGCGGCTCGGGACGCTTCAGGAGATGGTAGAGCGCAGCATCAGTGAGCGATTAAAAGAAGCAAACCCGGACCGTACCAGAGGCGATGATCTCAACAGCGTCACTGCGCTGGGTGCGGTGCAGCGGATCGGGGCGGCGATGGTGTTCGGCAGGCAGACAACTCTGGCGATCCCTGATCATGAAGCGGATCTGGTGTCAGACACGTCGCTTGACCTCGCCGACATCCTTCCTGATTGGTCCGGCGACGATCGCATTCGCTTGCTGACGAGACCTATTTTCGACCCCGCCACGTTCGGTCGAGCGCGTTTTCACAACGACAACGACGGAACCGTGAGAAGCTATCTCGCTGCCCGGTGGCTAGTAAGACTGCGAGAGGCAGGTCTCTCGACTGCAGATCTATTCCGGCTGCTGTTTGCAAACTCTTACGGTCTTGAGGTCATAAAGCCATCTTTGAATGAGACAGCAGCGTGGCTGTGCCTTTGGGACAAGGATGTCGCAAACGAGGTGGTGAGGCTCGCTCCAGGGCTTCTGCTGGATGCTGGTGATTCGGCGAGCCTGTCAGCCAACATTCGAAGCGCGGCACTTGCGGCACTATTACGCGACTTGACGACCGAGGATCGGGAATGGCCTTGGTGGGACAACGATAAACTGCGACGATTCGCACAGCCAGATTTGGGTAACTCGGTGCTGGACCTCTGGCCGCGTTATGGAACCCATCAGAAAGCTTCCCAATTGCTAATGCGCCTGATATGGCTCGGTACGTTGAAGGAGTGCTTGCCGTTGGTCCGAGACGTTGCCTTTCATAAAACGGCCGATCCGACGTTGCGCGTATTTGCCGGTAAAGCACTGCTTGAGATGGCGGACATATCCACTCGGAGTGAATATGCAGCGTTGATCAAAGCGGGCACTGGTACACCACCGTTGAGAATGGTGTGGGATGCGATCCTCGAACTAGTACCGACGCTGATTACCACCTCCGACGTCGTGCGCATTCTCGCCGAGGTGAACATCCAAGACGAGGGTCTCGACTTCAAACTGGACGGCCCGGCTCTCGTTGAACGACTGAAGTCTACCGACTTGGAGCTGTTTCTTGGGTGGTTGGTGAGTCAGTTGGGCACACAACTCGGAGATCATTCACACCATCCTCCGACTGAACTTGAGGAGGTCATCTTCCCGTCCATGGCAGAGGCTGCGCTTCGCCTCCTGAAGGAGACTCCCACCAATGATGCCGCGGATGCCGCAATAGATGCACTACTGCGGATTGTCAACCGGCGTGAGCACGATTCAGGCGTACGCGAGAGGGCAGATGAGGCGTTGGTCGAGTTGCACCGGACAGCCGCGCGACGACGGCGCGCTTTCTGGCGCGTGGTCGCTACACTGCGTACAATCTCACCAAGACAACCCATTGAGGAGGCGTGGCACATTGAATTCCTCGGGTACTCCACAGGCCTGAAGACCGAAGACCTTGAGTGGCTGCTGGCGGACGGACTCAGCAAGGGGGGAATCAATTGTCGACTGGCCGTCAACGCCGCCGTGGCGATCTATCGGTCCCAAGGTGAGCCTGGCTGGCTTCTTGCAAAAATCGGCGAGGCCGTGGCGTCTGACACTATCGGTCAGGAAGAATTCATTCGGTGTACTCAACACCGCAAACCGCTTGACTCAGAACAGCACTGGGAACGGAAACGCGAGGAAATCAACACACGACATAAGGCGGAGCTGAATAAGCGCGTCGAGTCCTGGATCCAGTTCATTAGTGATCTTCGGTCAGATCCGGATCGGATCGACAGACTCAGTCGACCTGTGCCGATGGATCAGCGTTCCGACTTATTGAACTTGTGGCACTTGCTGGACGGGGCAGGCAGTCAGTCTCGTTACGCAATCGACTCCGTCGCTCCGCTAGAGCGCATCGTCGGTGTTGAGGTGGCAAAGGCTGTTGAGTCCGGTTTGATCGCACATTGGAGAAACTATCAGCCACTGGTACGAAGCCGCCGGAAAGCAGAAGACCGGAATTCATTTGGGTGGCTTGATCTGATGGGGCTTACGGGTGTCACACTAGAGGCCACCAAGGACTCTATGTGGGCGACGAAGCTGTCTCATGAAGAAGCGCGAAGGGCGACGGAGTTTGCGACTCTAGAAATCAATCGGTTTCCGCGATGGCTTTCGGATTTGGTAGGGTCGCACCCTGCGGAGGTGAGAACCGTCCTGCATCACGAGATTACGGACGAATTGAACCACGAAGGTGTCACTTTTTTTTCGACGCTGAATGCGGTAGCGCACTCGGACCACGGATTGGTATCACTACTGGCACCGGTCTTACTGGAAGACCTCGAGACGCATGGGTCAGTGCCTCCGGGTGGTCTTTCGTTGATGCTTCAGATCATCGTCAATGGCCTTGCCGAGCCTGACAGAGAACGGTTTGAAAGCTGGGGGCTCGCAAATTTCAAGCGGGAGACGGATATCGCATCAGCAGTTCGTAATTTGGCAGCCGTGTTCAGCGTCAATCCGACCGCAGCAATGCCGGTGTTGTTAGCAAGAGCCACCGCTCTTAACGACGAGGCTAAAACGGCTCTTGTCGATCGATTCCTAGCGGCCTGCTTTGGTGATCCGAGTTCGGGCTTAACATTCGAAGCCATCACGGTACCTCCTGCCGAGATCATCGAACAGTTGATGTTGCTCAGTTTTAGAACGAACAAACTGGTGGGTTCAAGGCAAAGACCGGTCGGCGTCGCGTATCAAACCACCGCCGATGATTATGCGGACGGGGCTCGCAGTGCTATCTTCACCAGGTTCGTCACAACACCAGGTTCCGCGACTTATCACACGCTGCAGGGACTCCAACAGGACACTACGTTTCCAGTTGCATCAACTAGGCTGCGTGCTCTTGCGGAGCAGCGCGCGGCCGAAGACTCGGAAATGGCTCCCTGGCCTCCGAGTGAGACGTACGCGTTCGAGCGGTCCAAAGAAACCGCGCCACGAACCGGAAGGGATCTGCGCTCAGTGCTGGTCAATCTGATCGAGGATATGCAGCACGACCTCCTGCATGACGACTTTTCCCAGGCCCAGACTCTGAAAGGTATTGGCTCAGAAAAGGAAGTTCAGAAATGGGTGGCGGACCGTCTGCGGTTACGACAAGGGCGATCATTTTCCGTGGAGCGAGAACCACATGTCGTCGAAGAAAAGGAACCGGACGTTCGGGTGAGGGCCAAGGCGACAGATGCGAACGTGTCCATGGAGATTAAGGTGGCTGATTCTTGGTCTCTGACAGAGTTGGATCTCGCTCTGGAGGTTCAACTGTGTGGTAGATACTTGAGATCGAATCAAGGCCGTTATGGAGTACTCTTGCTCGTCCATCAAAGGTCCCGGGTGATGGGCTGGGAGGATAAAGCTGGTGACAGGTATCTATCTTTCCGGCAACTGGTAGATCGTTTACAGGCGCGGGCACTTGCGATCTCTGGTGAGACTCATGATTCTCCGCAAGCCGAGGTGGCTGTGCTCGACGTCTCGGGAGTCCAACCTCGGTAAACGAAGTTGGGACCTAACCTACTCATGGCATCGTGATGGCGCATTAAACTTGGCTAACGATTCTCCTGCAAGGGTGCGTAACTCATCGCGAAATCAGGTAAATGGACCCAATTCGCCTTATTAGGAACGATAAACGCAACAGTGTTCGATAAACTGCACGCGAAGTCGAGGCACAAAAGCTGCACACCAATGCAACAAACCAATTTGAAAGTTCCAATGGCGCGCCGCACTAGGAGTTTGGCGTCGTCAAGCGTTCGCGCCCGAACTCGCGAATGAGGCCAAATGAGCGGAGGCCTGAACTCATGCTTAACCCTCAGTCTCGCAACTCGAAACCTATTTCAGCCGCTCCCAAAAACGTCATTCACAGCTCTCCAGCCCAACCGAATCAACAACTTCCACCTTTTCTCCCGGATCGCCATGCTACGCTCTTCACCGAGAGTAGTCTTATGCGAACTGACAAACAAAACGAAGCTTCAAAAACGAACGGCGCTAAATCAAAAGGACCCGCTACCCCCGAGGGCAAGGCCAAGTCCTCCAGAAACCGGATGCGCCACAATCTCACCTCGGGCCATATCGTCCTACTATCCAACGAAGATCCGAAAGTCTTCATCCAGCATTCCTACGGCTACCTCGATCGCTTCGCCCCGGCCGATTACGTCGAGCGCGACCTTGTCAACCAGATGATCGCCGCCTCCTGGCGTCTCGCCCGCATCAGCGCCATCGAATGCTCGCTCACCGAGATCGAGATGGATCTGCAGACCGAAATCCACGAAAAAGTGTTCGAATACCTCGATGCCCACGCCCGGCAGACGGTCTCCCTCTTCGCCAATCCCGATAAGGAAGCTACCTGCCGCATGCTCCAGCGCTATCAAGCCGCCGCCAGCCGCGCCTACGCCCGAGCCTTCCGCATGCTCAAAGAACTACAAGGCGATCGCTTCGGCCGCCTGCCTCTGGCCCCGCCCGTTTCGCCGGCCCAGAGGACAAACGAAGTCGCCGAGCAGCCGGAAGAGCAGAAACACGAAACATCGGTCCAAACCGACCTGGAACCAGGAGTTCGCAACCCACCGCAAGAAACGAACTACGCTCCCAAGGTCATTGTTTTCAAACGCCACACTCCCGAAAACAGAAAATTACAATACGAACCCGAGCCGCAAATTTCCAACCCATATCGATCGGACATATTCCCGGAACAAGCCATGTGCGCTTAGCGCATTCACCGATTTTGCAGGTTTTTCTTTCGAATAAATCCAAATACTTGCGGGCCTCCATACAATTCGCCCGCAAACTCATCTGGTATTCCTGGAAATAGGAGGAGTTTTGCCGTGGCTTGGAATCTTGCCCGGTCCCGCGGCGAACGCCGCCTGCCGGGGCATCGAAAATTAATGCGCGCTGCCCGTGCAAATCCGCACGACGCGGTCGCATGGGCGCAACAGAAGCTCGGCTTCATCGCCGATCCAAAGCAGGCCATCGTGCTCTCCGCCCATGTTCCGCGTGGGATCTTGAACTGTTCGCGCCAGTGGGGAAAATCCACTACCTGCGCCATCAAAGCAGTCCACTTCGCCGAGTTCCATCCCGACAGTCTCATCGTCGTCGCCGGTCCCAGCCTGCGGCAAAGCGGCGAGTTTCTGCGCAAAGCCCAAAAGGCCGTCGCCCAGCTTGGCTACCGCGTCCGAGGGGATGGGACCAACAACTGTTCACTGCTGCTGCCCAACGGCGCGCGCATTGTCGGTCTGCCCGAAAGCGAGGACACGATTCGCGGCTTCTCCGCCGTCGATCTCATGATGATCGACGAAGCCTCGCGCGTCTCCGATCAGATGTATCACGCCCTGCGTCCCATGCTCGCCGTCGGAGCCGGGGCCCTCTGGCTGCTCAGCACTCCGAACGGCAAAACCGGGTTCTTCTACCGCGAGTGGTCCGGAACGAAACAATGGGAGCGCGTCCAGGCCGCTGCCGAAGACTGCCCGCGCATTCCCAAGGACTTTCTAGAGGAAGAGCGCATGACTCTGAGCGAAGAAGACTTCCGCCGCGAATACAATTGCGAATTCCTCCCCGGAGAAGGAGCGCTCTTCGACGAAGCCGAAATTCGCGCCCGCATCAGCGATCGGGTCGTGCCTCTATGGTGAACCAACAATGGTGAACCAATAATGGTGATGCCGCCCACGCCCGCCACTCCTCCAAGCGAGTTGGTGGTCGGTCTCGACATTGGACAACGCCGCGACTTCTCCGCCATCACGATCCTGGAAGCCATCGACGAAATGGATGGAACACGCGATCCCGTTACCTATCAGTTTCGGCGTCGCCGCGCTATTCATCTCCGCCACGCCGAGCGCATTCGTATCGGAACGCCATTCTCCGGTGTCGTCGATCGCGTTTCCCAGATCGTGTCGGATC
>DASQLD010000497.1:0-12830 GCA_035630195.1 Bryobacteraceae bacterium
GAAAGCAATCGATCCACTGACTGGCGAGACCAAATGGGATTTTCGATTCGATAAGGCTCCTTGGGCTGGAACTCTGTCGACCGGCGGCGGGCTGATCTTCGCCGGTGATGAAGATGGATATTTCATGGCCGCCGATGCAAGGTCAGGGAAGATTCTTTGGCGCATCCATACGGGCAGCCGGCTGGTGACGTCAGCCGTCACGTACACATTGGATGGTCGCCAGTACATCACAATGCCTTCGGGAGGCGCCGTGATGACATTCGCGCTACCCAAGTGAACGAGATCGAATTCCACGGCCCTTTAATGGTCGTGCGCTTTCCCACTCCGCAGGTGTGCGTGAGTTGGGCAATCGTCAATGGCGGTCGTGTCGTGGCTCCTGCAGTGGCGTGGTATTTCATTGAACCCCACGAACAGCCGGAACTTGTCGAGCCTTCAGAATTTTTAGGGAGCAAACTCGACGCCGCTGGTTTGGCGGAAGCTGTTGGGCTCATAACAAGCCGCAAACGCTACGGTCAAGTTGTGCAGACTGCACAACATGGGAACTTCAGAGCGTGTTGCGTTGCGACTACCGGTCTCAGTAATGCTCTCCGCATTGGCGACGCTCCGACATACGTCCCGATGGGAACCATCAATCTACTGTGTCAGGTTTCTGTACCGCTCAGCGAAGAATGTGCTCTAGAAGCTATCGCCATGGCAGCCGAAGCTCGGACCACGGCGGTGATGGATACCAGCGCACCGGCAACGGGGACCGGAACGGACTGTATTGTCATCGCGTACCCACTGGGCGGGGCTACTGCCAAGTACGCCGGAAAGCACACACAACTGGGACATGTCATCGGGAAAGCCGTCTTCGATGCAGTTCATCAGGGTATCAAAGAGTGGCAGAGCGAGCATAGGCCGTAAACTGAATCTATGGCCAACTATTCAGCCCCGCCTACAATGGCGATCGACACAAACAAGAACTACACCGCGACGTTCGACACCTCGCGCGGCAGGATTGTGGTCGAGCTCTATCCAAAAGACGCCCCGAACACCGTAAACAACTTCGTATTTCTCGCGAAGGAGGGGTTCTACAACGGAACGACGTTTCATCGCGTGATCGCAGACTTCATGATTCAGGGCGGCGACCCCACTGGCACCGGTCGTGGTGGCCCGGGCTACAAGTTCGAGGACGAGTTGAAGAATAACCCGCGCAAGCATCAGGTCGGCTCGCTCTCGATGGCGAACGCAGGTCCCAATACGAACGGGAGCCAGTTTTTTATCACTCACATCGCGACAGACTGGCTGAACGGCAAACATACTGTGTTCGGGCAAGTCCTCAGCGGACAAGATGTCGTGAATGCTGTGCAGCAGGGAGACACGCTCAACAGCGTGAGTATCGAAGAGAAATAATGGCTGTTGACAAATGTCGTGATAACAAATAATATCACCCTGTGAGCGGCAGATTAGCAGCAGAGATCAAGCAAACGAAGCCGTTCGCCCTCCTGGAAGAGGAGGCGATACTCAACCTTGGACGAACCTATGAGTATCTGCAACAGCGGCTTGGGGATCTGCTGAAGGATTTTCAGCTCACGCCCACCCAATACAACATGCTGCGCATTCTTCGCGGCGCTGGTTCGGAGGGTGTTACGTGCTCACAAGCTTGTGAACGCATGATCTCACCTGACCCCGACATCACACGCCTACTCGACAGGATGGAAGCGCGCAAATTGATCGCGCGGGAACGCAGCAAGCAGGATCGTCGGGTGGTGATTACCTGTATTACGCCGGAGGGGCTCGAGTTGGTCAACCAGATCGACAAGCCCCTTACGGCTCTCTTGAAGAAGCATCTCGGCCGTGTGGGTAAAGATCGTCTGACGAACCTTATCGACACGCTGGAAACTCTTCGCCAAGAACCTGAATAGTTTTTCCCAGCCCAAACATCTGTTATAACGACAAACGTCACAAGGAAGAGAGGACACAACGATGTATTCGAGCAACTTTTTGAAAGCAGTTTTTGGCGTGCTTGCCGCCAGCGCCATCGCATTCGGCCAACCGTCAACTTACGAGATCGACACTGCCCATTCGTCCGCGCAGTTCAGCGTTCGCCATCTGATGATCTCGAACGTAAAGGGAGAGTTCTCAAAAGTCACAGGAACGATTCTGTACGATCCTAAGAATCTGTCCGCATCTAAGATCGACGCGGTGATCGATGCCAATACAATCAGCACTCGCGACGCAAAGCGCGACGAGCATCTGAAGAGCGCTGATTTCTTCGAGACTGCCAAATATCCGACTTTGCAGTTTAAGAGCCAGGAGTTCAAGCGCACGAATGGCAAGCTGCAGATCAAAGGCGCCTTGACGATCCACGGAGTCACGAAAGACGTTGTTCTGGATGTTGACGGACCTACGCCCGAAATCAAAGATCCGTGGGCTCTGACGCGCGTCGGCGCCACAGCAACCACAAAGATCAATCGCAAAGATTGGGGGCTCACATTCAATAGTGTTCTCGAAACCGGTGGAGTCGCGATCGGGGACGAAGTTCTGATCACCCTGGATATAGAGGCCACGAAGAAGACGGGCACAACCAACGTGAGCAAAGCCGCCCGCTAAAACGTTGACAGAGAGTTACGAACCACGATAGAAGCTGAGGCTGTTATCGCCTTGTTTAAGGACCCGGGTACGCTTCAGCTTTCCGTAGTGGTCTTCTAAGACGAATCGCGAATGATGCTGGATGATCGATAGCGCTGGAGGGCTCCCGCCGAGCATCTCAAGTGCTTCCTTATACTCCTTCTCGAGATCATAAGGAGGATCGAGGAAGACAATGTCGGCTTGGCGGTGGGGCAGGTACTGAAGCAACCGGCCTTGAAGAACCTCAGCGCGATCGGCCACTCCCAGTGTTCGGAGATTGTCTCGGATCACCCCAGTTGCTCCGCGTGTTCGTTCGATGAAGATCACGCGCCGGGCTCCGCGGCTCAGCGCTTCGATTCCCACGGCTCCCGTGCCGGCATAGCCATCCAGAAACACCGCGCCTTCGATCTCCGGCGCGACCACGTTGAACAATGTTTCCCGGAGGCGATCCGGTGTAGGACGTGTGTCGAGTCCAGGTAGCGTCTTCAAGACACGGCTGCGAAATTCTCCCGCAATCACCCGCATTTCATCCGACCTGTACCAGACCGTATCGTCTTTGCCAATGCGTTTGAATGAAGGACACAGCACTTCGCAACATCTCAGGAGAAGGGGGATGCTCAACGAAGGACATCGCTTCGGCGCGCGCGACCTCTAGAATCTCACCGTCCCGAATGATGTTCGCGACTCTGAGCGACGGCAGGCCGCTCTGCCTTGTACCGAAGAATTCGCCGGGGCCACGAAGTTTCATATCCATCTCGGCGATATAGAAGCCATCTGTGGATTCGACCAATGTCCGGATACGTTCCCTGGCAGCTTCTCCAAGCTTGCCCGTCACCAGAATGCAGTAGCTTTGTTCCCCGCCGCGACCCACTCGACCTCGCAACTGATGCAGTTGAGCGAGTCCGAAGCGCTCGGCCTGCTCGATCACCATTACAGTTGCATTCGGCACATCAACGCCAACTTCAATGACGGTTGTCGCGACCAGGATGTTCGTTTCCCCTTGCTTGAAGCGGGACATGGCCTGTTCTTTCTCGTCCGGCGTCATCTTGCCATGCAGCAGGCCCACCTGAAGGTCCGGAAAGATGATTTGCGAAAGCTGTTGATGCATTGCCTGCGCAGCCTTCATGGCTTGTGTTTCGGATTCCTCGATCACCGGATAGACGACGTAGGCCTGGCGGCCCGAATCGACCTGCTTTTTGACGAAACTGTAAACCTGCTCGACTCGATCTTCCATGACATGCTTGGTTTGGATCGGCTTCCTTCCCGGTGGAAGTTCGTCGATGATCGATGTGTCCAGGTCTCCATAGAGCGTCAAGGCGAGCGTACGTGGGATCGGAGTGGCAGTCATTACGAGTACGTCCGGCCGATGTCCCTTCTCGTACAGTTTCAGGCGCTGCATGACTCCGAACCTGTGCTGCTCGTCGACGATGGCGAGCCCAAGGCGCTGAAATTCGACATCGGATTCGAGCAGCGCGTGCGTTCCGATCGCAATATGGGCTAAACCTTCCGCTAATAACTTTTTCAGTTGAACCTTCTCGCGCGCAGTGTTCGATCCCGTTAACAGCAGCGGAACATAGCCGAGTTTCGAAAACAGATTCTTAAAGGAAATGTGATGCTGCGCCGCTAGAATTTCTGTTGGAGCCAGCAGAACGACCTGATAGCCGTTCTCGATCGCTATGATGGCCGCCTCTGCGGCAACCAGCGTCTTACCGCTTCCCACATCACCTTGCAGGAGGCGATTCATCGGATTCGGAGCCGCCATATCTGCCGCGATCTCGGAAAGTACGCGTTTTTGCGCTGCCGTCGGTTTGAACGGCAGCATGGCTTTGATCTTCTCGCGTACGCGATCATTTAGTTCAAATGGAATACCTTGAATCGCGCGAGCTTTTGCGCGTTTCAGCGCGAGCCCTGACTCGAGCCAGAAGAACTCCTCAAAGATCAGCCGGAAATGAGATTGCGAGCGGAAAGCATTCAGCAGACGAATGTCTTCGTCTTGCGCGGGGAAATGCACGGTGCGAACCGCAGTCTCGCGATCAGGCAGTTTCAATCTTTGCCGGATATGTTCCGGCAACGGATCTTCAAGCAGGGGACCGGCATCCAAGATTCGCTTTAACAGTGAACGAAATATGCGTGTGGTGATCTTCCCGGCAGCTTCATAGATCGGTACAATGCGTCCGGTGTGAAGACTTGCTTCGCCCTCGTCATCATCGGCAGATAGAATCTCGAATTCCGGGTGCATCACCTGCAAGCGACCCGTATACGTGTCTAGTTCGATCTTTCCGAAGAGCGCAATCCTTAATCCCGGAACAAGGACGTTAGAAAGATAACCGCCATGGAACCATTTGCCGTTCAGGATCTCTCCCGACGAATCTGTAAAGGTAACTTCAAACAGACCAAGATTTTTGCGTTTGAATCCTGACACTTTGGCGGCACGTACTTCCGCGATTACAGTTGCCATCTCGCCGGGGGCAAGTTGTGAAATAGGCTTCAGATTGCTGCGGTCTTCGTATCGAAGCGGCAGATAGGCTAGAAGATCTTCAACGACGAGAAGGCCTTTTGCCTCAAGCATCGTTGCGCGGCCTGGCCCTACACCTTTTACATAAGTCAGAGGAGTGGCAAGGTCCACAGGAAACTTCAGTTTACCAACGGTCCTCGAAAGGGGTGTTCTTCAGTTTTTAAGTAAGGGGGCGGGCGCGGGGTTTGGGTGATTTGGGTGATTCGCGCCCGCAGTAACGGGGTTAATTGTAAAACGTGTTGCGACCTTCAGAAGTTACTCTTATTCGAAAAAAAATGTCCTCGGAATTGTGCGAATTCATTCTGTGAACATCCCTTCGAATAGCGGGGAGCTCAGATAACGTTCCCCCGCGTCCGGCAGGACGACCACGATGGTCTTCCCCGCCATTTCCGGCAGTTTGGCGATTCTCACGGCCACAGCGGCGGCTGCCCCACACGAAATGCCGCTTAACAAACCTTCTTCCTTCGCGAGTCTGCGCGCCATCTCGATCGACTCTTCGTTCGAAACCAGTTCGACCCGATCGACCATGGTGATATCGAGCGTGTCTGGAATGAAGCCAGCGCCGATCCCCTGGATCTTATGGGGACCCGGCTTGAGTTCTTCGCCGCGAAGTACTTGCGAGATGACCGGGCTGTTCGTGGGCTCTACTGCAACAGATAGGATCTTCTTGCCCTTTTCGTTCTTGATATAGCGGGATACACCGCTAATCGTGCCACCAGTTCCCACCCCGGAGATGAGAACGTCGATAGCGCCCTTGGTGTCTTCCCATATCTCTGGGCCGGTGGTTTTGAAGTGGATCTCGGGATTGGCAGGGTTTTTAAACTGCTGCAGCAGCACATACCGATTTGGATCGGACGCGCAGATCTGTTCGGCCTTCTGTATCGAGCCCTTCATGCCTTGGGCGCCTTCGGTGAGCACTAAGTTGGCGCCAAACGCCTTAAGCACTTTACGCCGCTCTATGGACATGGTCTCGGGCATCGTTAAGGTGATGGAATAGCCTCGCGCAGCGGCCACGAACGCAAGGGCGATGCCGGTGTTGCCGCTTGTCGGCTCGATGAGTTCCTTGCCGGTGGTCAGCACACCACGCTTTTCTGCGTCCCAGACCATCGATGCGCCGATGCGGCACTTCACAGAGAACGCAGGATTGCGCGCTTCGATCTTGGCGAGGACCGTCGCCTTGGCGCCATCCGTTACTCGATTCAGCTTCACCAGAGGCGTCCGGCCGATACTCAGCGAATTGTCTTGAAATTCCACGTCCTCGACTCCTTAGTTAGTCTCACAAGAGTTAATCCTAAATGTCCCAATTCGGAATATAGCGCCCTTGTCTCTCGCGCCATTGCCGCGCCAGTTCTCCGAAGGTGGTTTGATCGACAACTCGCGACACCGCGCCGTCTACGCTTTGCCACAGGGCGGAGAATGGGCTGTTCGGTCGTTCCTTCGGCTTGCCGTTCCGCTTGCCTTCCATGAAGCGAATTACTTCGCCGATTGTGATGGAATCGGCGGCCTTGGCGAGCAGATATCCGCCTTCGGCTCCCCTACGCGATTCGACGAACCCGCCTTGCTTCAACCCGGCAAGAATAAGTTCGAGGAATTTTTGAGGGATTTCCTGACGACGCGCGATATCGGCGATTTTAACCGGGTCACCTGGCTTTTGGAGAGCCAGATCGAACACCGCGTGGAGGGCGTACTCACCTTTCACAGAGATGTTCATGAAGGAATCCGCCAATCACCTATCGGAAACTAGAGATTAGCGAACCGCCTGTGTATTCGTCAATCCTGGCAACAGGTTGCTCTTAGCTCTTCTTGGGAGCGGCTTTCTTTGTGGATGTGGCCGCCGGGGCCGATTCCTTCAATAGCGCCTCGATTGTCTTACGCATGAAAGCCTCTGTTGACGTAACCGTGTCTGCCTGAGGAAGGCTTTGGTGACGGATCATGCCCTTGCGGTCGATGAATACCATCTGAGGGACATGTAAGGAATGCTTGGGATCGTTTTGCAAAAATCCATGCACTGGCTCACGCGTGCTGAAACCGACCGGATAGTTCACTTTGAAGTCGCGGACGAAATCCCTGACCAACATCTGCGCCATGTCGTTGAAGGCGACGCCAAGGGCCTGGAAGCCCTTCGGACCGTACTCAGTCTGTAAGCGGGACATCAACTGAGACGCTGTCTGGCAATGGGGGCATGTCGTATACAGGAATTCCAGACACACTACCTTCCCCTTGTACTGGCTAAGGAGTAGCTGTCCGCTCGGCGGCGGCAACTGGATAGCAAACTCAGGCGACTTGCGCGGAACTTCGGCCCCCGCCAATGGTAAAAGCGCGAGCGCGCCGGTGACAAGGATCTGGGTGAATCTGGTCATTACGATACCTTTTTCGTAGCTGTGGACTTGGCGGGCGCCGGCTTTTTGCCTGTCGGTTTGATCGAAGGTGCGCCGGCTGTTGGTTCTCCCAGCAGTTGCTCGATCATTTTCCGCATGTTGGCTTCCTGTTGCGCTCCCAGGAAAGGATCGGTCCCGCCATGTTGCGCGCGGATCACGCCCTTTCTATCGATAAAGACGACTTGGGGAACATAGAAGTTGGCGGACATAATCGATTGCTGTAAATAAGAGAAGGCCTGATCGCGTGTCGCGGAGCCGACAGGGAATGCGGTCGCGTACATCCGCTTAAAGCTCTGGATGTCGGGGTCCGGGTTGATCGCCACGCCCAGCACCTGCAGGCCCTTTGGTCCGTACTCGTTTTGGAGTTTTGACAGAGTCGTTGCCGACTGCTGGCAGTGCGGGCAGGTTGTGAACAGAAATTCCAGGACAACGATCTTGCCTTTGTATTTTGAGAGGAGATCCTGTCCGCCGCCGGGCAAATTAAATGCAAATTCCGGCGACTGGCGCGGTACCTCCGCCGCCACCATCTGCAGTCCCGACAGCAGTAAACCTGCTGCGATCACAATTCCTCGCATTGCCCTATAACTCCTTGAGATTTTTAGTTTACAGCAGCAACCGGGGTTGGCGGCAACCCCTCGATGGAAGAAACGCGTGTTCCCGTCAGCGACACGCGAAAATCTCCGTCGTCGCCCGATCCTGTCAGCGAAGTCGGTGTATCGGTGACGACTGTCATGCTCTTCCATTTGCCTTTCAGGATGCCGCGATAAGCTTCGAACATCTTGCGCGCGTCTTCGGCAGTTTCCCATTCCGACGCGTACAGCAACACGGGCCGCTTGTCTCGTTTGTTCTCGATGACCGCTGCCGAAGAACCACGCCAGTGCGATGCGATTGCCCGAGCCTGGTCTTTCAATCCGTATTGTTCCAGCAGAATGGCGTGATCGAATTCGCCGAGAGTGCCGGATGTCACCATTCGCCAACCGCGTTCGTCCGGTAACTTCGGGAGCGCCACGTCTATCGGCCGAGTATTGGCAAAGTAAGCATCCGGGTGCATGATCTGCTGTGAGCTGACGGGCGGCTCCCGAAACACGCGCGCAAAGCCTGCCTGTCCCTCCTTCTGCACAACCATATGGTTGAATCGCAAACCTTCCGCATAGGGAAAGAGCAGCGAAGCCCGTATGTACAAGGGCGCCGCCGCGAGCACTGGATACTGGCTCGCCGCGTCGCCATTGCGGTTGGCCATGTCGAGAATCGCCGGCGGCAGATCCTTCAGGGACTGTCCGGCCTTTCTGGACGTGCTTTCCATCATCAGCCACGTTGCCTGACCTTCCATGACGGCCATCCTGGCGAGGGAAGAATCGTCGCTCTTGCCCTTCCGGATGAACTTGTTCAGATCGAACCGCTGGTCCGCTAATGCGTGAGCAAGCTCATGGAATACGACCATGGACTGCGCGGCTGGATCGCCGCCGTCGAGCAAGAACAGCTTCTTCTTTTTGTAGTCGTAAAATGCCGCGGCCTGCTCGGTTAGAAGGTCGATCATTGTGCGCGATAAGTCAAAATCCTGTGGAACGAAGCCGAGTTTCTTCAGTGCAATTTCTTCGGCCCGAATCTCTTCGGGCTTGATTTCTTCCTGCACCTTTTCTTCGAGATATCGCTTTAACGCGGTCCGATCCATCGTATCGTGCTGAACCTTTTTGAGGGGTTTCCAGCCCGTAATTACGGATAATTCGAGTACTGCTTCATCGATTCCAGCGTTCTGAATTTGTGCAGACGCAAGGCGGACGGTGATGAGAAGCAGCAATAAAGAGACAGCTCGCATTGAATCTTTCAGAATACCGGCATTTCGAGGGACGCGCGTGGAAACAGCCACGTTGCCCTATACAATAGTGCGAAACATGAAGATATCCGACATCCGGCTTCACCCGATTGCCATCGCGGACGCCCCGCTGCGCAGCTCGTACGGCAGGCACGCGCCCTACGCGCTACGAACGATAGTCGAGTTGAAAACGACGGATGGCATCACCGGAATTGCCGAAACGTACGGCGGCGACGGTCCTCTGGCCGCGCTCGAGGCTGCCAAGAGCCGCATTCTGGGTATGGACCCGTTTCGGTTGATGGGCCTGTGGCGCGAATTCATCGCCGACTCGAAGGCAGTTCCGGCCGCCGGGGACAGGAGCCAGACATATCTGGTTCCAGGCGAAAATCCGCTCGATCAGCACACGCGTACTTTCGCCGCCATCGAGGCCGCGTGCCTAGACATTATTGGTAAGGCGGTCGGGAAGCCGGTTTGCGACGTGGTAGGTGGCCGTGTTCGAGATCTTGTTCCATTTTCGGCGTATCTCTTTTACAAGCACGCGGGTGGCGGCGGACTCGGCGATGATGCTCGGGCTGACGAATGGGGCGAGTGCCTTGACCCCGAATCGATGGTCGGGCAGGCCAGGAAGATGGTGGATGAGTACGGTTTCAAGGAAATCAAGCTCAAGGGCGGCGTGCTCGACCCGGACCAGGAGATCGCCACCATTAAGGCGCTGCGCAGGGAATTCGGTCCGGCTTATCCTTTGCGAATCGATCCCAACTGCGCCTGGTCTGTCGAGACCTCCGTCCATGTTGGCCGTGAGTTGAAGGACGAACTGTCGAATGGTGGGTACCTTGAGGATCCATGTGCCGGGCTCGAAGGCATGGCCGAAGTCAGGCGCATTTTACGAAACGAAGCCATTGATATGCCGAACGCGAGCAACGTCGCCGTCACGCACTTCGGCCATGTTGTTGAAGCTGCTCGTCTAGACGCCGTCCAAGTCGTGCTGTCGGACCCGCATTATTGGGGTGGCATTCGGGCTCTGCTGCGCCTTTCCGATCTATGCGAAACGCTCGGGCTCGGGGTTTCGATGCACTCGAATAATCACTTGGGCGTAAGTCTGATGACGATGGCCCATGCGGCGGCCGCGGCTCCGCACGTGTTGTACGCCTGCGATACCCACTATCCGTGGCAAACCGAACAAGACGAAGTAGTCGTTGGCGGCCGGGTTCGTTTTGAAAACGGCAGTGTGCGCATTCCGGACAAACCCGGATTAGGGGTCGAGCTCGACTATGACCAGCTCGAACGACTGAAAGAACGATATAAAAAGCTGCCTTTCCGCAAACGGGATGACGAAGCCGAAATGCGGCAACACGTCGATCCAAATTGGAAGCGCGTTCTGCCTCGTTGGTGATCTGGAGAGCCCGGGTGGAGTGGTAGGTACGCTCTCTTCGAGGAGCGGGATGGATTTCAGTGAGGATGTAGGTAAGGAAGTACTACAAGGTGGGTCGAGTAGTGGGACCGGGCTCTCTTTGATTCCCGATTCCACTCTATCCCGCGTGTTCCTCAGTCCAAGCCGTTTACTTGCACCAGCTTTTGAAAACAAAAGAGATAAAAGTTTTCAATCAAAGTGAAGACCTGTCGACATTCTATATGAGTGATCTGCTGCAAGGAACACTCAACCTGCTTATCTTTCGCGCCCTGGTCTCAGGAGAAAAGCACGGCCTTGGGATCGCGCGGCGCATCGAGCAGATGACGAACGGGACCTTTCATGTGAAGCCCGGCTCGCTCTTTCCGGCGCTGCAAAGGTTGGAGAAAGCCGGGTGGCTGGCATCTTCGTGGGGAACGTCGGAAACGAATCGTCGCGCCAAATACTACAAGCTGACGAAATCGGGCGAGGGACAACTCAAAATAGAGACTGATGAGTGGCAGAGGATCGCCCATGCCATGGCGAACGCGCTTCGCTCGGCCTAAAGCATCTGAGGCGACCAAGCTAGAATCGATACAGCGTGGCCATTCAAACTCTCTTCGGTTCAGTCCCTCAGGAACCGACACTTCTCGACCGTCTCAAGGCTGGCGTCGAGAAAACGCGTGCCGGGCTTGTCGACCGTATTGAAGATGCAATCTCCGGCCGCAAGGAAATAAATGCCGATCTTCTTGACGAGCTCGAATATGCGCTCATCACGGCCGACATCGGCGTAAAGACCGCAACGGAAATCCTCGATCAGATCCGACTACGCGTTGACAGGAAGCTGATCGACGATGCAGGGGGACTGAAAAATCTCATCAGGCAAAGTCTGCTCGAAATTTTGCAGGCGAACGACCGGCCCGTTCCCCGCGTCGCAGCGCCGCCCGCCGTGGTCATGGTCGTTGGGGTTAACGGAGCAGGGAAGACAACCACGATCGGCAAACTGGCTCGTCGTTACCAGGACGAAGGCCGCACGGTACTTCTGGCGGCCGCGGACACCTTCCGCGCTGCGGCAATCGAGCAGCTCGAAGTGTGGGGAACGCGCACCGGTGTCGACGTGATCCGTCAGCAGCAGGGCTCGGATCCCAGTTCGGTCGTCTACACAGCCGTCGATGCCGCTCGCGCGCGTAAAGTTGACTATGTCATTGTCGACACGGCGGGACGCCTTCATACGAAGGACAACCTCATGGCCGAGCTCGAGAAGATGCGCCGCACGGTTAAGAAGCTCATACCCGATGCTCCGCATGAAGTTCTTCTCGTACTCGACGCCACTACAGGTCAGAACGGTCTCGAACAGGCGCGTCGATTCACAGAGACCAGCGGTGTCACGGGCATCGTTCTGACGAAATTGGACGGCACTGCCAAGGGTGGTGTTGTGGTTGCGATCAGCCGTGAACTCGGCCTGCCGATTCGTTATGTCGGGGTCGGCGAGAAGGTCGACGACCTTTTGCCGTTCGATCCGGAAAGCTTTATCAACTCGCTCTTCCAGTGATTAGCCCGTTCATGGCTGAAGCGTTGGCGGAAGCCGCGAAGGGCCTCGGCCAGACGAGTCCCAATCCAGCGGTGGGCGCCGTTATCGTGCGTAATGGAGAGGTGATCGGACGTGGTCATCACACATGGCACGGTATCCACCACGCCGAGATCGAGGCCCTCAAGAACGCCGGTGACGCGAGTGGAGCCACGATGTACCTGACGCTCGAACCCTGCAGCCACACGGGGCGAACCGGTCCGTGTGCGGAGGCGCTTATCGAAGCTGGCATCGCGCATGTGGTCGCTGCCATGGAAGATCCAAACCCGCTCGTCGCTGGACAGGGATTCGAAAAACTGCGAAATGCTGGTATAACAGTCGAGATTGACATGGATGCGACGTCAGCCGCCGAAAAGTTGAATCCTTCCTTCGCACACTTTATGCGAACAGGCTTGCCGCTGGTGACGCTGAAGGCGGCGCTGACGCTGGATGGAAAGATTGCGGCCCCCGCGGACAACAGCGGCTGGATTACGAGTGAGAAAGCGCGCTCGCACGTCCAGATGCTGCGGCATCAGTCAGACGCTATCTTGACAGGGATA
>DASQLD010000498.1:0-3881 GCA_035630195.1 Bryobacteraceae bacterium
GCCCGCACGCTGGCTCAGCACCCACCCCTGAAACGGCTTGGTCGTACGCTTACGTTTCACCAAGCAATGGATCCAGCTTAAAAATGCCCTCCTGGCGCTTGGGAAGAATTCACGGGTTCTGCGTCACAGGAGGGCATTTGCCGGTTGCTTCGGAGCCAACGCCGTCGCCTCGGCTTCGGCATGCTTCCAATGCGAACAACAGGCTGATTTTGGCAGGAGAGATTCGAACGGATTTATTATCAGGGCGTTGAATTACCGGACTCGGAATTTCTCGATGGCATCCTCGTCAACGTCGAGCCCCAATCCGGGTAGGTCGGGCAGATGAACGTGGCCGTCCTCAAACTTGTACATTGTCTTCGTCTTCAGCACTTGCAATCCTGGGCTCAAAGTGTCCTCAGGAAGCAGGGGTGGTGTAACGAAGACCAATTCCTGCCAATCGGACCCGATCGCCGCCGACGCCTGAAAGAAGCCCGCGGCCCGCAATCCCATCGATCCGTGAAGGATGCAGGGCACGTGGAATGACTCCGCCAGAATGGCAATTTTGCGGCAAAGGAAGATGCCCCCGGCGGTCACAGCATCCGGCTGCACAGTGTCATACGCACGGGCAACCAGAGACTCCTTAAAGCTGTGCACTCCGCGATACCCTTCTCCACCTGTGATTCGAATATCGACGCTCCGTGCCAGCTTGGCATGCGACTCATAATCGTCCCGCGCAAACGGTTCCTCCAGCCAATACGCTCCATGCTTTTCCATCGCGCGGGCTACACGGTATCCAGTCTCGTAATCCCAAACCTTCTGTCCGACCGCCTTTGGAGCCGCCGCCGTACGATCGAACATGATCGCGAAATCCGGACCCACAGCTTGGCGTATTACCCCGCACGCTTCGGCATCGTCAAGAGGATTGGGACGCCAGGCTCGGATTTTCATGCCCTTGAAGCCAGCCTTCTTCTCCCGTAAAGCCATTTCCGCTTGCGCGTCATAAGTAACCTGAGATTGATCCGGATTCCCCGGCCAGACGGTCGTTAGATATACGCGAAGTGTCGACTGATTACCACCCAGCAGCTTATAGACAGGTTGGCCCGCGATGCGTCCGATGGCATCCCAGATGGCGTGTTCCACTCCGCCCCAGGCATCCACGCCGCGCCTGATGTGCTCCTCGACGTTGAACAGATCGAATCCGACGAGCGCCTTCTGCACTTGCGGCAGCATCTTTGGACTTGGCCCAGCGAAAGAATAACCTCGGACACCCGCATCCGTATCGATCCGGCAGACGACATAGTTTGCCATCCTGCCGGCATCTATCTCTTCCTTAGTGGCAGGCAGGCGAATCGGAAATACATCTACCCCAGTGATCTTTACCGGCTTAACAGCCGCGATCAAATTTTGCAAGGAAGACGGCATCAACGCCGAAGCCAGCGAACCGGCAATAAACTCGCGACGGTTATGCCTGAACACGGTACTCCTTCAGAGCGTCTTCGTTAACGTCGAGTCCAAGCCCCGGATGATCTGGAAGCAGCACGTAGCCCTTCTCAACCTTAAATACATAAGGAGTGCGCATCAGCTTTACCGCAGGAGCCCACTCTTCCTCCGGAAGCTCCGGCCCACCAATCATTTCCTGAAACTCGCAATTGGGCATTGCACAGCCCGCCTGGATATAGCCTGCGAGGGATGGGCCGCCGGTTCCATGGAGAATGCAAGGCACACCGAACGATTCCGCCAGCACGCCGATCTTACGCGCGATCCAGACGCCGCCACAAATGCGCGCATCGGGTTGCACGATGTCATAGGTCTTGTTCGTCAGGTAGCCCAGGAATTGATGGATGCTGTGGCCGAGTTCGCCGCCGGTGATGGGGATATCCACTTCAGCAGCAAGCCGCGCCGGACCCTGCAAGTCGTATCCATCGAACGGCTCTTCCAGCCATTGCGCGCCTTCGCGCTCCAAGCCCCGAGCAACCTGCAGAGCCGTTCCGTAATCCCAAACCCAACCGGGCCGGACTGCGGTTCGATCGTACATCAGCGCGAAATCCGGACCAACAGCCTTCTTGATCACACGGCATGCTTCCACATCGTCCATCGGGGCGGGCCGCCACGCGCGAATTTTCATCGCAGTATATCCGGCGCTCTTCAGGCGCACAGCAAACTCGGCTTGACGCTCATAGGGAACGTCGGATTGATCCTGTTTGCCCGGAAAGACGCATGTTCGATAGACCCGCAAGCGGTCCCGATATCCACCCAGAAGTTTCGCCACCGGCTGATTGCAGGCGCGTCCCACAGCGTCCCAAAGCGCATGCTCAACGCCGGACCACGATTGGACACCGGACTCGCCGCGTTGCATCTGCAGTCGCTTCAAGTGTCGGTCGATCGCGAACACGTCCTCGCCAACAAGAGTGGGTTTCACCCAACGCTCCAGGACATCCCGCGGGCATCCTAGAAATGACGTTCCCGTGATCCCCGAGTCTGTAGACACGCGGGTCACAGCATATCTGGAACGTTGATTTGCAGTCCCGGGTCCAACCGCCACAGAGAACGATTCGATGTTGGTGATCCTAAGTCGGGGCGGCTTCCCGGCTGGAGTGGACTGCGCTGCTAACGCCGAGACTCCAGCGGCCGGAGCCGCCAGGGCCCAGCGAATAAGTTCGCGTCGTGAAGTGTGCATTTCCTGATTACCAGTAAAGCTTCGCTCCTATCTGAAGGATGCGGGGATCTGCAGTCGCGGTCACAATCCCGAACGTCGCCGGGACATTTTGTGTTGCGGCCGGGTTGAAAAACTGCGTGTGGTTGAACACGTTGAACCATTCAAACCGCAATTGTAATTTGGATTGTTCTCCGAGCGGTGGAATCACGAAATTCTTGATGGCTGAGAAGTCCCAATTATTAGCGCCGAACCCCGGCTGCGTGTTGCGGGCGAGATTGCCAAACTGTCCACGAGCCGGCGTCGAGTAGGCGGCTGGATCAAGCCCATACAAGTTGTTCGTACGTGGGTCGACTTTCCGCGGCTGCAGGCCCGTGGAATTTGCTCGCTGCCCGCCGGTACTCACGTTCGCAATGTCATTGGCAGTCGAGATCGTGTAGGGCATTCCGGTCCGGAAATTGGCGATTCCGTTCACTTGCCAACCGCCGATCACAGCGTCGAAGAAAGAATTCTCGATATTGACCGGGCGATTCTTTCCCACAGGAAGGTCGTACACCCAACTGCCTATGAAGTTGTGTCGCACGTCGTTATCGGCCAGGCCGCGCTCCGTACTGCGGTCGTACATGTTCTGGCCCGCCCCGCCACTATCGATCGCTTTCGAGTACGTGTAGGCGGCGCTGAACGAGAGTCCCGCCGAGAAACGCTGTTCTAGCTTGACGTACCCGGCATTGTAGTTCGACCACTGATAGTTCGTGTTCTGGCTAAATACAGGACTGAGGTTGGGGTAAGGCGATCGAGCAGCGAACGGCGTCGGCGCCTCAGGATTCTCCGGCAATCGCGGCTGGTTCACCCATACGGTGCCAACCTGCTTGTGCCCGGTATTGCCCAGATATCCGGTCTCGAAGAGAAGGTTCGAACGCAGTTGATGTTGGATCGTTAAGTTGTACTGATAGAGGTATCCCGTCCGGCGGCTGAGATCCTGATTGCTTGTCACCGCTCCAGCTACTTTATCCGGAGTCGGAAACAACTCGTTCAGGAATAATTGCGGCGTCGTGTTGCTGGAGACCACCGTCGCGTTGACGAAGTACGGCAGCGTGCTGGTGAGACTACCCAGCGTCGCGCCGCCCGTATTCAAGGCATGAAACACGCCGAAACCAGCTCGGATCACCGTGGTCTCTTTCAATCGATAGGCGATACCGATTCTTGGCGCGAAGTCGTTCGGATCCGTACGAATCGGTCTCTCCGGAAG
>DASQLD010000499.1:0-7503 GCA_035630195.1 Bryobacteraceae bacterium
GCCATCTTGCGCGCGCTCCGCGTTCGCCGAATCGTTCTTGCAGATCGCCGAGTACTGGTTCCCGGTAGGCGGGTGGCAGCAGAAATGAGACCGCCGCCTGCATCCAAGCCGGTGGATTGGTACGAGAAGAAATCGTGATCATGCCTCCCCCAACTCCTTATCCAAGTCGCCCCAAATCGATCTCACGGTGCTAGCCATGCGCTGGGCAGTGGCGATGGACTCCCTTAGTGCGCGTTCACCGGCAACCTCCAGCCGGTAGCAACGTTTGGCACGGCCGCCCCGCGCTGCAGTCGGCTCCGACAGCCAAGACGAAACGAAACCCTTGTCCTCCAACCGATCCAACGCTACGTAAATAGCGCCTAGGGTGACAGCTTTGGACGAGGCTAGCTCGTGCACCTTTTGGTGAATCGTCACTCCGTAGGCGTTCTCGCCCAGAGTAACGAGAGCGGCGAGCACGAGCTGCTCGAATTGGCCGAGGGAATCGCTGCGGGGCATTTGTCCAACAACGTATCACAAATTCGCAGGTTACACAATAGGGTACTCTGGTGTCCCAGAACTGCGCGAGGCAACCGGTCCGGTTCGCGTCAGTAGTTGAAATTGCGTTCGGAAAAGGAAACCCTAGTAACGATGCGTCCCATATCGGCATTCTCTTGCTTGTTGGTTGTTACGTCCTTTACGGTCCCTGCCCAAACACAAGTTCCGGGGACATCGGCGTCGGGTGTGATGCTTGCAGGTTCCGACTACAAGTTTTCGGGTCCCGCGCAGCCAGTGGCGCCAAGCCAACTTATGCTGATTTCTGTTTATGGCATAAAGACGTCAGTGTCAAAGCCGGAAGTGGCCGTTCCAACTGTGACCGGGTGGCCTACAAGCCTACAGGGTATCTCGGTCGATCTAGTGCAAGGTACTCCGAACGTAGTTACCCCTTTGCCATTGCGCGCGATATGGCAGGGCGCCTGTGAGCGCCCCGAGGCGTGTAGCACCATAACCGGAATAACGCTACAACTGCCGTTCACACTGCAGATGGATCCTACTGCGTATCTGCGTATCAAGGAAAACGGAGCACCTACGGGTGCGGTTCTTATCCGCCCAGTGTCGGACCGGATTCACGTGATAACACATGTGACAACACACAGATAACTGTAGGAGCATCCTCCAGCGCGCCGCCTGACATATGCACGCCTGCGGTGCTGGTGAATGGGCGCTTGAACAGCCTGTACAATCTGATTCAGCCAGGTGATCACGTTGCTTTATGGGCCTACGGCCTGGGTGTCACGACCGGTCAGCCGCCGGAACCTACAAGCCCAGTCGATCCAACAAAGCTGTTCTCTCCCATTCCCTATGTGAGACTTAACTTTGATTACCGGCCGAACGCGACTGCGTCCCCGGCTGTTCCTGGTTATGGGTTACCAGGCGAACCCGAGTTTTTCGGCTACATCGGAGGCGGGTCGTATCAGATCAACTTCCGAATACCTCCCCCATCCGTTAGCATTCCTGCGTGCGATGGTGTAAAGATTCTGTCTAACCTCACTGTCACCATCAGCGGTCCCAATTCGCACGACGCGGCACAACTGTGCGTTCAGCCTCCGGTAGCCACTCAGAGATAGCTCAGGAAGATGGTAGGCGTTCGGGAGGACCTGTGACCGCTCAGTACTGGCGCCACAAGGGCAAGGGTAGTCCGCAGTTTACGAACTTTCTCTGATGAAGGAATAATTTGCGGGGAGAAACACCATGTACTAAGCCGAAGGAATTGAGCACTTCGCTGCTTGCAAGTTGCCCATCTGCTGCTTAGGACCATGCCAGGTGATGCAATCTGTTCGAACAGAGGCTGCACGTCTCGTGCGAAATCGATCTACGCAGGAACCTCCGCGTGACTGAATAGATGCGTAACAAGAACCGCATACAGGCGCCGCATGAACATAATCGCTGATTTCAACATCAGATCATTCGGGTTGCGCCGGCGCCATAAGCGGCGGACGAGACCACCGAATTCGAATGCCCGATGTTCGCAGCAGAGCCTTCCAGGGAACGGCGCTCACGCCGGCGAGGGGCATGCACGGGTTGCATCCATTGGCGCGAGATGCCTTACGATAATCAGACTACACAGGCGCTTTGGAGAGGTTAGTGTGCCATCGCAGTGTAGATGACGCAGGACGTCATGCTTGCATGGACGACCCCTGGCGTTTGAGAATGTTCCGGTGCGGGTGTGGTAGACGCGAAGAGATCCTCATGTTTGCTGCTTACGTAGGTGTGGCAATAATCTCGTCAGTGCTTCTGGCACTGATTTCCGGGCTCGGCAAATTGCGCCGTAATCCGTACATCGTGAAGTCGATCCACGACGTAGTGGGTATTCCCATGCATTGGTTTCCGTTTCTCGCCGGACTCGAGTTCGCTGCTGCAACCGGTTTGCTGGTTGGCATAAAATGGGCGCCAATCGGCATCACGGCCGCCGCCGGTATGGCACTCTACTTCGTGGGCGCCATCGTTGCTCACGTGCGCGTGAATGATCTGAAGGGTTTGGGTCCTGCCGTTCAGATGTTGTGCCTTGCTGTTGCTGCGCTGATTACGCGAATGTTCACCATATAGCTGTGTTGTCGAACGGGGCACTCGTTTCTTGAAGGACGTCGGGACACTTCCGCCGCCGCTTGGGAATTGTGGTGGACTTTTGTCCGAGGCCCGGAGATGAGGGCTGAACCTCAGGACAGCAGTGCTGGTCGTGACGATATCTGAGTCTGTGACACTGGTATCAAAGTTGAATCGAGAGCACGATTTCGGCAGAGCAGTCGATCTGTGAAAGGTTTTTCCTCGACACGAATCCCCGAACTGGTAAAGCCGGAGCGAACACCAACCTCGTCCACTGGATCGAAGAGAGAACAGCTAACGATCGCTAGTTCGCTGTCCTCGCGAACTCCTTGTGGAACTTCGAGCGTACGTCAAAGTGGCGAGAATACTGCGTGTAGTACTCTTGCCTGAGATGATCCGTATCTTTCTTCTTACCGGCATGATCGCAGCGCTGGTTTGGGCTGCGGAGGTGGAGCGCCGGAACGGCGCCGAGTGGCCCACAAAAAACGAGTATCGTATTCATCACAGAGTTTCCGCGGGGCCCGGCACACCACTGGCGATAGACCTTACCTTGCCGGCAGAGTTCAATCCCGATTCTGTCCGTGTCTTCGCCGAAGGGCGCGCTGAGCCTGTGGCCGTGAAGACGGAATGGCGGAGACCCAGTGCTCGTGTGAGCTTCCGGAGCACGGGGGCCTCAGGTTATTTCGTTTACTTCGACGAAGGGAACTCGGGCGAAACGGAACGTGTGGCGGCGCCGGCGATGGTGGGCACAGGCGACCGGATCACGTTCGGTCGCGCAGGCGCTCGAGGGCGGGTCGCTGTCGGTCTTCAACCGAAGCCCGCCGTCCTCGATGCCGACGGGGACGGCGATCTCGATTTAGTTATTGCGTGTCCGGATCGTCCCTACAATGGCACGTATCTTTTCACCAACATCGGCTCGAATGAAAAGCCGCTGTTCGATCGCGCTGTCTGGCTGGGACCGGGACTGCGCGAACTCACCGCAGCCGATTTCGATGGCGACGGCACGATCGATCTGGTAACCACCGGAGGATACTATGCTGGCTTCCGGCGCAACCGGATGTCACGTTTTTTCGAAGTGCGACTTGAACGCGACTATCACATCGGTCGCGATGATATGTGGCAGCCGTTCGATTGGGACGGCGACGGGCGGATCGACCTACTGACCGGAGTCAGCGACTGGCGTGACTACGGTTGGGACGACGCATTCGATGAAAACGGCAAGTGGACTCGGGGGCCCTTGCACGGCTATGTCTACTTTCATCGCAACGCAGGCACGAATGCGCAGCCACGCTACGAGAAAGGCATCAAACTACAGGCGGGCAAACGCGCACTGGATCAGTATGGAAGTCCGGCTCCGACGCCTGTCGATTGGCTGGGACGCGGCGTTTTCGACCTGATCGCCGGCAGCTTCATCGATACTGTGACTCTCTATCGAAACGCAGGCACTCGTTCAGCGCCCACACTTGTTGGCGGCGCGTTGATCGAGGCAAACGGAAGCCCGCTGCATATGGACCTATGCATGATTCAACCCCGGGTCGCCGCGTGGCATCCCGATGGAAGGCCCTCGCTGGTGATCGCAGAGGAAGACGGGACTATCGCGCTGCTTCGGAACTTGAGTCCGCGCGGCACAGAGCCGAAATTTGCGGCGCCCGTTTACCTGGAACAGATCGATCCATACCTGAAAAGCGGAGCTCTGTCGCGGCCCGTGGCAGTGGACTGGAACAGCGACGGCAGGATGGATATCGTCTCTGGAAACTCGGCCGGTTACATTCAATTCTTCGAGAACGTGGGCGCCAACGACCATCCGGTCTTTGCGGATCGGGGCAATCTGAAAGCCGGCGGCGAGGTGATTCGCGTGATGGCGGGTCCGAACGGTTCGGTGCAAGGGCCAGCCGAGGAGAAGTGGGGCTATACGAATCCATCGGTCGCCGATTGGGATCTCGATGGGAAGCTTGACCTGCTCGTAAACGATATCTGGGGGGCTGTGCTCTGGTATCGCAATACCGGGAACGCGCGAGACCCGCAACTGGCGCGCGGGCAGCCGATGGAGGTGGAGTGGCGCGGCGCGCCGCCAAAACCGGAATGGATCTGGTGGGAGCCCAAGGGCAAACAACTGGTAACGCAGTGGCGTACGACGCCGAAGGTGGTGGATTGGGATCGCGACGGACTTCCGGATCTGGTGATGCTGAATCATCAAGGCTACCTGACGTTGCTTCGCCGTGCGCGCTCAGGCGGGAAACTTCGGCTGCTGCCACCGGAGCGAATTTTTAAGACGGCGCGAGGCCGCTTTCTTTATCTTGCGAACGGCCGTGCGGGCGCAAGCGGGCGACGGAAGATCGAATTCGCCGATATGGATCGCGATGGCGATCTGGATCTGATCAGCGACTCGGATGAAGGTCCGATCTGGTTTGAAAATATCGGCTCGCAAACGGAACCCGTGATGGAACCGCGGGGAACGCTTGTACGTGCAAAGCTGGCCGGCCACAACCCCACCCCGAATGTTGTGGATTGGAATGCCGACGGCATCCTGGACTTGATTGTCGGGGCGGAGGATGGCTTCCTTTACTTCTTTGATGGACGGTATTTGGCGACGTTAACGGCCTGAGGAGTTATCCTGCTTACAAGAGAGTCTTTTCTATGAACAACGTTCGTTCTATTCTTCGCCCGCTGCTGTTTTTTGCTGTGACGGGTATCGCTTTTTCCCAAGATGTAACCGGTTCTGTGCAAGGCAAGGTGACGGATCCGACCGGCGCAATGATTCCGAATGTCCGGCTGGAACTGATCAATGAACAGACCAATGCGACGGCTACACAGGTAAGTACAGCGGAAGGCACTTATATCTTCAATCTGGTTGCTCCGGGCCGGTATAAGGTACGCGCGTCGGCGACAGGGTTCGGCACGGCGGAGTTGTCCGGTGTGACGGTCAATGTGAATCGCGCTACTCGCGCTGATATTAGCTTGAAGGTGGGCGCTGTCGCGGAGACCGTCGAAGTTTCGGCAACGGTTTCCCGAGTGGACACGGTGACGGCTCAGATTAGCACGAGCGCGAATACAAAAATGGTGACGGAACTGCCTTCGGCCTCGCGGAACGTGCTGAAGTTTGCGGAACTGGCGCCTGGGGTTACCATCAACAATCCGGACTCACAGGTGCTTAATATCGAGGGGTCCAGCGCAAACGTGAATGGAAATCGGCAGTGTCGAAATGTCTTCTATCTGGACGGCAGCGACAACACCGCGTCCTTCCGAAACACGGCGCTGCAATTTCCGAATCCTGAGGCAGTGCAGGAGGTGAATATCGCGACGTCGAACACCTCGGCTGAATTCGGTAAGCAGCCTGGAGGCGTGTTCAACATCATTACGAGATCGGGAACAAACGAATTTCATGGATCGGCGTTTCACTTTTTTACCGATAGCGCGTTGAATGCAAATTCGTGGGCTCGGAATCGAAGTGGATCGGACAGAGCACCGGCGGAACTGAGGCAAACGGGAGGAACGCTAGGCGGTCCCATTGTGCGGGACAAGCTGTTCTTCTTCGGATCGTACATGCATTATCGCGATCAGGACGCAGGGTTTCAGAATACGATTCGCTTTCCTACGGCAGCGATGTATGCGGGAGATTTCTCCCAATTTCCGCAGCAGTTGTCGGATCCCGATACCGGGCAGCCGCTGCCCGGCAATATAATCCCGCAACGACTTCGCGATCCTGTGGCGCAGCGCTTCTTCGAGCTCATCCCTACTGTGCCTAATTTCGATGATCGCTATGTATGGTCGTACGTGAATCCCGTGAAGAACAATGAGATTCTGGGCAAGGTCGATTACAACCTCGGCTCAATGCACTCGTTCATGGTGAGCTACTTCCGGACGTTTGGTGACCAGCAGATTGCGAATACGGCCGCCAATGGAAATATTCCGTACTGGGGTCCGCAGGTGAATGACAGCAGTCAGCATACCGGATCGGTCCGGCACACGTGGACGGCAAGTCCGACGACCCTTGTTCAGTCACGATTTGCCATTGCTAGGCATATCGCGGACCGGACGAACGTGAACATCGGTGAGAATCTGGCGGACTTCGGCGCGATCTGGCCGGACTCGCAAGAGGGCGCTCGCAAGTATCTCCCGCGCATTGCCATCTCGCAGGGGCCGACGGGACACCTTGGATTTCTGAGTTTGTTCGACCAGAATAATTTTCGGTTTGGTTCGACGGTGTCGCATACGCGCGGCAAGCATAACTTCCGGTTCGGCGCAGAAGCGCAGCGTGATACGGTGGCGCAGTTCAATGATCAGGATGGCGCGAACTTTAACTTCGACGGCCGCGCGTCGTCCCTGGGACGGGGGCAGAATGTCTTTGGCTATGCGATGGCGGACTTTGTTATGGGACGCGTGGCCACATTCAGCACGAGCGGGATTTTGGACTACAACCTCTCGAATTGGGCGTACTTTTTCTTCGTGCAGGACGAATGGAAGATCACTCCGCGGCTGACCCTTACGCCTGGTCTTCGGTATGAGCTCTACTCGCCCGTGTCGGAAGCCAACGACAAGGCGTCGGCTTTCTTTCTGGACCACAAATCGAACCAGTATTCCAATGCGCCGATGCATCTGGCGTTCCTTGGCGACGAGGGGATTCCTTCGGGCTTTACGAAGCAGGATCGCAACAACTTTGCGCCGCGCCTGGGACTCGCCTACGACGTGCTCGGCGACGGCAAGACGGTTGTGCGGGGCGGCTTTGGGGTTTATTACATGTACAACCCGATGCAGATCCGGATGTGGAACGCGGAGGGAAATCCATGGCGTCCGGCTGCTTCCGGTGGTGAGGCGCGGCTCTACGATCCATGGGGCACCAGCAAGACGGTGGTCTACACACAACCGCCCACGCCGTTTAATCCCGATCCGAACGTATTTGTGTATCCGCCGCGGCTGACGAAT
>DASQLD010000500.1:0-7590 GCA_035630195.1 Bryobacteraceae bacterium
CCGTTTAGGCCTCTCCATACCTGCCACTTTCTCCGGCCAGCGACGTATTATCGCCGCTTTTGGATATGGCGCCCCTCATCCGAGCGCCAGAGGGACTTGAACCCTCCCGAACAACGCGCTGCTCAGCGCAAAGTACACTCCGGTGGATTCCATTGCGACATGACTGACTTTCGAACTCTTGAGCCAACATCGGAGCTTAATCAGCTCGGCTACGTGGGTTCCGAACTGCTTAATCCGTACGTCGTTTGTCGTTCCGTTAAAGACCAGCACACAGGCGGTAACACTGGCCTGGTGCACATCCAATCCGCAACAGCGGGTGTAAACTACAGGCATACTGGCCTCCTGCCGCTGGGCGATAGGCGCTGAAAATGATATCCGATATTCCTTCTCGTGCTCTCTACCTCAGCGGCAGAGGCTACATCTGGCTATTCCGCCAAAGCGCCCAGATCAAGTTCACAACGGGCTTTACGCTCCAGAATGACTCCGACCTCGGACCGCCAGCAGCATCTACCAGCTTCCTATAAAATTCATCCCCGGCTATTTGGACCCTGTCCAAATCTAGGTTCACAACTTTCAAAGATATATCTTCTCCATTCATACAACGATTTGCAGCCGAACCTCACCGGCAACACCACTCCTACATGCGAACATCGAGACAGGAGCGAGCGCTATCCAGCACTCGCTCCATTTTTATTTAACGGAACTCTTATGGCATCAGAACGACAACGCGAAGCCAATCGTCGCAATGGCCGCAACGATGGACCCAGGACGGAAACCGGCAAAGAGCACAGCCGCCGCAACAGCCTGCGGCACGGCCTCACTTCTTCCACGCTCGTAGTCCTTTCCGAGGAATCCCAGCACGAATACGAAGCAGTCCTCCGCGGCTTTCGCGAGTCCTTCCATCCGGACGATGCGGCCGAAGACGCGCTCGTCTTGCGCCTGGCCCACGCGCACTGGCGCAGCCTCCGTTCGCGTCGCATCGAGACCGGCATCCTCAACATCGCCGCCGCCACCGAGCGCGCTCGCGCCAGAGAAATCGTCGAAGAATGCCCCGAACACTTAGACCCGCATAACGCGATCGCCGTAGCCTTCATGACGAGGCCGCCCGATCAGTGGCACACCTTTCTCCGCTACGACACCACCATCGGCCGCGACTTCTTCCACACGCTCGATGCCCTCATGAAACTCCAACGCGCGCGTCAGCTCAGAAAACCGCCACCGCTCCTTGCCGCCGCCGCTGGCGCACAAATCGTGCAGCAGGACTGTCAACACGAGCCCCAAGCAACCTCGACTCCCAAGTCATCGGTGTCCGATTCTGGGATTCGGTCCGTTTCGCAAATCGCTCCGTACCCCGAGGCGCAACGAACAACAAACACGTACCCGGCAATCGAAACGACCTCAAGCTCGGCCACGAACACAACCACGAAGTCACATTCACCCGAGAGACCACAGACCCAAAAAGTAGCCATCGCCCGCCATAGACCGATCGCCGGATCGTTCACGGGTGATAAGATCGTGAAGCTTTTCGGACCCGCGAACTCAACCTCCCAATGCTCCGATACCTCGTCGTAGCCGCTCTGGCGCTTCTGTCCTGGATCACCTATCTCGACCGGGCCGCAATCTCGTCGGTGAAGGATCCCATCAGCGCGGAGATGGGTCTCAACGACAAAGCCATGGGCGCGGTATTTAGCGCATTCGCTCTGGGATACGCTCTGGGGCAGATCCCGGCGGGATGGTGTGCCGACCGGTTCGGACCACGGCTGCTCCTGACTATCGTGGTAGCACTATGGAGTTTGCTCACCGGATTAACAGGTCTTGTGCAAACATTTATGGCGCTCCTCGTGGTGAGGTTTCTGTTCGGATTGGCAGAGGCGGGAGCGTACCCCGGAACCGCGCGGGCGTTCTACAACTGGCTGCCGTCGTCGGAACACGGCCGAGCGAATGGCGCCGTTTTCGCCGCCTCGCGACTCGGCGCGGCGCTCGCGTTTCCTCTCATGGCAATGCTGCTCGAGAACGGCTCATGGAGATTCACATTCTATTTGCTGGCCCTTCCGGGTCTGATATGGGCTGTAGTATGGTACGCGTTTTTCCGTGAACGTCCGGGCACGCAACCATCCGCCTCAACCTCTGCCATGCCGCTCTCGCAGGCGTTACGAACCATCCCCTACCGGCTCGCCCTGTTTCAGTACTTCGCTGCGAACTTCACCACGTTCCTGTGCCTGTCGTGGATGAACCCTTACCTCAAGCAGAGATTCGCGCTGTCGGTAGCCGACGCCGCTTACTACACGATGCTTCCTCTTCTCGTTGGAGCAACGGCACAGTGGGTTTCCGGGTTTACGGTAGATCGCCTGTTCAAATCTCGGCTGCGTTCTATCTCGCGCGCGGCTCCGGCAATCACAGGGTTTGTGATCTCAGCATTTGGCGCCGCGTTGATTCCTTTTGCGCCGGACGCTCCGACTGCGGCCGCGTGTTTTGCTCTCGCGACATTTGGCGTGGAAGTCACGATCAGCCCATCCTGGGCGTTCTGCATCGATCTCGGGGGCAGGAACGCAGGTTCTGTTTCGGGCGCGATGAACACTGCCGGAAACCTCGGGTCATTTGTAAGTGCTAATGCATTTCCATGGCTACAATCCGCCTTCGGCAGTGCTGGACCATACTTCTTTCTGGTCTGCGGTATGAACCTTCTTAGCGGACTCGCCTGGACCCGGATCCGGATACCACAAGTACGGAACTAAGCCGTGGAAAGCCTGTGCGATCACACTGCAATGAACTCAAGGGTTGAATGTCAGGAATACGATGCGACACGAGAGACGGCTACGCCGGCTCCTCTTCACCGAAGTATTCTCGTTCAGGTGATCCGCTGTCTCAAACACATCCGACTGAGTACGCGAAAATTCATGAATCGCATTGTGGAGGCTCTTGATCCATGTTGACCCGAAGAGAATTGTCCATGGGACTGCTCGCAGGCCATTGCCACGCTCGGTCCGGCTCCGTTCATTTCCCTGCGGCTCAGTGGGAACAGCGTGAGCCGCGCGACGTCGGAATCAATGCTTCGAAACTGGATCAATTGGCTACTGAGCTCGAAGGTCATGGGTGTGTCGTAAGGGACGGATTCGTGGTAAAGACCTGGGGCGATCAGTCCGAGAAGCGGGACTGGTTGTCTTCTGTCAAGCCGCTATTCAGCACGCTGCTCTTCTTTGCGATTCAAGAGAAGAAGCTGAAGGATGTAGACGTCCGTCTGATGTCCTATGGGTGGGAGCTCCGACCGAAGGACAGGTCGATGACGTTTCGCCATCTTGCTGATATGACTAGCGGGTATGCCCGTCCCGAATCGCCGGGCGCCGCGTACGCGTACAACGATTTCGCGATTCAGCTCTATCAGAAGACACTGTTCGATCGTGTCTTCAAGGAGGATCCTGACCGAGTGGCGTCCAACCGTCTGCGTGCGCTGCAGTTCGAGGACGGATTGTCGTTCAACCCTAGACGGCGTCTGTTCGCCTCCGTTCGCGACTTTGCTCGCATCGGGTGGTTCTGGCTTCACAAAGGCCGCTGGAAGGATGAGCAGCTGCTCAAGGCGGAGTTCTTCCGGAAATATCAGAAACCCGGTGTGCCGTTTTCGCTGCCTCACACGCAGCAAGCAGGCAATGATGACTACCTCGGCATCGGTACGTTTGGCGGCGGTTCCGATCATTTCACGAAGTTCGGACCAGGCGTTTATGGGTTTAATTGGTGGTTTAATCGCAAGAGCCACCTGCATCCAGATCGAACAACCTGGCCCGATGCTCCCTCGAACACGATTCTGTCCATCGGCGCCGGAGGCAACTGCTCGGCTATATTTCCATCGAGTGGCGTCGTTCTCGCATCAGCACGCGGCAAGTGGGGGCAATTGTCCGGCGGTGACGCGCAGTCGCCGATGAACCGACACTTGAAACTGCTCGCTGATGCTGTGGGCGACCGAAGCTAGTCAACATCGCGCCGGAAGTTGGCATCGTAGCTTTCTGCTGCCGTCTGAACGGAAAAGTTATTGTTTATCGCGGCAGATAGGCAGACGCAAGATCTCTGAATGCATCCACTTGCTCACGCTGCCAAGCGACTGTCTGGCCCAACTCTGCGGAGAGCAACTCGGCCACGCGCGGCGCCATTGCAATCGCGGCGCGTGCGTTAAGCAGCAGAGCGCGTGTGCGGCGGGAAAGCACGTCCTCCACTGTGCGAGCCATTTCCCAACGCGCGGCCCAAATCACCTCGGCTTCGACATATGGCAGCGCTTCGTGCAATGGGCGGCCTCGATCGGGATGAGTACGAATCATTTCCTGAATAGCGATGGCATCCGATCCGTAAACTTCCAGGTATCCGAACTTACCTGCGTGGTGATGATATCCATGTATGCGCAGACGCCGCGTTACACAGTCGCGCTCCTCCAGGCCTCCAAGCACGGCCGCCTGAGCCACGCAGTCTTCCGCCATGTGACGGTAAGTGGTCCATTTGCCGCCCGCGACTGTGAGCAGGCCGCTCGGGTCGATGTGAATGGAGTGGTCCCGCGACAGTGACGCGGTCGAAGCGCCGCTGCTGGATTTCACCAGCGGGCGAATCCCCGCCCACGCGCTGAGGATATCGGAACGGACGGGAGGCTTGGCCAGATATTGGCCCGCTGTCTCCAGGATGAATCCGATTTCTTGGTCGAATGGAACCGGCTCCAGTGAGACGCTGTTGATAGCAGTATCCGTCGTGCCAACTAGAGTATGCCCATGCCAGGGAATAGCAAACATTACGCGGCCGTCGCTTGTATGCGGCACCATGATCGCCGCCTCGCCACGCAGGAAGGAAGCGTCGAAAACAAGGTGGGCGCCTTGACTTGGCGAAACCATAGGCGGAGCGCTGGAATCCGAGAGGCGACGAACTTGGTCACTGAAACAACCTGTGGCATTGATGACGGCGCGAGCATCAATCTCAAACTCGTCGCCTGATTCGGTATCTCGAGCCACAACGCCTGCAATCATTCCGGCAGCGTTCTTCAAGAAGGAAACAGCGGAACAATAATTCACGACGGTGGCGCCCTGCTCAACTGCTGTCATAGCAAGGTGGATAAGGAGGCGAGCATCGTCAAACTGCCCGTCGTAATAGACTACTCCGCCGCGCAGATCTTCTACTTTCAGCGTCGGCAACCGTTCCAGTGTCTCCTCCTTACTGAGATTGCGCGAGGGACCGAAGCCGTACTTTCCGGCTAAGAGATCGTAGAGCCGCAATCCAACGCCGTAGAATGGCGATTCCCACCACGCGTAGTTGGGAACCACGAACGCGAGATCACTCACAAGGTGCGGGGCGTTTTCCCGCATGAGCCCCCGCTCTTTCAGGGCTTCCATGACAAGAGAAATGTTGCCCTGCTCTAAATACCGAACGCCACCGTGTGCCAGCTTTGTGGAACGGCTGGAAGTTCCCTTGCCGAAATCGTGCTGCTCGATCAGAGCAACTTCGTATCCACGCGACGCTGCATCGACCGCGCATCCAATACCCGAGGCGCCCCCGCCAATCACCAAAAGGTCCCAAGGTGAGGAGCGCGAGCGCAAGCGGCCGAGCAGTTCGGGACGGTTCATGCGCTCTCCCAATCCCGGGCGCGTTCGACGGCGCGAGACCAGCAGGCGCGCAGGCCCGCAGCTCGATCACGGGACATTGCCGGCTCAAAGCGGCGGTCCACCTTCCAGTTGTGCGCGATGGTCTGGCGGTTCGGATAAACACCTACGGCCAGGCCTGCAAGATAGGCCGCCCCGAGTGCCGTGGTTTCGGTAATGTTCGGACGGACGACCGGCACACCCAGCAAGTCCGCCTGGAACTGCAACAGCAGGTTGTTGCATGAAGCGCCGCCGTCGACACGAAGTTCTTCCAGATGGATGCCCGAATCGGTTTCCATCGCAAGGACCAGATCGGCAACCTGGAAAGCGATCGACTCGAGAGCGGCGCGAGCAATGTGGCCGTCGGTGACACCGCGTGTGATGCCGAGTATTGCGCCACGAGCATAAGCATCCCAGTGCGGGGCGCCCAATCCGGCGAAGGCGGGCACCAGATATACGCCGCCGTTGTCCTTCACCGTTTCGGCCAATCCCTCCACGTCCTTCGAAGCATGGATGATCTTGAGGCCATCGCGAAGCCATTGCACCACGGCCCCGCCGATAAAAACGCTGCCCTCAAGCGCATACTCGCGCTGTCCGGTATCCCAAGCGACTGTCGTCAGCAGGCGATTCTTGGATGCGACTGGATTCTTTCCAGTTTGCATCAACATGAAGCACCCGGTACCATAGGTGTTTTTCGTGAGTCCCGGTTCGAAGCAAGCCTGGCCGAAAAGAGCAGCTTGTTGGTCGCCTGCGACACCCGCTATTGGCAAGCTTCCGTGAAAGCCCGGATTGTCTACCACCCCGAACGATCCGCTGGATGGCCGTACTTCCGGCAGAACCTGCCGAGGAACGCCGAGCAGGCGCATCATCTCCTCATCCCATTCTCCAGAGTGGATGTTGAACAGGAGAGTGCGTGAAGCGTTAGTCGGGTCAGTGGCATGGACTGCTCCACCCGTGAGCTTCCAGATCAACCAGCTATCGACGGTGCCGAAAGCAAGTCTCCCCGATTCCGCGCGATGTCGGACTCCGGGAATGTTCTCCAGCATCCAGTGAAGCTTGGTACCGGAGAAGTACGGGTCCAACAGAAGTCCCGTGCGTGACTGAACCTCCATTTCGGCGCCGGCCCGCCTCAGATCGTCGCAGTATCCGGCTGTGCGCCGGTCCTGCCAGACGATGGCGTTATACACCGGTTCCCCCGTAAGTCGGTCCCAGAGGATAGTGGTCTCTCTCTGATTGGTGATCCCCATCGCAACGACTGATTGCGGCGGAAGGCGACACTCGATCAACGCCTGTGCTGCAACTGAGAGTTGTGAAGACCAGATTTCGGCAGGATCGTGCTCAACCCACCCGGCCTGTGGATATATTTGCGCAAACTCCTTCTGCGCCGTGTGTACAATTCGTCCCGTTGAATCAAAGACGATCGCTCGACTGGACGTAGTGCCTTGGTCAAGTGCCAATAAGTAGGACATAGGCTCCGGTATGCAGAACGGAAATTTCGCGCTCGCTAGAGATGACGTAAGCCGCCGCGCAGGTCCATTTTATTAGACTCGACACGCTAAATTCTCCAGCCATCTCGCTTCAAGTATTAGAGACCAGCATTCCCGAGCAAACCAAAGGCAAATGCGACATGAAGGAGATATTGTTTCCATGCGCTCGACCTCACGAAACGTCGGACGAACTGTGCTGTTCCTGCTCGCCTGCGTCGCGCACGCTCTTTGGGCCCCGACTCCACTGACCTGTAACGGCCTTCCAGCCACCATCGTAGCCACCGCTCCGGGACAGATCATTGCACGCCTGGCGATGATGTCATCGGAACTTCCGGCATGACAAAATCTTCGGGCCGGCTAGGGGACCCGGCGATAGTAGCGATCGTATCGAAGGCGCTTCCGAGATCGACACTCCGGCAGCCGGATTCAATTTTTGTCTTTTGGACTACGGCAACGACCAGATCAACGATAGCAGGAAGGGGGAATACGCTGAATAT
>DASQLD010000501.1:0-9369 GCA_035630195.1 Bryobacteraceae bacterium
CCGTTTAGGCCTCTCCATACCTGCCACTTTCTCCGGCCAGCGACGTATTATCGCCGCTTTTGGATATGGCGCCCCTCATCCGAGCGCCAGAGGGACTTGAACCCTCCCGAACAACGCGCTGCTCAGCGCAAAGTACACTCCAGTCGATTCCATTACTACCCGCCGCACTTTGTTCTCTCTGAGGAACTCGCGCAATTGCTCCAGGTCCGCTGTGAAGGTGCCGAACACTCTCCTCAGCACTTGCAACTTCTCGCCCTGGCCGATGCGGATGCAGACATTGATGGTCTTTTTGTGTACATCCATGCCGGCGCAACGCTTGTATACTAAATCCATCTTTGACCTCCTTTGCCGTGAGCGAAAGGACGCCTGGAAATTCGATGACTTTCCTTCTCGTGCTCTTTACCTCGCGGCAAAGGCTACACTCCGTTGTGCCACGCACAATGCGTTGAGCGTCCGGACCACATTCACAATCGGGTAGATAAACCCAAACCAATACCGGCCTCTGCTCCGCCCCGGCCAAGACAGAATACCGCCGCTCTGCCCCTTTTCATACCCCGTTTTGGCCTGCGGCAATGACCCATTCACTCGGTCGTACAAGTCCACATGTCCCGCCGTCGGAACAACATAAAGTTCCTTTGGCTCGGCTGCCCGCTCGTATGCGTCTTCGCTGAACTCCCGTGAATGCGCGACGTCACCCGTGATGAACAACATGGGACGTGGCGAAATCGTCTCAATGTCGTTGAGGGGGTAGAAGTTCATGAACTTCGCGTTACTTGTGAGCGTCGGGTGCGTTGTCAGTTCCGGTGACGACCCTTTGGGCGTGACTTCGCCTCGTGGCGTGCGGTAGAAATCGTAAAACTCACGCTCAATAGCAGTAGACTTCTCATTCAGTTCGTGCACGGTTCCGATGGTGTACCGCGCTCCACCGCCCGTGAACTCCACGTAGCGTTGCGCTGCTGACTCTTCCAGAGCCTTTTTTCTTTGCTCGACGGTGGTCGAATGCTTAAGCCCGTTGCGGTTGGCGGCGCCCATGTCGTACATGCTGACGGTGGCAATTGCCCTCATGCGGGGGTCGATCTTCGCGGCGCTGATGACAAAGCTCCCGCTGCCGCAAATGCCAAGGGCGCCAATCCGGTCCCGGTCAACGAAGGGCCGGGTGCCCAGGAAGTCCACCGCGGCACTGAAATCCTCGCCGTAGATATCGGGTAAAACGGCATCGCGTGGCTCGCCTTCGCTCTCGCCTCAGAATGACAGGTGGAGTGACAGGGTGACGAAGCCACGCTCGGCGAGTTTCTGAGCATACAGATTCGCGCTTTGCTCCTTCACTGCACCCATCGGGTGGCCGACCACGATGGCGGGCCATTGCCGTTCTGATTGGAAGCCTTGGGAATGAAGATATTCCCGGCAACCTTCATTTCGTATTGGTTACGGAACGTTACCTTCTGCGCGGTCACCTTGTCGCTTCGGTAGAAATTGGCGGCCCCATCGACAACAGACTCCGGGACACGTGCTTCAGAGCTCTTAGATATGCGTGTTTCGGTCGCCGACGCTGCACTTATCAACATGGTTGGTATGAGAAGAAGATGTTTCACTTGAGTTCTCCATCGGGTGGATGTTTTCCGGCGATTCGCACAGACTGTTCTGCCAAATCCTGCGCGGAGATCTCGTCGAAAGCGGCTGGTGAGGCGATGTTTTGCCTTACAACTTCAGCTTAACGGCCACGACCTGTCTTGAGTAGAGGGCGACAGTTCAAAGGCTCGATGAGTAGAATTCATGAATGGCAGGAGACGATCTAAGCATTCTTTCCACGCTTCTCGCGGTTGCAGAGGAGAGGAGCTTCACACGTGCGGCAAAGCGGCTCGGTGTCTCCCCTTCTGCGGTTAGTCACGCGATGAGAGGGCTGGAGGAGCGACTCGGGGTCCGCTTGCTCGCTCGCACCACCCGCAGCGTAGCGCCGACCGAAGCAGGAGAGCAACTGCTGGCGCGGCTCGGCCCTGCTCTCACCGAGGTTCGTGACGCGCTGGGCCAGATTTCCGGCCTGCGTGATACGCCGGCGGGCCGCGTCCGTTTACTCATGCCGCGCTTTGCGGTGGAGTCGGTCCTTGCTCCAAAACTCGCGCAGTTCGCACGGGAATATCCTGACATTCTGCTGGATGTGACCACCGACGACAGCCGGATGGATATCGTGGCGGGTGGCTTCGACGCGGGCATTCACCTTGGGGAATACATTGCAAAGGACATGATCGCGGTCCGGGTGTCCGCCGATCACCAGCCAGTGATCACAGGCTCGCCTGCCTATTTCGAATCACATCCACGGCCGAGGTCACCGCGTGACCTCCTCCAGCATCAGTGCATCAACTTTCGCCACGGCTCGGCTGGTTTGTACCGGTGGGAGTTCGAGAAGGGCAAAAAGTCTCTGTCGGTCGCGGTCACTGGGCCGCTAACTGTCGATGACGTGATTCTCGTGCTTCGAGCCGCGCTCGACGGTGTCGGTTTGGCATTTCTGGCCGAGCATCAGGTTGAGTCGCATCTTGAGAGCGGCGCACTGGTACGCGTTTTGGAGTCATGGTGTCAGCCGTATCCGGGCTTTTTCCTGTACTACCCGAGCCGTCGGCAGCAGCCACCCGCGCTCGCAGCCCTAATCAATGTCCTTCGTATGTAGAGCCTTGTGCGTGTTGGTCAGCCTGCCTGCCCGCAGAAAAGGGTATTCTTCCGGAGAACGGCGTTATCGAATATCAGTCGAATCGTACAGCGGTCGCTACTCGTTTGCCGGAGGGGGAGGTGGTGGTGGCGGAGGAGCCTCGGTATCGGCGTCGCCGGGGGTTCCCCCACCGCCGACGGGACCAGCGCCGCCGCCCGGGATCGACGTGCCGCCCGCCGATGGAGCGCGATAAATGATCCGGTAAAGAGCTTCGGTTGCGGCGCGGAGGCCCTGCTGAATCGCGGCGCCCTTCACCGGAGAGGTTCGTTGGGCAAGTGGCTGATCGCGGTACACACGCAGTGATTCACCCGGGTTTACGAATTTGGGATGATTTGTCGGCAACAGTTTATGCTGCACTTCGACGAGGCCTTCTTCCACTGCGACAAGCGTCGAATCCTGATCTTCCACCGCAACGTCGAAAACAGTTCCGCGAACCGAAATAACAGCGGTCGGAGTAATTACCCGATTATTATTCGGTTGGCCACCGAGTTTTTGAATATGTACTTTAACGCGACCGAGCCAAACATCCAAAAGATCTTTTAAGTTTGCGGGATTGGCACGGAAAATCACCCGGGAATTCGGGTATACTTCAAAGGTACTGCCATCCGAAACCTGGAATACGGCAAACCCGTCCGAACCGGTGACGATAACCTGCCGCACCTGAACAGAACTCCCCACCTGAAGCGCCCAAGGAGTAGAGTCTTTCAGAACAGATACCTGCCCTGTCAGTTGCGTAACCTTAGCAGCCGCTTCAGTAGAGAAGAAAGGTAAGCTTTGAGCTGAACACACGCACAGCAGTGCTGTCGATAACAGCCAGGCTGCAATGGAGTTCTGAAATACGCTCATTACTAGACCCTCAGTCTAACATCAAAATTGCAATGCAAACATGGGGCCTACGGGCAATATAGGTATAAATCCCTTTGTGTCTCAGGCATTTGAGCCGATAGGGCTTACTGAAACAGGTTAAGATGGACACATCTGTGTGTCGTAAAGCCACACTACTAGCAATCACGGTCGCCTTTTCTCCCATCTGGGGGCAAGGTACTGCTGCGCTCGATTGGCGGCGCATCGGCAACACCGTAATGGATCTGTCGCTTGCATCTCCGGCGGCCGGACCGGTCGATCGTGTCTGGTATTCGGCAGATGGTGACAGTCTTTTCGCGAAAACACAATCCGGCCGGGTCTGGCAAACCTCTGACTTCGAGAAGTGGACGCAGGCCACGGTCGAGCCGCCAGATCGCAATGCAGGCCTCACGGTCGGACCCGATGGCGCACTCGTAGTTGCTCACCCGCTTCAAGCCAGCAGAATGTATGCCGCGGGCAAGTTCGCATACCGATCCGATGACAGCGGTCTGAACTGGACAAACGTCACCCGAACCGGTTCAGAATCGATTTTGGGCGCCGTCCTTCTGGATGCCGCAGTCTCACCGCGGAACCCGGAAGAAGTCGTGGTCGGAGGCTCTCACGGTTTGTGGCGATCGATGGACGGCGGCGAATCGTGGTCTGGATTGAATGACGGTTTTCCGAACCTACCCGTGGAGCGCATACTTGCGGCGCCGGGAGATGGTAAGCCCGTGCATATCGTCGCGGGGGACACAGAGTTCGTATGGGCGGCTGGCGAACGGCTGGCATGGCGAGCCGCGGAGACTTCCCTCCTGGCAGCCGAACAAGAATTACGCTCCGCCGCGACAGCGGCTTTGGGAGCTCCTGTGACGGCGGTGGCCTCTTCGGGCGATATCGCCTATGCCGGCGCTGCTGACGGTAGGCTCTTTTTTTCTCGCGATCGTGGCGCCAACTGGGGCGCCTCCGGCATCGTCGCCGGGGCCGGTTCCATCTCGCGAATCCGAATCGACGCGAAAGACGTAAACACAGCTGTGGCGATCACAGAGTCTCGGGGACGCGGTCGTGTCCTTCGAACGAACACTGCAGGCGTGTTTTGGGAAGATCTCTCGGGCAATCTGCCTCCAACCGCACTCGTTCGGGGGGTCGCTTTCGATCGGGCATCGAACGCCATCTACGCGGCGACGGATCGCGGAGTATTTTTCGCTTATACCGAGTCCAGCGTCCCTGCTTGGACGGTTCTTCGGTCCGGGTCGGCATGGGACGTGGCTCTCGATACCGATGGCAACCAACTCTATGCAGCATTTGAGGAATCCGGCCTCTTCGGCGCGCTTGCCCCCCACCGTCTGCGCGATCCGCGCGTGGTGAGCGCGGCGGATCGGGTGGCGCGCGCCGCTGCTCCCGGCTCATTACTCAGCGTGATCGGGGCTAAGGTAAACGCGGCGCGGATCGGCGAACGCAATGCTCCTGTGCTCGCCTCGACAGACATCGAATCGCAAATTCAAGTCCCATTCGATGCAGCGGGAACGAATGTCCACCTTTCTACGGACACTACGGCCGGCGCTCGTCAGCTCGGTTTGACTCTTCTGCCAGCTTCGCCGTCCATCTTTGTCGATCCTGACGGCGTGCCTCTGGTGTTGAACGCGGAAACAGGCCTGGTGCTCGATCCTGGGGCGCCGGCGCGATCCGGAACTCGTTTGCAAATCCTTGCCACTGGATTGGGACGCGTACAACCCGAGTGGCCGACAGGCCTAGCAGCACCGATCGAGAATCCGCCGCGAGTCATGACAGCGGTCCGCGCCTATCTCGAACGCGAACCGGTGGAAGTGACCCGCGCCACGCTGGCTCCGGGTTACGTCGGCATGTATCTGGTAGAGGTGCAGTTGCCGGCCCTAGTCAATCGCGGCACAGCCGAACTTTATATAGAAGCGCAGAACCATCAGAGCAATCGCATCCGCATTTATCTGGAGCCTTAATCGTCATGAGATTTGCTGTTTTGCTGAGTGCGGTAGCTTGCGCATTCGCGCAGGAAAAGGAATCGGACAAACTCGCGCCGTATTACCCGACGCCGCCTTCCATTGTTCAGAAGATGCTGGAAGTTGCCGGCTTAGCCAAGGGCGAGAAAATGTTCGATCTCGGCAGCGGCGACGGGCGCATCGTGATGATGGCCGCGTCGAAGTTCAAGGCCGACTCAATCGGGGTGGAACTCGATCCATCGCTTGCGCGTCAGAGTTCAGAAGAACTTCGCCGGAAGGGCCTGGACAAAACGTCGCGCATTATTCACGGCGATATTCTCAAGCAGGATTACTCGTCCGCCGACGTGATAACGGCCTACTTATTGCCGAAAGCAATGGAACTGGTACGGCCCATTCTGGAAAAGCAGTTAAAAAAAGGAGCTCGTGTTGTCGCTCACGATTTCGAAATGGTGGGCTGGAAGCCTGAAAAAACAGAGACCATTGAGGATGACGGTGAGGGACGCAGCCACACAATATATTTGTATCGCCGGTGAGGGTTCGGGAATCAAAGGCGCGGAGCGGAGTGAGGAAGTGCCTGTTCAACATACGATGGTTCCTTATATGTGGCGACGCCACCTGGGAATCATCCGTGCGCTTCTCGGCTCGCTTTGCGTCGTTATTTATTTGCTTTATCCGGTTCGCTACTCCCTGATTGTTGCGACCATTGCCGCCCTTTACGCAACGTATAGCCTGCTGTCGCTTGTGCGCGATTCGGTAGAAAGTAATCTTTATCCACTTTCCACGCTGTTGCTCGATCTCATATTTTTCCTGATCTGCTCACTGCATCCCAGCGAGCAGGGACTGTGGCTGAGCACGGTCACGTACTTCTATGTGCTGGCTTTCTCGGCGCTGCTGTATGAGTGGTGGCACGTTTGCGGAATAGTAGGCTTCTCTATCCTGTTCTTCACCGTAGTGAGGCCCGTGCATGCGGTATGGCTTTGGCCGGCAGTCGTGCTGGGAGGAGTTCTCGCAGTGGTGCTCGCGCTTCACAAGAATTCGTTTCAAGACAGATTGTCAGCGGCATTACGAAGATCGGTGATCTCCCGCTCGGAAGCGGAAACCGCGCGGGAATCCGAACGTCAACGCATCGCGGCTGATTTTCATGACGGCCCCCTGCAGAGCTTTATCAGCTTTCAGATGCGACTGGAGATCATTCGCAAGCTGCTCGAGCGCGACAAGGATACCGCGATGCGGGAATTGATTCAGTTACAGGATCTCGGCCGCGCGCAAGTTACCGAGTTGCGCGCATTCGTGCGTGTTATGCAGCCGGCGGATGTCTCCCCAAGCAACCTTCAGTCGGCAATCCGCGAGACAGTCGATCACTTTGAAGGCGACAGCGGTGTGACCGCGACATTGATCTGCAGTGATCTCTCGATGCTTGAAGAAAGCGCCGCCAGCGAGTTTCTGCAGATCATCCGGGAAGCGCTCAACAATGTCCGAAAGCATTCGAAGGCATCCCAGGTATCGATCGTGATCGAAGCAGATGAGGACGGGGTGGATCTGATCGTGCAGGACGATGGCAGCGGCTTTCCGTTTAGCGGCGCCTATTCGCTCGATGAGTTGGAGATCTTGCGCCTTGGCCCAAGAAGTATTAAGCGCCGCGTTCGCACTCTCGGAGGCGATCTCACGATTCATTCCCGCCCGCCACTCGGATCCACGGTTCGCGTTCACATTCCCGCATGAAGTGGATACTAGCGAGTATCATCCTGTTGACCGGATGCTCTCGTTACGCGGACTTCACTCTTCCTGTTCTTGAAGGCCAGCCTGGAACCGTCGCGTATCACTGGGACGTGTTTCCGACTCCGATCCTGATGCGCGGCGCTGCTGGATCTTGGGACAGTGTCGATGCGCTGAATCCCTCGGTAGTCGTTCTGCAGCAAGGAAAGCTTTTGAATGTTTATTCCGGATACGACGGAAAGACATGGCATAGCGGAATCGCGGAGTCGTCCGACAGCATCACTTGGACGAAGAAAGGCAAGATTTTATCTCCGGACCCGTCGACTTGGGAAGGCGACTACATCGCGGCGAACGGTTCGGCCATCTACGAGAGCGGCAAGTTCCTGTATTGGTATCAAGCCGCGCGTATGCCACAGATTGGCCTAGCCACTTCTTCTGACGCTAAGGTTTGGAAGAAGAACGGTGAGCCGGTCCTTGCGCGCGGTCCGCGAGGAAGCTGGGATGAGATGGGCGCCGCTGACCCTTACGTTATCCGAGTTGCCGACCATCTATATATGTACTACCTGGGTCAGGATCGAGCTCGCCGCCAAAGGCTCGGAGTGGCGCGATCGAGAGATGGTGTGACCTGGGAGAAGTATCGCAGTAATCCGATTCTCGAACTAGGCGCGCATGGCCGCTTCGATGACACAGGGCTCGGCGAACCTGCCGTATGGTCTCAGCACGGCTGGTACTGGATGCTCTACACTGCCCGTAATCAAAAGGAAGAGCGCAGACTCGGATTAGCGCGTTCGCGCAATGGTGTCGGTTGGACACGCGTCACAGAAGAAGCGGTCCTGAGCGGCGCCCTCGATTGGAACTCGAAAGTTATTTGCGATCCTCATGTGCTGGCCAACACGAATCCTCTTTGGGTTTACTTCGGCGGCGGGAACCGAGCCGAGCCCGCGGAGAATCTGAATGGGCAGATCGGGTACGCTACTCTAAAGCTGTCGCTCATGCCATGAGGATCGGAATCACTTGCTATCCGACGTACGGCGGAAGCGGCATCGTCGCCACGGAACTAGGATTGGAGTTAGCGAACCGAGGCCACGAAATTCACTTCATTTCCTACGCAAATCCAATCCGGCTCGATCCCGGCATTCCGCGCATTCATTACCACGAGGTCGAGGTCTCGCAGTATCCACTTTTTCACTACCCGCCATACTGTCTGGCTCTGGCATCGCGTATGGCCGAAGTCTCGGATCGCTACGAGCTGGACCTGCTGCATGTGCACTATGCGATTCCTCATTCCATCTCTGCTCTGCTAGCGCAGCAAATGATGGAAGATCGGCGCAAACTGCCATTCGTGACTACGCTGCACGGGACGGACATCACGCTTGTCGGAACAGACCGTTCGTATTTCCCGATCACGAAGTTCTCGATCGAGAAGTCCAACGGCATCACCACGATCAGCAACTACATGCAGGATCGGACCGCCGACGTGTTCGGAGTTAAAAACGAGATACGTGTCATCCACAACTTCGTCAACGTCGATCTTTATAAGCCTGACCCGCAGCGCAGCCGGACGGAGAAGGTCCTTCTTCACATTTCGAACTTCCGTCCTGTTAAGCGAGTGCTCGATTGCATTCGTATTCTCGCCGAGGTACGCAAACAAGGTCGGGTTCACTTGCTGATGGCGGGAGACGGACCGGAACGCGGGCCAGCGGAAATGTTGTCTCGCGACCTGGGTGTCGACAAGGACGTAACATTCTTGGGCAAGCAAGATCACGTGGAAAGACTGATCCCCAAAGCCCATGTCCTACTGCTGCCGAGTGAACTCGAAGCCTTTGGACTCGCGGCACTGGAAGCGATGGCTTGCGGCGTCGTTCCAGTTGCTACAAATGCGGGAGGCGTGCCGGAGTTGATCACTCATGGCATCGATGGGTTTGCCGAACCGGTCGGCGATATTCAAGCGCAATCGCAACGAGTCATCCGCTTATTAAATGACGATGCGCTATTCGACAAGATGTGCCAAGCGGCGCGCGATTCAGCCGTCAAACGCTTCGCAACATCGAGCATCATTCCTCAATACGAAAGCTATTACGATCGCGTGCTGAGTTCTTAGAGAGTAACGAGCCAGACGTCGCGATCCGTGGGAAG
>DASQLD010000502.1:0-12695 GCA_035630195.1 Bryobacteraceae bacterium
GACTGGGACGCTCTTTATGAAAGGCATGATTTGGGCGCCGAGTTGGAACGGCTTCGCGACGAATGGTCCTCCGAGTTCGACCTCGTCCTTATAGACAGCCGGACGGGTGTCACCGACTTTAGCGGTCTCACCACTGCCCAACTACCCGACGTGCTCGCATTCTTGTTTACAGCAAATGCCCAAAGCCTGGAGGGCTGTTCGATGATCGTACGGCGCGCCATGACGGCACGCACCCGCATACCAGTGGACCGTCCGGCGCTGCTGCCGCTGCCGATTCCTGCGAGGTTTGAGCAGCGCGACGAGTACGAGCGCGCGAAGGAATGGCGCTCTCGCTTCGTCGCGCACCTGGACCAATTCTTTGACCTCTGGAAGCCGCGTGATATCGACGCACTGAAGCTGATCGACTTGCTAACGATTCCGTATGTACCTCGCTGGACATTCGGTGAGGAACTGGCTGCGATCGAGGAGCCGGCGGGCACCACCGGCGCCCGTACGTCGGTACAGGCGGTGACTTATACGCTCGAGACCATCGCTGCCCTACTGGTCCATGGGTTCGCGAAGGTCGAGATCCTCGTTTCAACGCGCGACGAATACGTGCACGGCGCGCGGTCCGTGGTCCACGGCTGGCGTGCGAGCGAGCGGCCGTCCACGAAGGTCTTTGTTTCATACGCGAAGGAAGACAGCAAGGCCGTCAGCGAGATCGTTCGCGTACTCAACGGCGCCGGCTACGACTTGCAACTTGATCTTCTCGAGTCGGGCGCTGGGCAGCCTTGGATCGAAGATATACGTGAAAAGCTGGAGAACTCGGACGCGTACTTGGTCGTCGTAGGGAGTAAGTTCAGCCCATGGCAGGAGCGCGAGATCGAATCTATCATGCGCCAGACTTTACGATCGGACCGACGGAGACCAATTGTGCCCATCGTCTTGCCTCTAGGGGACAAGCTCCTTAACACATCGCGTCTTGCAGACTTTGCCGCCGTCCGTGTGGACCTTCAAAGGCGAGCCATGGAGGACCAGATCGCGCCGGTGCTCGACCAGTCATCGGTCCTGAAATGAGCAATCTAGGAGATGCTGTGCATCTAACTTGGCGCGAGGTTCTCCGGCCGTTCGGCGATAGCCTGTTTTCGAACTCGTTCTTGGCGTGCTGGGGTGACGCGCTCTGGCAGCCGACCGAGGACGACAGAACGGCGTCCGGAAAGCTGCACATTCAGTTCGTCTCTCGCATCGCGACGCAGCGGCTCTCTTATCTCGAAGGAGAGGAGAAGACTGCGTTGAAAAGCATGTACGCGTTGTTCGACAAAACACGCGACATCGCGGAAGCGCATCCGAAGTGCCGCCATTTCGACGCGTTGACCTGGGCAGTGCTTAATATGCACGTGCGGCCCTTCACCGCCAAGTGGCACCGGCAGAGCGAGCGTAGCGCGCTCGACGCCCTCGACGCGACCGATGATTTCCGTGAAGAGTTGAACGCGCTGCAAAGGATTCTGCAGGATTTTGAGCGCGTCCTACTGTTTCTTCGCGATGGCGCCATACCGCCGCCACACGTCCCGCTTGAATCTGACAAGGAGAACGCTATTGCCGATGAAATGCGCAAGGCGGTCGCGTGGGGAATTCAGCCTGTGTTTGGCGCAATTCGGGACTGCTCACAAGTATTGAAGATCAATTTTGCCGAGAAACGCGCAATTTTAAGACGACGCAGGCACTACAAGCTGAATGAAAGGTGCCACGCTGCCGGCCTCGCTATTTCCGGCGGCGGGATCCGCTCGGCGACGTTTTCGCTCGGCGTCTTGGTCGCGCTCGCGCAGCGAGGTTTGCTGAGAGAGTTCGACTATCTCTCCACGGTGTCGGGCGGCGGCTATCTCGGTTCGTTCCTGAGTGTTTTTCTGAAGTCAGCAGGAACCGACGTGGGACTCCAGCGTGACGAGCTACCGTTCAAACGCGAGCAGGGGGAAGCGGCCGCCCTTCGGCACATACGGCATCACAGCAAATACTTTGCGGTCGGATCCCTGTGGGAGCGGCTCAGCATGTTCAGCGCTCAGTTGCTCGGCATGGCGCTGAATGGTCTGGCGGTCGTCTGGGTGCTGTGCCTAGCCGTGGCAGCTGAATGGGGTATGCGTTCGCTCTTCGCGGCGACCGACCTTCTTCCCACAACCGAAGTATTGCGGCTGCTCATCTGGATACTGCTTACCGCGGCCGTCCTGTATCTCGTGGTGCTCCGTACCCCGCGGTCTGTTGCGAACCGCATCGCGCGTCGCGCGCCTCAGTGGCTCGCTGGTCAGGCCGAGGCGGTCATCGCAGTGCCGCTGGCGCTCGTAGCGGGTGTCCTCGGGTGGTGGGCCCTTGACGTGTTACACGACTGGTACGGGAGGCCAGTAGTAATCCGATGGATTACGATCGACAAAACGACTTGGGTCGCCATCGCTGGTACCGTGCCGTTTGTGGCGCCGGCATTCGGGACCCTGTTCCCCCGCACGCTGAAGCGCTTCGGCATCGCGCTCGCCGTCCTGACGGTAATCGCCGCTCCGCTGTCTCTACTTGGAGTGTATCTTTTCCTTTACGATCAGAGGTTCTGGTTCGCCGGTGATTTCCTGGGTTACGGCCTTCCGCGCGGTATCGTGATCGCCGCTGTCGGTCTGCTCGTCTACGGCTTGGTGTTCGACATCAACGCAACCTCTCCGCACCGACATTACCGCCGCAAGCTTGGTCAGGCGTACCTTATTCAACCGCGCGAGCTACCTGACGATGGCTTCGACGAGGACGTGTCGGTCAATCTGTCGGCGCTCGGCGAGCACTCGCCTAGGGCGCCATACCACCTGATTAATTGCGCGCTCAACGTACCGGCTTCCGGCAACATCGGAATGCAGGGACGGCTGACGGACCTATTTCTCTTCAGTCCTGCATACAGTGGCAGTCCGCTCATCGGGTACCGGGCTACAACTGAGTGGGAGGCGGTCAATAGGCGGCTCGACGTCGGAACCGCAATGGCGATCTCTGGAGGAGCCGCGGCGCCGCAGATGGGCTTCGGAACGATCAAGAGGTTTAGTTTCTGGCTGGCGCTTTTGAACGTGCGCCTCGGCTACTGGGTGCGCCGTCCTGGCGTGTGGGGGTTTCCCACGGGCGCACCAGGTATTCTGTACCTGCTGAAGGAGATGATCGGCTCGATGGACGAGACAGGGCCGTGGGTAAATGTATCTGACGGCGGACACATCGAGAACCTAGGCGTCTACGAGCTTCTACGTCGACGCTGCAAGTACATCGTCGCGATCGATGGCGAGCAGGATGCAGCGATGACGTTCGCTGGCCTTACAACACTCCAGCGTCTCGCGGGGATCGATCTCGGCGTGAGAATCGAAATTAACCTGGACGACCTCCGTTTGACGAATCAGGGCTTGAGCCGGTCGCACTTCCGATTCTGTCGGATCCGATATCCAAAGGCCGGACGCAGCTCGGAAGACGATTTCGGGTATTTGCTGTATGTGAAGCTGTCGCTGACCGGCAACGAAGGTGAATTCATCCGGCGTTATCGGCTCGACGAGCCGCCCTTTCCCCATCATTCGACTGCCGATCAGTTCTTCAGCGAGGCACAGTTCGAGGCGTACCGGAACCTCGGAGAGCACGTTGGCGATAAGCTTTTCCTACGCGCGATTCTCGGCGATCTCGCCTCGAAAGAGTCGCTGGAACTCGAAGAGTGGTTCCAGGCGCTCGGAATGCACTTACTGGAGCCCACGACATCTGAACGCCGTCCTTGACCGGTTGATCCGTCGGATGGCAGCGGGGCTCTCAAGTCGGGCTTCTCTAATTTATGAGTTCTTCCGATGACCTGCCGCAGCACGCTTTGCCCCAAACACCGCCTGATCCGCACTGTCTAAGGCTAACGCGGGACAGATAACCGTCCTTTTGTGAACTCGCCAAGCCGCCGAGGCAATCCGCATATTTGTCCGACAGCGGGAACGCGCCCAGGCATCCGTTCTTCGTCGGCATTCCGTTCTCTCGTCACCGGTGCTAACGACATACCTTCGCCTCGCCACAACCTGCCCAGTGGCAGTGTAGGCGCGCAAGATACCTTACGCACAACATATATTTACCCTTTTGTGCAGGGCTATCTCTCCGGAGGAGCCGAGCTTCAGCGACAGTTTGTTTGGCTGGAATCAGCGCTGGATAGTCCATGCAGGAATGCTCCCGGAGTTGCTGACGGAGGGCTGTATTGTGCGCAAGGTGATCCCCTCGCTGCGACTTTGATTTGCTGCACACAATGCGTTCCGGAGTCTCCTCTGCAAGACTCTTTGGCGCGATGAGCCAACACCTAATGCAATGCAAAGTTCACATCCGCGACTTGGCAGCAGCCCTGAAACTGTGATGGTCGTGGTGGTCGGCGGCGGGAAGGAATCGCAGCGGCGGCAGATGGTGTCCTTCTGTTATGGACCGGCAGGCCGCTAAATCGATGCTGGCGGAAGCGCACGCCGCAGTGCTTTACAAGATCGCGTGGTCACCTGAAACCGTCAGTCAGAGTCCTCCCACAGCCAGAAGCCGTCTTCGTCCCACACGGCTGGTGCCGCCGCGGTACCGACCGGGGCGCTGTGAACCATCTGGGGCAGGACGTAGCGTGAGAGGGCGTCGAACTCAAATGCGCGTTTGAAGGATACGCCAGGGTACTTCGCGATATCCGCCTCACGCACCCTCAGCGCTGTCCTCGGCACGAGGATACGTCCTGTCGGGTTGTACCGCCCCCCCAGGTCTTGATGGTGCACGCGCACCTGCACGGGATCGACAATATTCCACCATGCCGCCGTAGTCGGCTCAGGTTTAAATGTCGGCAGCGACTGCACGGCTTCATAGAACTCCGCTTTCGTCTGGGGCTCCGAGACATCCGCCGCCTCGAGCGTGGTCATCAGATAGTGCATGGCTGCGCGCGTGTACCAGCGCAGGACTTCTCTGACGTGGCTGTTGGACAAGCCGAACCCGTAGCCGAACTCCCGCAAGACCAAGGCTGAGCGCTCACGCAGGTCACGCTCCTTGAGAACGACGTCGCTATCGAGCGTCCGCAACAGATTTGATCCTTCGGCACTCGCATCGGGACGTGACCAGTACGTTGAAATTCGTGCCCGCAGTCGCCGCTGTAAGGTGTTGTGCGCCTCATTCTTGAGCAGGTGGATGATTTCGGGGGCGATATCGCGCCGTACCAGGCCATGGCCGATCCAACGGTCCAGGATACGTTCCAGAATGAACGTGTCGAGCTCGATCCGGTTGTGGAACACCAAGGGCAGCACGGCGCGGCCGGACGGCTCCGAGGAGAGCCCGAGCGCTCTCAAGTGGTCGATCAGCGCATGCACGCCTTGCATAAAGGCCGCACCTTCACGAAGGTCGATGTGCAACCGGTCCTTCAGCGCGTTCAGGCCGTTGGAGTTGTCAATCCGCAACGGGACGATCAGGTGTTGGCCCAGCCGCTGCTCGGCCTCCAAAGACTTTTCAATTTCGTACTGAACCCACTCCGTTGCGGCCGCGTGAATCGATTGGACCACCAACACCCGTGCACTGCCGTCAAGCGCCTTATCAAGGCTTGCGATGAGGGGATCTCCAGGCCCCATCTCCCACGAGTCGAGCCATACTGGGACGCCCTCCGCGAGGAGTTCAAAGGCAAGCCGGAACACGAACGGCTTGTCGATCGTAGAGTGCGAGATGAAGACCGTTCGCACGGCCGGGGAGTCCAGTCCTGACGCTTTGTTCATTTCTCGCGTACTCCGTACAGCCTGTGTTGCGGACGCGTTCTCAACCCATCTAGCTTGCTCGCGCTACTACGCTCACGCATACGCGGCGGTAGCCATTTCCAGATCGTGTTTGGGACACAAGGAACTCCTGTGACCACTTTTGCAACAGACGCTGGAAGAACTTGAGCGTCGGAACTACCATTCTGAAATGGTAACGTCTTTACATCTACGTCGCCAAGGATCTCGGCTGCCTACTTCCGCCGCTCACCGGAACAGCTTCAGTGCCGACGAGATTCGTCAGGATCACCATCATCTGCTAACCAATGACAAGCCTACACTCCTGTTAAGGCCGCTGGTTTTTAGCGAAGGTGGTTTAGCGACGACGCGTATAGCCGTGCGGTTTTCATGTGACCCCATATGGTGCGTTTGGGTGACCTGAGGGATTTAGCATGGTCGTTTCGTTTGTTCAGTTTGCCAGAGCCGTGCTTCCAGGTGCAACAGAGCATTGAATCGTGTCCGATGTCGATGCTCGGATTGTAAGAAAAATCGAAAATAATTGCGAAGGCGCTCCACATACGCCCTCATTCCTTCTTCATAACGTCGAAGACGTGACAGGCCTGTTAATACCAGCTCTGCCGCCCGCTCGACAACGGGCGTCTGCAGGAGTTCGTTGTCCTCGTGTATTGAAAGACGATTGTTGTGTGCATCCGCGAAGTCACGCCAGATGGCACCACGATCGATTACTCCATCCTCGCGCGTGCCTGGATCGTTCTCAATCACTGGGATTTTGATATACCTGCTCGATCCGTGCCCGCGGGCAGAATTCCTCGGGCATCGCTCGTCCTTCGAGGTCAAGTGCCTTGGCCACACTCCTGACGGAGGGCAGCTTGCCGGACATCATTCTCGCGACGAAATCACTGAATGAGACATCAACCTAAGCATCGCTTTCGAGCACTAAAAACGTCGCCAAGAGTTGCCACTTCCGAGGGGCGAGGTCCCACTCTTCGATGCTGTTGGACGTGAGTAGCAGAAGCTTCTGCCCATCGGAAGACATTACAATGTCGACCGCTTCGTCCATGTCGACTTGTCCAAGTATGGCCTTCGTTGCCATGTTCATAAGGACAACTGACATGCTATTACTAACCGCAGCCATTAGCCCACCATCCTTTGAGATGTGCATTCTACTGAGAAGCGTCTTCAGACCCGATGGGTAGGCACGGAGCGGGCTGTTCCAGGCATTCACATTGTGCGGTGATGTACCGATCATGATGGTCAACAGCGGCTCGTAATTGCCCGGCGAACGAACTGCCGTTCTCGATGCTTCTGGGAATGCCACACTACCACAGCTTCCACTCTTGGGAGGAAGTCGAATGCGTGTCTTCGCGCCTCGGTCAACATCAGATACTACAAGCTCCGTCGCGCCGTCTTCGTCAGATGATTCACTGATCACGATTGAACCACCTACGGCATGACATACACTTGATACTTTACCTTCCACCTTGCTGGTGTTAACGGATGTGTCATCAAGGCGCACAACTCCACCTGTTTTGCTCAGTGCGAAGAGTGCCAGCCGCGAATGCCACAGTTTAAGAATCGGTTCCCGATCGCTGCTTAAGTGGGTAAGTGTACCCTTCCGCGAGCGTGTCGTGCGAACAATTTGACCGTCGCTTGTTCCTATCGCAAGCTGCGTACCTCGATGGGAGATCGCAAGTGCAGTGATCTTGGTCTGAGAACGAACAAAGGGAAGGTCTACAGGTACATTGTCCCACAGGACCGCGTCTTCGCAACCCGCACACGCCCAAGACGATCCGTCCGCCGAGACTGCTAGTCGGGGGTCGAAAGCTCTCCGAGAGAGACTGTACAGCTTGCGTGAAAACGGTCGTCGGCGTGATAAGTCCCACAACACTATACCCTTGCGATCATCTCCCAATGAGATAGCCCCGGCCGAAAGGAGCAAATTACCGTCCCTACTGAAGGCTAAGCTATAAATGTTGTGAGTGTGGCCGACCAAGACGGATGCAGTACACTCTGAACTCCTGGGATTCTCAACAATGATTTCGTTCGCTTCGGTCGTGTAAGCTAGCCTAGATCGATCAGCCGACCACGTATGTTCAAAGTACCGACCGCCGCGGGGATGCTTTTCTCCGCAGGACAAAGTGCTAGCGTCGAAGTAATCGCTCATGACGGCGTAGCTTTTCACAACCCACTTTCCAGCACTGTTTGTTGCGGCTTGACGACCTTCCCAGTCGATGATCAACAGTTCATTGCGATCTGAGTCGTATTCCAATCGTTATCGGCCTTCCAGTCGCAGGTCTGATCACCCGTGAGGTGAAGGAACTCGCTTCTGCTTTGTCTCTTCGAGACCACGCCCTGACTTCACCCGCGCCGTCACCTGAGAGGACGACTCCTGCTTCCGGAAAAGCTGCGACGGCAGCAATGGCCTTAGCGTGCCCAGCAATCTGGTGGACCATTCCACTACGGAGATCAATGACCTGAAGAGTCTGCGTTCCACTTAACACTATGGTGTCAGCATCTAAAAAGGATAGATCGCGCACATCTCCGCGCGCGCGTATACGAGCTGTAAGTACCCCCGCGCCAGTGCCAACGTGTATCGTGCTGTTGGATCCGATTCGATAACAGCTGAACGCAAAGATGTTGTTCGAAGTATGTGAGAAGCGAACGGTCGTTGCAAATTCTCCAACAGGGCAAAAGATAAAGCGGCGAACAAAAGCTGCGCGCGTAAGAGTCTCAAACAGGGCGGCCTTGGCCTCGTCCGACCGATTGACGCCGAAGGCCAGCACACTCCGGCGAAGCGCCGCACTGATATCAAAGCGGGATTCGCGTCGTGACTCCGATGCAATCGCCTGGCTACGAGCTACCCGCAGCCGTTCTTCCGCAATAGCTCGTTGCTGAGTTGCAATATTGCTTTGGTGTACCGCCTCGTCTCGCGCCTTCGTCGCGTTTTGTAGCGCCTCTTCTCTTGCTTGGTTAGCGGCTGTTGCTGCTGATAAGCTGAGTTGCGCGTCTTTGGTCTTCTGTTCGGCGATCGTGCGCTGGACATCGGCCGTCGTTTTCTGCCGGTATGAGAAGGCGGCAGCTGCGGCAAGAAAGACGGCTACCATCGTAGCGAGGAGCCGTAGATTCCGGTTAGCGCGTCGATACCGGAGTTTTTCTGGAGTTCTCCCAGAATCTGAGGAGACGGTTCAGCGAGCATGTCGGCCTTCGTCGCCTCCTCTAGCCACCGCACATCGCGTACTCCCAAGGGCCGAAATCTCGGGTCGGACTGCAGCGCGCGTTGCAAGCCCCCACCAATGTTGATCGGGATGATGCTGCCTTTCCGTGCTGAAAAAATGCGAACCTCTTCCGCAACCCAGTCAGAAGATCCTACGTTGGGACTCGCTATAAGAATCAACACCTTACTTCGCTTCAGTGCACTCTTTATTCGGATGCTAAGTGGATCACCAGCTGCAGCGTCATTATCGTCGAGAAAGCAACGGAAATCGGCTGCGCGAAGCAATTCTTCAAGCCTGCGGGCATACGAACCCGCCTCGCTTCGCTTATATGAGATAAAGAAGTCGAATCCGGTCAGGAGTGACCAATTGAAGATCTGAGACATTCGATTGCCTTCCAATAAGCGCTCCTGCTAGCCCTGAGGACGGTGCCGCACGGATCGACTAATGGATTATACAGTCTACTCGTTCCTGCATCTTCTGGGAGGCGGGCTGTTGGGAGGTGGGCTGTACGCTTGAGTTACGAATGTTAGAACGGCCGTTTTACGTGCGATTTGCTACTCTCGCTGCTGGCAGCTGGCCGAGTTTCTTCCGAAGCCGCACGGATACTGCGCTCGAACTCGTCGCGTTGCGCCAGCAGGTCACGGTGCTCAAAACGGAAACGTCCACGACCAGCAATAACCGCGTGGATCGGGTTTGTGGATCTCGCTCCGACGAGTCTGGCCTCGATGGAACAATGCCGTGGTCATTGTGAAACCCGAGACCCTCATTGGTAGCATCGCGCAGGTTTCCCGCCTTTGCTGGCGCTGGCGATCGCAGCCTCGTTGCGGGTGGACCAGAGTGGCGGAGAGAAGGCCCGTAATCCACCATATGGCACGTGAAAATGCCCGTTTGGGGCACCGAAGACCCACGGCGAACCATTTAAGCTCGGGTCGTAGTATCGGAACGTACGGTCGTCAGATACCTCCGATGGCTTCGGCACCGCGGTGATCCGGAGAAACGGTGGCTTACATTTGTGGCCAATCACGAGGCCTTCGTTGCCATCGACTTCTTCACCGCGCCGACACGGACGTTTCGCTTTATCTATTGTTTCCTCGTCAATTGAACACGGGTGCCTCCGAATCCTGCACTTCAATGCGGTTTTGAGACCCAGACCCGATTGGGTCGTGCAGGAACTCCGGGAGGCTTTTCCCGAAGCTGGTTGGTGCCGGTACATCATTCCCGACGCGACTCGAAATATAACGCCGACGTCATTCAGTTCCTGAAATCGACAATGCTCACGCCGAAGCGCACAAGGGTGCAGGGGCCCTGGGAAACGGCTCGCGGAACGCTGGATCGGAACTTGCCACGCCGTGCTTCCAGCTGGATGACAAACAAAATGTAGTACGGGTCAAGCCGCACCAGGTGAGCACTTCGGCTTTGAATCGATACCCGCAAGAACGGCCATGTACGAGGCGATGAAATCTGTTCATCTGGTCGTCTGACTCCGTTTCGGCACAGGTAGATGCCGTGCCTGCGCAGCACGTTCCCGATAGTCTAGTCCGAGATCTCATGCCCCAGATTTACCCGCGCGCCTGTGATCCGGTCATTGCCCCCAGCGGGAGTTCTCTCGCGCGAACTTCACGACAAGACGTTCTACTGCGACGAGATCCGCGCTCGGCCCGGTAGGAGCGATGTTTTGAACCGTCGAACTTCTTCGCGACCAGTTCGCGCCACTAGTCGAGGATAGTCTCGGGTTTTGCAACCTGCGCTACTTTCGGCAGGCTCCCGCGTCCGAGCCGCTTGCCAATGTCTGTCAGCGTGCTCCGCTCTGCATTGGACAGCGGAGCCTACCTGGCAAATGCGCTCTCAGAATCCAGTTCTCGGCCGCAAGATACTCGACCTGAATAGGCAGTTCATGATTTATCAGCCCGAGACGTACGCGAGCAGATGGGCCACCTGGGATTTCTCGTACAACAGCATCTTCTCAGGCCAGTGATTCGGAAGAGCTTTCGTTTTGTGACTATACGGGTATCCAGTCGAATCGGGCAGTTTGGAAGCTTCAGCTATGCGGGACTGCAAATGCTAGTACGGGAATCGGCACACGCGTGGGAGCCTCCTATCGCCGAGGAGCGTTTTCTTTTATCACTTCTACCTCCGCCGGGTCGCCTTTGTCACATACGTCGACAACGACGCAACTAAGCGAAGGTACTCCATGCAGCGCCAGCTCCGAGCTTCGGCGGATAACAAAGAGTATTGCGGCGCTTACCCGACGCACCACCGTCGTCCGGATCAGACGCCGTTCCGGTCGGAGACCCGGGCACAAATAGCGGTGTCCGCCAGCTTGGATTCGGATTTTACCGCGCTAAGACTAGCTCGAAAATGCTGCCAATCCAGAGCAGCCCGAGTACATTGTTCGAGTGCTAGATCGACAAGGGAGCGTACCGTACAAGTAGTGGATACCTGAGGTTAACAAGAGCGTTGATTCAGATCTACATGGACAGGTAGTCACCGTAATTGTACATGTGCTTCGCGAGAACAAACGTTGCGGGCGGCTCAAGCCAGAAGCGCTCGCTCGTATCGCCCTTTGTACCTCGATGCAAGAAGCGTCCCGCGCTGTTCGAAGGCGATGTTGGTCGTGTTTCACCCTGTACGAATGCTGTACGAATGCGGTCGGTTCCGTGAGATTCCTGAGATGTGGCAGATTGTGGAATCAGCAACTTACTGATTCCCGAAGACCTCGTTTCTTCGTGGTTCGAGTCCATGCCGGGGAGCCACTTGTATTATCAATCACTTACAAGATTCAACGGCGAATTTTGTACGAATGGGACGAGCCTTGAGGAGTCCTAAGGCTTTGATCTGCTTTGGTTTGGCATCAGAGCAGGGATTCGAGAACGTGATAGTGGCGAATCCAAAATGGATTCACGGCTGCTGCTCGGATTGCACCAACCCATAAATAACCTTTAGGATCGTGTCATGCGGAATCGTCGGAATGCGCAAAATAGGCTCTTTGAAATTGCTGAAGGTCAGCAGGGTTCTTCACGGCGAAGCAGGCGAAGGCTGCCGGTTTCGCAGAGAACACGCATCCTTATGCAGAGAACACGCATCCTTATCATGTCCATGCCCGAAACTGGATTCGCGAATATCGTGGGATCTATCGTCTCGCCCTCTTTCCGCTAGCGGAACATCCGGACTTGGTGAAATGGGCTCTTTGATCGAAGAAGCGCGACGAGTGATGGAGGGAGTTTACAGCCACCAGACCGCCCGGATCCTCTACGAACTCTCCGATCTGAACCCGGCGAAGCTGCACCTGACTGTTCCCCCAGCATTTTTGTCGGAATAGCGAGATTCCCGCTATCCCGATGATCCACTATGCGGATCTCGCCAGGGATGATTTCCGGACTGCGCAGGGATTCAAGTGCACTCGGCCACTACGTACGATTGTCGATCTGATCCAGTCCGGTAGCGTGAGCGTCAGTTTCTGCGCAAGGCCTTGAGGCAGGCTCTCCAAAGTGGATTGATCACCCAGTCAGAGGTGAAGCGGGTTAAGCTCAACGCTCCATCTCAGAGAGTATTTCAAGATCTTGTGCGGCAGGTGGCGTAATGCCGCGGGAGTATGCATCGGCGGAGGCACTCCGGAGAATGCTGAGTTCAATAGAGGCGTTCATATTCCCAAGCATCCCTCGCTATGACATCTTCTAGCGTCTTGTTGTTGTCCGTATGTGAAGATGTATTTCGCCGTGCATGTCGGCGCGAAGTAGAAATGTCCTATCCGGAGCGA
>DASQLD010000503.1:0-9665 GCA_035630195.1 Bryobacteraceae bacterium
CTTTGGCGAAACGGGACTCCTCAACTGTCTGCGCCGATCGAGGAGATTGCCGGCCAGCGAAGTCGTTCAACTTATACTCGGTAGCGCGGATCGCTGCGGCGGAACGGACGACATGACCGCAGTTGTTCTGAAGATACTGTAAGTCCGGGGCGAATACTGAAGTGTTGTTTGTTATGATGATCTCGTTCACAAACATCGCATGTACTCCAGAAGAGATTTCGCCAAATTCGCCATAGCAGCCGCCTCGTCCTCGGTCGCCTTCGGCAAGCCGGACTCAAACGTGAAAGGCGTCAGAATCGGCGCCCAGAGCTATAGCTTTCGCTCACTGCCGCTCGACGAAGCCATCAAGGCTATGTCTGACGTCGGACTCAGCTATGTCGAGTTGTGGCAAGGCCATGTCGAGCCGAAGGATCGGGACGAGATCAAGAAATGGCGCACGGCTTCGTCTTCGCTCGACCAGATGAAGGAGGTTCGTCGCAAATTCAACAATGCGGGCATTCGTATTTATGCGATGAACTATAGCTTCAATCAGAACCACACGGACGAAGAAGTCTTACATGGGATGGAGATGGCCAAGCTCCTGGGCACAAAGATCATCACCGCCTCATCGAAAGTGGATCAGAGCAAGCGGCTGAACGACCTCGCCAGCAAAGCCGGCGTAAAGGTTGCTATGCACAATCACTCGAATCTGAAAGATCCGAATGAATTTGCAACGATCGAAAGTTTCTCGAAGGCGATGGAGGGAAATCCGAATATCGCCATCAATCTCGACATAGGCCACTTCACCGCGGCTAACCTGGACCCTGTTGAGTACTTGAAGAAGCACCACGACCGCATTGTCACGCTCCACATCAAGGATCGGAAGAAGGATCAGGGGGCCAATGTGCCGTTCGGGGAGGGCGACACTCCTATTAAGGCGTGTCTTGAAGTCCTGAAGGCTAACAAGTCCTGGGGCATCCCCGCGATGATTGAATACGAGTACAAGGGCGTCGATCCGATTACGGAAGTGCGCAAGTGCTACGAGTATTGCAAGAAGCAACTCGCGTAACGACGCTACTCATGGCGAAGCGCTGTTAGCGGATCCACCTTGGACGCCTTAAGAGCGGGGACTGCCGTGGCCAGTAAGGCAGTCACAGCCAAACCCGCCGTGACAAGGCTTAAGGTCCAGGGATCGTTCGATCGCACATCATAGAGCAGACTCGTCATCAGACGGGTCAGTCCCAAAGCGATCAGCAGTCCGACCGCAATGCCCCCGATCGCTAACGCCATCCCCTGACGTACCACCATTCCTACAATTTCGCGGCGGCGGGCGCCGAGAGCCAGGCGCACGCCGATCTCACGAGTGCGTTGCTCCACAGAATAGGCGATAACCCCGTAGACTCCGATTAGAGCGAGCATTAGCGCCGCTACAGCGAAGGCTCCCAATAAGAACAAATTGAAGCGGCGTGGCGCGATAGAGCCCGATAGCGCTTCTTCGAGCGTCTGCACTTCGTAAGCCGGCTGGGTCGGATCTATTTCGGCTATTACTTTTCGAACTGCCGGCGCCATAGAGGCGGCTTCTCCCGAAGTGCGCAGGACGATTCTCAGAGAGCGGCTATTGGGCAGTCTTTCATAGGGTACGTAAACTTCCGGCATGGGATTGGCGTCAAGGCGCCATGTCTTGAAGTCGGCGACGACACCCATGATGGAATCATTCAGAATGGAACCGCTGAGGAATCTGCCACTCGACTGCCGCGGCAGGCGGCGGGCGAATGCTTCGTTGACGACGGCCCCGAACAGAGCCCCACGTTCCGGCCAGTTCCCTTCAACAAGGGGAATCCCCATTGCTCTAAGGTAACCGGGAGAAACTCCTCGAACGGAGGAGAATATGGCATCTTCTTTCGCCGAACCGCCGATTCTCACACCTGTATTCAGCGTGCCTGCATCAATCCCCGCGGCCTCAACGCCAGGCAAGGCATGAAGGGTCTTCAGAAGCTCCTCAGTATATGCCTGTTTGGGCGGCCAGCTAGTATATTGCGGGCCGGATAGGGTTATGCGCATCACCAGGATTTTCTCGGGCGTAAACCCCGGAGGCTTGGCATTCATACGCCAAAAACTCTTGAGCATCAATCCTGCACCCACCAACAGAATGATCGCCAAGGCGAGCTCGGCCGCTGCAAGCATTCTGCGGATCTGCGCTCTGCGAGGCGTCGCAGAGGATGCAGTGGTCTCGGCCTTCAGCACAGCATTAACGTCAGACTTCCATGCGGAGATCGCCGGCGCCAATCCGAATGCAACAGCGGCAGCGAGCGAGATTCCGAGTGTGAAGCAGAGTACGGGGCCATCGATCGTAGCTTCAGCCAGACGCGGCACGGCGTGGGGAGCGAGATTGATCAAGATCGCAAGGGCCCAATGCGCCAGAAAAATCCCAGCGGCGCACCCCAGCAGCGCCAAGAGCACGCTTTCCGTCAGAAACTGACGGATGACACGGAGGCGTCCGGCTCCAATGGCGACGCGAATCGCGATATCTCTCTGTTGTGTGGAGGCTCGCGCCAACAAGAGATTTGCGATATTGGCGCAAGCAATAACTAGTACGAACCCGGCGGCCACCGAGAGAACAAAAAGCGGCTTCCGCGCCGATCCAGAAAGCTTCTCCTCTAAGGTGGCGAAGCGCAGGATACTGTGTGTGCGCAATGGACCGGGATCTTGCTGGGTGACGCGTGTATAGACCGTTTGCATCTCTGCATACGCGGTCTCAACGCTGGTATTTGCTTTGAGCCGTCCTACAACGCTGATCCAGAACGGCGCGGGTCCGAGGCGTCCGGTAGCCTCTTGCCAATGCTGCACGCCGGCCGGCGGCAGCGCCATCAGCGCATCTGGGATCGAGATGTACGCGTCAATGTCGCGCACTTCATCTCCATTCACAAACTGCTGTGGAAACAGAAAAGAGAAGTCCTTCGGCAACACGCCGACAACCGTGAAGGGCCATCCGTTCAGTGTGATTGTCTTTCCGATCATCCGCGCGTCGCCGCCGAGCCTCCGCTCGAACAGACCTCGAGATAGCACGATTGCGTTCGGCTCACCGGAGGCGAAGAGGCGCCCGTGTGCAGGACGGACTCTTGTGAGATTCCAAAAGTCGCCTGTGATGGACGCAACTCTTTCCTGGCTCGCCTGATCTCCAATCACGACTGCTAAGTCCTGATTTCCATAGGCCGTCATTTTGTCGAACGACTGCGCCTGCCGCCTCCATGAGACGTAATCCGTTCTCGCTACCCAGTTGTCATGCTTGAATCGCTGGTCATAGTTCGACAGCCAGATGAGCCGACCGGCGTCTGGATAAGGCAGCGGGCGGAGGAGCGCTGCATTAACGACACTGAAGACGCCCGTGTTCATCCCGATGCCCAGGGCGATCGTCGCGACGACTACGAACGTAAACCAAGGGCGCCTTTGCAGTGTCCGCACTCCGTAGCGGATGTCCTGCAGCAACTGTTCGACCCAGACAATGCTCCATACCGCTCGCGTGTCTTCGCGGACGTTCGAGACATTCCCGAACTTTCGAAGCGCTGCATATCGAGCTTCCCCAGGTTCCATTCCTCGTTCGATATTCTCCGCAGTCTCCTGCTCGACGTGATGCTGGATTTCGTTGTCGAGAGAATCGAGCCAGCGCTTTCCTGACGGATCGTGGATCATCCGTTGTTCTCCTGCCGCGACGGACGCAATATCCGGCCAATGGCTCTGGCCAGTTTGTCCCACTTTGTTGTTTCGACAAGTAACTGCTTGCGGCCAGCAGCCGTTAGCCGATAGTACTTGGCTCTACGATTGTTCTCCGAAATTCCGTCTTCCGCTGAGATCCACTTGCGCTTCAAGAGCCGGTGGAGCGCTGGATATAACGAACCCTGTTCGACTTGCAGAACATCGTCGGAGCTATGTTCGATAGTTTTGGCGATGGCGTGGCCGTGAGCGGGACCGGGCGCCAGAGTGCGGAGGATTAATAGATCTAGAGTTCCCTGCAGAAGTTCGATGCGGTCCTCTGCATCTCTGGTAGACATTCTTGGTGAAGAATACGCGCCTTCAGGTAGAATGTCAAGGTGAGCTGACAGTATGGGGGTGAGTTATGAGAGCGATTGGGAATCAGTTGGCATCTGACCCAGCACTGGTAATCTCGGCGAGTTCTTCACAGGTCAACTGTTCGCTTCGGATGAGATGCTCCATCAAAGGCCTCGCCGAACCGTCGAAGACGCGAGAAACGAAGTCGGTCACCATACTCGCAATTACCTCTTCTTTTGGCCGGGTGGGCCGGTACACATAAGCTTTCTCGTCTGCTACTTTCTCAAGGTGGCCCTTACCCTCAAGCACGCCCAGCATTGTCATCACGGTTGTATACGCGATCTTCCTGCGGTCAAGAATTTCCTCGTATACCTCCCTGACAGTGGCTTCCCCGCGCCGCCAGACGATTTTCATGATTTCGAGTTCTTGTTCTGTCAGAACCGGGCTTCGTTTCCTCACAACTAAAGAATTAGTACGAATTCCGTAGCATGTCAAGTATTAGCGGTACGTTTTATCGTCAATGCGGCTGAGATCCGTGGCATCCCCTAGAACACCAATGGTAATGATTGCGAATGTAAAAACTTTTGTATCCGGTTCGAGGTGACCGCCGAATGATTTCTCAGCATCTGCGAGTGTCATGTGGGGATGAATCCGTCCGTCGATAATGTAACCGTTCATCCCGATGATATCTGCATGAGCGGTGGGATCTTTAACGAAGATATTTTTCGAAGGGAAGGTACGGTTGCTGACTTGGTGGATATGATAACCGCGCACCGAGCCAATGCCAGAGAGGATCACCCCATTCTTGATCTTTTCCTGCTTCACCATCTTTTCCATGCCCGCGAGCAGATCCGTGTCGAACTTAAACCGCAGGACTACGACGCGCTGGAACTGGCCTGAGATAGCGTATGCTTCCGGTACCTTATCGCTATTCGGTTTGGAATCGTCCGCAGAATTCGGCGAGGCTTTCACGATTTCAGTTCGAGTCTGCTGCGCGACAAGCGTTGCGGCTGCGATCGTGAATATTGGTATGAGTCTGTTCATTTTTGCGCCAGTTCAACTCCCTTGGTTGAGATGAAATACTTCACCAGCATGTTCGGACGCTCCCAGGAAGGCATAGATTTGGGCGATGCAATGTACGAAAAGAAGCGGTTGGCCACTTGCGCGAAGTGGGCTTCATGCCCTACGTGGAACTTTTCTGGAATTGTAATGCGGCCGTTCTGTTCGTTGAAGGTGACTCCGGGGAACTGGGTTTGTAGTTGATTGATCTTGTTTTTGACGGCGGCGAAAACTCCTGCTCGGCCTCGGGTGGGCACGATATACAATTCCGGGAGTTTGCCTTGCCGTATTTCGATCCGCGCATTCGATCCTCGGAAGGTGGCTTCGTAAAGATCGCCTGCTCCTGCCGGAGCTTCCCAATTCCACAGGATGTCAAGCTTCACGTGAACTCCGCGCAGAGTGTAATGAACAGAATTGTTGCAGTAATAGTCGAGCTTTTCGGCTGCCAGTGGTTCCCCTGTCACCTGCTGGAACTGCTCCTTCGTCATTTTCAGCGGCCAGTGTTTGCCCTCGAGCACCTGAACATCCTTGCGATAATCGAGCGCCTGATCCGGAAAGGCAGTCCACTGGACAAGATCCACAACGTGCGTACCGACATCCGCCAGCCCTTCGCCATAGACGTCGGTATCGAAAAACCACGCCGGCCGCTTTAAAGGAACTCCGGCAACGATCTTCATCACGTGATGAATGCTCTTAGCATAAATTGCAGGATCGGCGGCGCTGCCGTGCTCAAGCTTTCCAAAGACCTCGGGCGTATTTACGAAAATACGCTGTAGCTCAGAAGTGACCTCAAAGCGCTCGGTCATGATGTCGTAGGCGGCGAGGCCTTTACGTTCGGCGGTCTCGAGAGCATGGTCGAGTTTCGCCATATCCTTCGACGAAATGATCCACGGTTTATCAGCGAAGACGTGCAGGCCGGCGTCCAGTGACGCATTAATTCGGTCGATTTTGCCGAGGTTCTTCCCCGTGAATAGGACAACGTTCCCGGGCCGCTCTTTCAGCATGTCGAGCATAGGGTCAGAACTCGTGCTCACGTCGAGTTCCCAGGATGTCGGCTTCTCAGCTCTGCGGTTGAACAGCGAGATCCTGTTCAAATAATCGATCAATTCCGGTCCGAGAGGCGCATACACCGCCACTTTCGGCGCGATTGACGGGTACATATCTCGCTGCAACAATGAGGCGTGAAAATGGCCCGGCTCGACGATCATAAGCCGCACGGGAGTGTCACTTTCTTGGGACATGACGGCTAGCGTAGCCCCGAATGAGAGAAACAGCAAGAATCGCATCACAATTCTCGATTATGATTCACTTGGTACGAATATGCGATCCTTACTTATTTTCGCTCTGCCCCTACTTGCCTCCGCCGGTCCATATGTGGCAACGATAGAGAAGGTCTCGGGAACTGTTGGATTTTACTCCGAGTCGGGACAAAACGAGGGGCGAGTGAAGGTCGGCGCGTTCCCTCACGAGGCGGTACTGTCTCGAGACGGTAAGCTGCTCTTTGTCAGCAACAACGGTGTCCTCTGGATGACGGAAGACACAATGGGAACGAACAGTATCTCTGTTGTGGACGTGAGCTCAAAGAAGAAGCTCTATGACATCGATCTGGGGCGGTTTCACCGTCCGCACGGGCTGGCGTTGATTCCAAAGACCGGGCATCTGCTGGTAACGACCGAGAGACCCTACGGTCTGATTCTTGTCGACCCCGCAAAGCGCACAGTTGTGCGTGACTTTGATGTCAAAGGCAAGAGCCCGCATATGGTGATGCTGTCTTCGGATGGCAACCTTGCCTTCGTCAGCAACACTGATTCGGCCTCGGTCGCCGTGATTGAAGTGGCGACGGGCGCCGTCAGATTGATTCCCACGGGAGAGAAGCCGCAAGGCGGTGCGTTCTCTAAAGACGGGAAGCTACTTTACGTGGCGACATCCGGGGCGAATTGCATCACAATTGTCGATACCAAGACGTTTCAAGTTATCGGTACGATCGCTACCGGCAAGGGACCTGGACGCATCGCGGTAACTCCTGATGGCAAGACGCTCGTCTACAACATGCAGCTGGAGCCTGCTCTCGGTTTCGCCGATATATCTACACGAAAGCAGACAACGGTAATTCCGCTGCCCGGGAAACCATTGTCTTTAACGATGACGAACGATGGCCGACGGGCCTTTTCAGGCCTTCAAGAACTGGACAAAGTAGTCTTCATTTCAGTGGTGGATCGCAAGATCGAGCGTACAATTGACACGCCCAAATCCAGCGGCCCTGATCCTGTGATCCCTTTGGGTTCCCGATAGTTGGAACACCACATGCCGCGTCCTCACGAGGGTTTGAATACAGCGCGCCGTTGCATGTGTGTTGTTCAACGATTCTCTGTTGCGGCGATCGGGTCCAGCGACACACCTACGGTCGATTTTGTCCGATCGGACAAGCTCGAACTTATATCGAGATCGGTCCAGGCGCGACGTAATGGCGCGACAACATTCAGACAGTCTTCAAGTCACTCACCGGAGGACGAAATCTGGTCAGCTATGGACTAGCCGCGCGCATCGTATGACGGTTAAGTTCAGACGGCGCAAGACAACCGAGGGCGCTTCCCACTTGAACGCGGGGAATTGTCGGTCGTCTATCCGATCTTGCGGAGAGCAAACTTGATGTTCCTGCCCCCTCGGCCTACGTGACGATTGGCGAACGAATCACCGCAGTTGGTTGGCTCGCAATTGGCCTACCTTCTGGGATAGCCAGGCGGTGATGCGTTGCAATTCACCTACGCGGGAAGCCCGTATCAGTCAATGCCGGGTGTCGTAGTGGTCCGCCGCGACAACAACGGCAATCTATGTCCCAACTCGATCGGCGAACGAGCCGCCGTGCGAGACAATTCAAGTGGTACAACTTGTCAGAGCCGAATACACGTGTAAACCTCACGAACGCGCAAACGTTCGGCAAAATTTCCACTAGTAAAGCCAGACGAGGGGACCACCGTCAATGCCGGTGGCCAACGCTCAATTTGTGGGACGATTGTAGTCAACGGCAGTTTGCGCCCGCCTCACGAGGCTTCAAATGAAAGCTAGCTTTTTTGTCCTGGCGATTCCAATCCTGGCTCAGCAAAGCGCGAATTTCTACAGCGTGGAAAAGGAGCGGGCGCTCGGGCAGCACTTGTCCTCGGAAATCAGGAGACAAGCAAAACCCCTGTCTGTCCCGCTCGTCGACGAATATACAAAGCGGCTCGGCGGCGAGCTTGTCGCGCAGCTTGAGGAAACGTCGTTCGGGTATCAATTTAAGGTGATTGCAGACGGCGCCCACATCGAACCGATACCGTTGCCCGGCGGCTACATCTTAATTCCAGCTCGCTTTTTCACTGCGTCTCAGGACGAATCGGAATTCGTCGGAATGCTTGCCCATGCGATCGGCCATGTCGCGCTGCGCCACGGAACGCAGGCGAGGACCCGTGGCCAGACAGTAAACATGGCCAGCATTCCGCTCATATTTTGGGGCGGTTGGGCTGGTTCGCATGCGGACGCAGAACGTTCACAGTTGCTCATGCCTACTGCTTTTCTGAAGTTCCAGAGAATCTACGAACTTGAAGCGGATCGGTTTGGGCTGCAACTAGCCTCACGCGCGGGATACGATGCGGCCGGCTTGAAACACTACATACAACGCACAGATCCGGCGGATGCGACACGTGAACAAAGGCTGGCCGCACTGCAGGAAACGCTCTCCTCCTTGCCTTCGCCTGCTGCGTCAACATCCAGCGAAGAGTTTCGTCGCGTTCAGCAAACAATTCAGTCCACGATGGCGGCCCCCACCGGGCGGCGGCGCGCTCCGACTCTAAAGCGATAATTCCACGCCTGTCGTAGCTGCTCCAGGCTAGGATCGAATATGCCGCGGCTCGAGGTCCGCTTTTCGCGGCCGAGCCGTATCCTTTCGATGGTTATCATCGCCACGATATATTCGAGTTAACTTCCAGCAGGGGAACATACGGAATGCGCATTTTGTTGTTTGCAGCTTTCAGCTCAGTGTTGACGATCGCCTGGGGACAATCCCCCGGCGGCCGGGCGACTTTCCAGAGTCTTTGCTCCGGTTGCCATGGTGTCGATGGAAATGGAGGAGAGCATGCGCCCTCGATACTGCCTAGCCTCGCCGCGAACAATGATGAAGGCATCACCCGAATCATCCGGGACGGCGTCCCGCGAAAGGGCATGCCGGCCTTCAAGCAGCTTCCCGAGACGGACCTCTCAACGCTCGTCGCCTATGTGCGCACCCTACAAAGGCGTCCTGGCGGCCGCCGCGGCGCCCCCGTCCGGCAGCGGGTTCGCTTAACCGATGGTTCAGAACTCGAAGGTATCGCTCTTGGCCGCACCGGCCGCGAGTTGCAGTTGCGAACTGACGATCAGCGCATTCATCTGCTGCGAAGATCGGGCGAACAGTACCGTCGTGTAACTACGCAAGCCGATTGGCCGAGCATGCATGGTCAGCTTAGCGGAAATCGTTACTCGGAGGTCAAACAGATCGATCGCACGAATGTAGGCGGGTTGGGCGTCAAATGGGTCTTCGCTGTGCCGAATTCCGGGCGTCTGCAGGGAAC
>DASQLD010000504.1:0-29000 GCA_035630195.1 Bryobacteraceae bacterium
ATCGCGAGCCGGTGCCTCGTCCGGAGAGGATCAAAGAGGTCATTCAGCAGGAGCGAATCGTAGTGCAATCGGCTATTCCAGCGCCGTCTCCAGAGGCTCAGCCAACACCGCGACGCGAGGTGGTTTCCGCACCCGGTCCGCGGCCCCCAATGGAAATACGGACGGTGACCCCGGCACCCACTCAATCGACGACCGCCGCTTCCCGCTCGACCATGGTTCCTTTCGCACCTACTATTCAAACGCTGGTCAGGGAGATCATCCGTCCTAGCGATTCACGGGCATCCTTGCAACCGCAAGTCCGTCCAGCACCAAATGCCGAGCGTCCACCCACATCAGAGGCACGCGCAATCGAAGCCGAGCCATCCGCGCCCACAATCAACGTCGTAATCGGACGCGTGACAGTGCAGGCCACCATGGCTGCGCCGGCCGCGAAGCACGGAAATCCGCGACCTGCACCGCTGTTGCCGCTGGACCGCTATCTGGCCCAGAGGGCGAGGCGATGAGCAGCGCTCTGGGTATCGCGTCGGTCTCCTTCGTCCTCGTGGATCTGTTGAACAACGGCCTCATCGACCAGGACATCAGTGCGACCGGAGTGGGAGACGTCAACGTTACCGCGCTGCCGCCGGACCGCGCCGAAGCCGCCAACGCGGGCCAGAGCCAACTCAATATATTCCTTTACCAAGTGACCGAAAACGCTGCGCTGCGCAACAATAACATGCCCTCGCGGAACGCGCGCGGCGAGCGCATCGACAACCCTCCTCTTGCGTTGGATCTACACTATCTGCTGACGGCGTATGGTGGCCAGCAACTGCATGCCGAAATCCTCCTCGGTTATGCCATGCAGCTTCTGCATGAGACTCCTGTATTGACGCGCGATGCGATCCGCCGTTCCCTGGCGGCCCCTTCTCAGGTGATCGGGGGATCTGGCGTGCCCGCCGCCATGCTGAACCTGTACACGTCGGGATTGGCCGAGCAGCCCGAGCAGATCAAGATCGCGCCGCAAACCTTGAGCACGGAAGAAATCTCACGCCTTTGGACGGCCTTTCAGGCGAAGTATCGCCCCACAGCCGCATACCTTGCATCCGTGGTTCTGATTCAAAGCCGCGCGTCCACCAAGTCTGCCCTGCCGGTGATGTCGCGGTTGATCAAGGCGATCCCGTTGCAACGGCCGGTGATCGAGGAGGTGCTCTCGCAATCCGCGGTGGGCGCGCCTATCGTCGCCGGCCAGCCAATTTTGCCTGGATACAGATTGGTCCTGCGGGGATCGCAATTGAAGGGCGAGGAGACTTTGGTTGACGTCGCCGGCGTCGAGGCGATCCCAGCGGATGCCGACATCACGGGAATCCAAATCGTGGTGCCGTTACCCGCCGGTGTGCCGGCTGGAACGCAGAGCCTGCAGGTGGTGCACCGGGTGGATCTCGGTTCCCCTCCCGCAGAGCATCGGGGCGTTGAATCGAACCAAGCCGCATTTGTTCTGCGGCCCGTCGTCCAGTCGGTTTCGGCTGTCGGCGCATCGGGCAAAGGCGATCTGAATCTAACCGTTGTCCCCGCCGTTGGACCAAGACAGCGCGCTGTCGTCCTGCTGAATGGCGCGTCGTCTTACAGCTTCCTGGTGCCCCCGCGCACCGACCTCGCCAGCCCGCCTCCGGGCGAGCCTGCTCCTACGACAACCTTGACCGTGCCCTTCGCCAAAGTGCAGCCCGGCAGTTACCTTCTGCGCTTGCAGGTCGACGGCGCCGAAAGTCCCTTGGAAGTGAACGGCAGCGGTCAATTCGTCGGTCCCAAGGTGACCATCGCATGAGCATGGCCGTCGAGATCGCCAGGATCCGCTCGCTGCTCCGCGCGCATGCCGGCCAGGAGGAAACCGAGCATGAGCATCGTTCCGAGGACTTCGCCGCATTGATGGCGGTGTGCGAAGCCTTTCATTTATCGGAATTCGAACGCGATACTCTGCTACTCTGCGCTGGCATGGAATTGGATGCGGATTTCGCGCCGCTTTGCGCCGCGGTCCAGCGCGATGAACGGCTACGGTTTCCAACCTTCCGGCTGGCGTTGCAGATTTTTCCCGAGGCGCATTGGAGCGCATTGCTGCCGGGTGCGCCCCTGCGCCGTTGGAAGTTGCTTGAGATTGGCGCTGGTGAAACATTAACCACCAGCCAGCTCCGCATTGATGAATCCGTGCTTCATTTCCTTGTTGGAGTGGTCTCCCCTGATGAACGCCTGCGCGGCTTTGTGGAGCCAGTCGCGATGCCAGAGACGTTGCCCGAATCGTACCGGGTTCATATCGACGAGTTGATCAAGTTATGGACCGGTAATGCGGCCGGACACGTCGTCGTGCATCTGCAGGGCAACGCGACGCGGGGAAAACGCGCCGTGGCCGCGACTGCCTGCGCGGCGGCGGGCCTTCGCCTGCAAGCCTTGCGGGCCTGCCGGGTACCCACTGGGGCCGTGGAGCAGGCCTCTTTCGCGAGGCTGTGGGAACGTGAGGCCGCACTGACCCGTGCCGCGTTGCTGATCGAATTTGACGGAGCCAGCCCGGCGGAATCGCAGGCCGCCGCGTGGCTGGCGGATCACGTCGTGGGCGTTGTCTTGGTTAATGGCTCAGGGTTCCCCGAGCTTTCATCGGAAGTCCTGCGGGTTACCATTGACCGTCCGCCGGTGGCCGAGCAACGCGCCTTGTGGAATCGCACCCTGGGCGAAAAGGCGGTAGGCTTGAACGGCAGCCTGGATTGCATCGCGGCGCAGTTTTCGCTCGATACGGGCCGAATTCGAAACGCGGGCGAGCGAGCGATGAAGGCCGCCGCCGCGAGCGGGAAAGACCTCTTCGCACACGTCTGGGACGCTTGCCGCACGGAGGCGCGCGGCGACCTGGACAGCCTAGCGCAGCGGATCGAAACCCGCGCGGGATGGCCCGACCTCATCCTTTCCGAAAACAGCATGGAGATGCTGCGCGCGATTTCCTCCCACGTTCGCCAGCAGTCCAAGGTGCTGGAAACCTGGGGCTTCGCGGCCCAGAGCGCGCGTGGCTTGGGGATTACTGCGCTCTTCACGGGCCCGAGCGGCACGGGCAAGACGCTGGCCGCCGAGATTTTGGCGAACGAGTTGCGGCTGGATCTGTACCGCATCGACCTCAGTCAGGTGGTGAGTAAATTCATCGGTGAAACCGAGAAGAACTTGCGCAGCATCTTCGACGCGGCCGAGAACAGCGGCGCGGTCCTCCTGTTTGACGAGGCCGACGCGTTGTTCGGTAAGCGTAGCGAGGTGAAGGACAGCCATGACCGCTACGCCAATATCGAAGTGAGCTATCTCCTGCAGCGCATGGAGGCGTATCGCGGGCTTGCGGTTCTTACCACCAACCTCCGCGGCGCGCTCGATGCGGCCTTTCTCCGTCGTATCCGCTTCATCGTGAATTTCCCGTTCCCCGACGCGGCGCTGCGGCGGCGGATTTGGGAACGCATGTTCCCACCCCATACGCCCACCGTCGGCTTGGATTCCGAAAAATTGGCCAAGCTGAATATGCCCGGCGGCAATATCCGCAACATAGCTTTGAATGCCGCATTCCTAGCTGCGGATCAGGGAGAGCGGGTCGGCATGAGCCATCTCCTGACAGCCGCCCGCAGGGAGTGCGGCAAGCTTGATAAGCCGCTGTCCGACGCGGAGACGGGCGGCTGGGTATGAACCGCCGCCAGCGGAGGAGCGAATGGCGGGACAGGTTCCGGCGCCCGCAACCGCCGCGTCCGAACGTCAGCCTGTGCATCGATGAACTGCGGCTGGAAGGTGTTCCGTCGGGCGACCGATTGCGCGTCGCCGATGGGTTGCGGGAGGAATTGCGGACCCTGCTCGGGGTGCATGGCGTTCCCGAAGCGTGGGTTGCGCGGCGCGCGATGGATCGCGTCGGCGGACCTGAACTGACCCTGAATCCGGGGACTCGACCGCAGGTGCTGGGCGAGAAACTAGCGGGGGCGGTCTTGAATTCCAAGCCGTCGGAGCGTCGATGAGAAGCGCTGCCAAAGTCGCGGAAAAACCCGCCGCCGGTGTGGCGGTGCTGCAGCGCAAATGCGCCTGCGCGGGCACGGGGGAGTGCGAATCCTGCCGCAAGAAGCCGGGCGACCAGAGCTTACAGCGCTCCGCCGCGGGTCCGCAGCACCCCACGTCCGCTCCTCCCGTGGTCGACCGGGTACTCAACTCGCCCGGGCGCCCGCTCGATTCCCCCGCCCGTTCCTACATGGAGCCGCGCTTCGGCCAGGACTTCAGCGGAGTCCGCGTCCACACCGACCGGCAGGCCGCGGAATCGGCGCGCGCGGTCGACGCCCATGCGTACACCGTGGGCAATCACATCGTGTTCGATGAGGGCAAGTATCAGCCGGATTCGCACGATGGCCGGCACTTGCTCGCGCACGAATTGGCGCACACCGTCCAGCAGCAAGGCTTGCACCGGTCTTCCGACAGCCTGTCGCTGGCCGAAACTTCCGAATACCATCGCCTCGAAGCCGCCGCAAACCGTATGGCATACTCCGCGTTAAGCGGATCGGGGCACAAGGACGCAATGGGAGCCCGTCCGGCGTTTCCAATCCTGTCACGCGAGAGCAAGAAAAAGACCGCCACCAGCGATAAACCCACGCCCGACGCCAACCCAGCCCGAGAGTGGATCAAGGCGGATAACGACTTGAAAGCCGTCGGCGTTCAGCAGATGGCCAAGCCCGTGCCCGGCGCGCCGCAAGACATTCCAGTGTTTAACATGGGAGCGCTAGAGCTTCCCGACAAGAAAGGAGACGTAAAGAAGGTTTGGAACGATATTGCCAAAGCCGGGAACCTGCAGGCCATGGTCGATCCCGGCGGAAATACTGGAAATCCCAAATCGGCATTGAAGCAGGAGCGCCCGCCGACGGATGAACTGAAAAACATCTGGCTACAGAAGGTCGGCTGGAAAAAAGAGAACGAAGAGGACAACTGGAAAAGCGTCGCCACCGCGAAAGACACCTTTCGGCAAACGGCTACCGCCAACAAGAATCCCTGCCAGGTCGACCATATCTTGGAGCTGCAGTTTGGCGGCAACAACGTCCCGTCGAACATGCAAATGTTGGATGGCCCGGAGAACATGTCTAGCGGGTCGGCGATTTTCGGCGACCTGAAAAGCAAATCCGTGGCAATCCGCAAGGTCCTCAAGGCTAAGGGCCAAACGCCGGACTTCATCATCATGCAGTTCGACAGCGTTACCCAGTCAACGCCGATCTGCAAGGATTGCTGCAAGGCGGATGACAAGGCCAAGTCGATCAAGGACGTAAAGAAAGGCGAAAGCGTTGGTGGTGAAAAGGGCACTCCCTATCGCCTGATTGGCGGCGGCCCGGAGGCGGACATTTTCATTACCGGGGATGAGATTGCGGACAAAACGAAAGGGGTCGAGATCAGTACTTCAAAGATTCCCGAGAACAAGTCGGCTGCTACCCTGATTCCGGGTTTCGAGCTACATGAACTGGACCGGAGTAAGAAAAGCCACTCGGTGAAAGCCGGTTTTGACCCATCGAACAAGACTAAGCTGCCGGTTACGATAACGGATAAGAAAGACATCGTCTTAAGCATTGCCAAGGATGGCAAGCTTAGCCTGCCGCCGAAGAATCCCCACCTAAAATTCCATTACCCGTATTTGAGCGAAGGCGAATTCACCAAGCTCAAGCTGGAGGCAGACAACACGCTTAGCGGCGAGGGGTTTATCAAGCCGCGCCTTTCCTTCCTGCCTCAGTTCAACGTTAAATTCAACAAGGACGAGTTTGTCATTACAGCGCCCATTCCGAAGGAAAAGCTGCAAAAGCTCCTTCCTATTCCCGGAGTGAAGATAACGAAGGGGGAACTCGGCCTCAAACTGGCGCCCGAGTTTAGACCCTACGGAGAGCTAGCGTTCGAAGTGGCACGGGGCAAGAAGAAGTTCCTCGATGGCAAAATCGAGCTCAGCGCAGACGCCCAAGGCTTGGTCGCAGTAGGCACAGTGGACGCGCAGATTCCCGGCCTTGACGCGGCCCATGGCGAGATCGCCTACCGCAACGAGAAGTGGAGCGGATCGATCAATATCGAAGCCGCCCAACTGCAGAAGCTCAAGTACGTCCAGAGCGGTTCCGCGTTCGTCGCTTTCGACAACAACGGCGTGCAGGCCGGCGGCACGGTCGTGCTCGCCATCCCAGGCACCGACGGCGTAACGGTCAGCCTGATGTACGCCAAGCAAAAATGGCTCTTCAAAGGCAAGGGGAGCTTCAAGCCGCCAAAGCTGGATCCGGTTGAAATTGAGATCGAATACGACGGCGACCACATCAGCGGGTCTGCCGAAACCGGCTTCAAGTTCCAAGGTCTGTCGGGCCGAATGAAGGTTCTCTACTACGACGAGAAGTTCTCCGGCGAAGGCAGCCTCACCTTCAAGAAGGGACGCGCGGAAGGCAAGCTCAAGGTTAAGATGAGCCCGGCCCGCAAGTTCTCGGGCGAGGGTGAGGTCACCATCCGGCTTTCTGAAAACCTGGTGGTGACAGGCGGGATCGCCATCGACGAGCAGGAAAAGGTGCGGCTGAAGGGCGTTCTGGAATTCCCTAAGCCTATCCCGCTCTTCAAGCCGTTCGGCGACACTTACAAGATTTTCGAGGTGGGGATCAGCATTCCGATTCCGGGCGCTTCGATTGGGGGCGTCGGGCTGAACGCGCGAATCGAGGGTGCCCTTTCCGCGGGATACAAGATCGGCCCCGGCGAACTGCGGCATCTCAAGCTCGCCGCCGCGTTCAATCCACTGGAAGAAAAGCCGGATGTGGACGTGCTTCTGACGGGGCAGTTCTACATCGGCGCCGAGGCCCACATCACCGGCAGCATCAGCGGGGGAATTGAAATCAGCATCGGGGTGGCTTCCGTAACGGGACTGATTACGGTAAGCGCCACGGCCATGCTCAGAGGGGAGGTCATCTCAAATGTGGAACTGCATTACCAGAAGGACCGATTCGACGCCAAGGCGGATTTCAGCGTGATGCTCGGGCTGGCGCTGGTCCTGGCCCTGGATGCCACCGTCCGCGCAAAAGCGGGGTGGGGTTGGCTCAGCGTCTCGGCAGAGAAGACGTGGAACTTGGCTTCAGTCAAATACGACACCGGCCTGAAGCTGGGCATGAAGCTGAAAAAGCCGGTCATGTACTCGTCGGACAAGGGCCTCGAACTCCCGTCCGTGAACGACGTGGAATTCATCAAACCGAATATCAGCACCGAGGACGTGCTGAGGAAATTGTTCGCGGGCAACGATCCGCCGGAGAAGGAGGCCTAGCCGGATGGGCGCATTCCCCGTATCTCCCAGGCTGTTGCGGGGGGGCATTGTTGTCGCCGACCCGACGACGTTAGTCGTGCAACGCATCATCAAGATGCAATACAACCCGGACAGTTTGAGCCGCAGCCTACAGAGCCGCGGCGTCACCGGGGAAGGCGGCGATCGCCTGGATGCCTTGCGCTTGACGGGCCCGCCGGTGGAGACCATCAAGTTCGACGCGGAGCTCGACGCGACCGATCAGCTCGAGTTGCCCGACCAGAATCCCACCGCTGTCGCACTCGGCATTTTTCCGCTCCTGGCGGCCTTGGAGATACTGATCTACCCGAGTTCGACCCAGATCCAGAATGAGAACTCACTCGCGCAATCGGGAATGATTGAGATCGCCCCCTCGGAAGCCCCGTTGACTCTCTTCGTGTGGAGTGCGAACCGGGTTCTGCCCGTGCGCTTGACGGACTTCAGCATCACAGAAGAAGCCTTCGACGTCAATCTTAATCCCGTGCGGGCCAAGGTCAGTCTCACCATGCGGGTGCTGAGCGTGAACGATTTGAGCTTCGACCACAAGGGCAATAGCCTGTTTACCGCGTATCACCAGCGGAAAGAGCGGCTCGCTGGAATGATCGGCCAAGCCACTTTGGGCTCGCTGGGAATCACGAGGATCGGATGAGGTGACGAAATGTTTTCCATTGGTAGCCGCTACTACGGAATGCCCACGCTGAAATTCAAAACCGTGGACGGAACCGAGATCGCGTACGTGAAGCGCCGCCTGCTCCCGCAGGAAAGCGAGTTCAGCACGATCCTGACGCACAGCGTGACGGAAGGTGAGCGGTTGGACACGATCACGGCAAAATACCTGGACGATTCGCAGCAGTTCTGGCGCATCGCCGACGCCAACATCGCGGTTTCGCCGTTTGAGCTCGTGGAGCGGGTGGGGCGCCGCGTCCGCATCGCTTTGCCCCAGGGGATTCCCGGATCGCGCAATGCTTAAGGGCGTCTATCTCACGTTGCTGATCGGACCGGGCGTGCCGGTTCCCGCGCTGAAATCCGTCGTGGACGCGCTCATCAACGTGCAGGTGAACACGGGCGGCGAGCGCACCGGCTTCCAACTCGTGTTCAGCATGAATAACAAGTCTTCGATTCGGAATACGCTCCTGCCGGCCGGTTACTTCGATCCGATCGTCACGCGCGTGATCCTGGTCGCTACCGTCTCCGGCATGCCACACGTGCTGTGCGATGGCGTGGTCACCCGCCATGAAGTGTCTCCCAGCAACGAACCCGGCCACTCGACGTTAACGATCACAGGCGAGGACTTGAGCGTTCTGATGGACATCGTGCAAGCGCCGTTCATGCGTTATCCCGCGATGCCGATCACCGCTCGCCTCTACGTCATCCTGGCCAAGTATCTGGTGTTCGGCGTCGTGCCGCTGGTGATCCCGCCAATCTTCGAAGATGTCCCGATTCCCATAGACAAGATCCCTAGCCAAACGGGCAGTGATCTAGCCTACATCAAGAAACTGGCAAAGGATGTGGGCTACGTGTTTTATGTCGAGGCCGGTCCGGCGCCCGCCACCAGCATCGCCTACTTCGGACCCAACATCAGGATTCCTATCCCGCAATCCGCTTTGAACGTCAACATGGACGCGCAAACCAACGTGGAAAGCCTGAGCTTCAGCCTGGACGGGCTGGCTAAGAAAATCATCATTATGAACATCCTGGATCCGATAACGAAGAAGGTCGTCGTTCCGATTCCGTTGCCGAACGTCAGCCTGCTGAATCCGCCCCTTGGCGCGCGCCTCACGCCGCCGAGCAAAGTGGAATGGGCCGACGACGCGGCCCACAAGAATCCCATCGAGGCTGCCGCGCTGGCACTGGCCAAGATAGGGGATTCCTCCGATGCGGTGAGTGGCTCGGGCACGCTGAACGTGCTCCGCTACGGAAAAATTCTAAAAGCGCGGCAGTTGGTGGGCGTGCGCGGCGCGGGCTTGGCATACGACGGAATGTATTACGTGAAGACCGTGACGCATAGCTTGAAGCGTGGCGAATACAAGCAGAATTTTACGCTGTCGCGCGATGGCTTGATTTCGCAAACTCCGAGGGTATTCGTATGACCGGCGAAGAAGGCAAATTTACGGGGATATACCGGGGGACCGTGATCAACAACGTTGATCCGAAGATGAGCGGTCGCCTGATGCTGCAAGTGCCGGACGTGCTCGGAATTGTACCCTCGTCCTGGGCGCTGCCGAGCACTCCACTGGCGGGACCGACCGGAGCGCCTATGGGCGCTTACCTGGTTCCACCCCTCCTTTCGGGAGTATGGGTCATGTTCGAACATGGCGATCCGGATCACCCGGTCTGGCTCGGTTGCCGTTTCGGAGCGCCCTCGGATCCGCCCGTCCTGGCCAAGGCAGGCAATCCCGCTTCGCCCAGCATCGTTTTCCAGACAATGTTGCAAAACGGTTTGTCCATCAGCGATCTGCCGGGGCCCACCGGCGGCATCATGCTCAAGAGCACCACCGGGGCGATGATCATCGTCAACGACCTCGGAATCATTATTCAGAATGGGAAGGGCGCGTCCATCACCATGGTCGGACCGGTGGTGACAGTGAACAATGGCGCCCTGGTCATCACCTAAGGGGGGATCGAATGCCGGGATTTCTACTTCATCAAGGCGCCACGGTACTCTGCGCGCATGCCGGCCAGGCGCAGCCGACGGCGCCGAATCCGCGCGTGTTGGTATCGGGCATGCCCACCGTTCTCTTGCCGACCCCGTACGTGGTTGCAGGTTGCCCGCTGCCTCCGCCTCCCGCCGCGAATGGTCCCTGCGTAACCGCGCAGTACGTTGTCGGCTCCGTCAGGATCCTGTCCAACGGCCAGCCGTTGCTGTTGTTCGACAGCGCTTCCATCTGCGTTCCAACAGGCACGCCGTTGGTGACCGTGGTGACGCAGACCCGCGTGATGGGGACGTAATGGCCATGTACCTCGACTTTCCCTATCATTTCGACAGCCGGGGCCGCACGGCCCAGACCAACCTGAACGATCACATCCGCCATCTGATCGAACAGGTCCTGTTCACCGCGCCGGGAGAGCGGGTGAACCGTCCGGAATTCGGCAGCGGCATCATGCTCGCGGTGTTCGCGCCCAACAGCACGGAAATGGCCGCTGCCACTCAGTTCCTGGTGCAAGGCGCGCTCCAGCAGGCTCTCTCGGACCTGATCGAACTGAACAACGTGGACGTGGAGGCGGATAACAACATCCTGCGGGTGACCATCGAATACATTGTCAGGGAAACACAGCAACAGCAGACGGCGGAGTTCACTCAAGGAGGTTTGGCGCAATGATCTACTTCTGCTGCGATCCGCGCCGCCGCAACGTTCTGGAGGCCCAGTCGATTTACAACGGCATCGACTTTCTTGAAGTCGACGATGACCAGCGGACCTTGAGAGTCCGTTTCGTCCACCCGCTTTCTCCCGGACAACTAACCCTAAAGAACGTCCGCATCGAAGGCGGTGAACGCCTCCGCAACGTGCAAATCGAGGAAGTCCGCGGGGGCATCGATTCCTCTCCGGTCGATGACGCGCGCATCCTCTTCGTCCGCGTAACGGAACCCGGCGATTTCTCCACGTACACCTTGTGCCTGGTCGACACGGTCGATGACAAACAGCCCCCGCCGCACTTCGATCCAATCCTCTCGTGTACCGATTTTTCGTTCAAGGTTTCCTGCCCGAGCGACTTTGATTGCCAGGGAGCCCGCGAGTGTCCGCCGGAACCGTCCGCGCCGGTGGATTTCACCTACCTAGCCAAAGACTATGCCAGCTTCCGGCAGTTGATGCTGGACCGCATGTCCACCCTCATTCCGCAGTGGCAGGAGCGCAATCCGGCCGATTTTGGAATTGTGCTGGTCGAGTTGCTTGCATACATCGGCGACTACCTCAGCTATCAACAGGACGCGGTTGCCACGGAGGCATATCTGCGGACCGCACGGCGGCGCACATCCGTCCGGCGGCATGCGCGGCTTGTGGACTATATGATGCACGATGGCCGCAATGCCCGAACTTGGGTCCATTTCACGGTGCGCGCCGACATCCATGGCCTGCCGCTAACGGCTGGATCGAAAACCCTCCCGACACAAATCCTGACGGCTGTGAATTTGACGCAGGTGCTGCTTCCCGCGGGATCGCAGGAGTATCGGCAAGCTAAGTCCGAATCGCCGCAAGCCTTCGAATTGATGGAAGGTGTGAATCTCTACGCAGAGCACAATCGCATCTCCCTTTACACCTGGGGGTCACGGGAATGCTGCCTTCCAAAAGGCGCGACCACGGCTTTCCTACGTGGCCCATTGCCCGGGTTGAAAGTCGGAGACGTGCTGGTGTTTCAGGAAGTGCTAGGGCCCAACACGGGAGTCCCCGCGGACGCGGACCCCGCGCACCGCCACGCCGTGCGGTTGACCAAGTTGACCACCACTTCGGATCCCCTGGGCGGGCAATTCGACGTGCCCGCGAATTCCAACCCCGTTTCCGTTACCGCGATTGAATGGTTCGGCGCTGACGCGCTTCCCTTTCCCCTATGCGTATCCAGCCGCGCGGGAACCGAATACTTCGAAGACGTGAGCGTGGCGCTCGGCAACATCGCTCTCGCCGACCACGGGTTCACTATTACCGCGGAAACACTGCCGGAAGTTCCCGCAGGCAACCTGCTCACCCTCGTGGCCGCGAAGTCGGAGGACCCCTGCAACCGCGTTCCGCTCCAACCGCAGCCCGCGCGCTACCGTCCAGTCTTGCAACAGCCACCGCTGACGTTTGCGGATCCTTATGACCGCGCTGCAGCGGCGGGCTCCGCCTTAAGCGATCGGCCGCTCGAAAAACTCATCCCCGCAATCCTCCTGACGGACCCCGCGGATCCCAACTCGTGGCAGCCCATGCGGGATCTGCTTCGCGCCAAATCCGATTCCCAAGCTTTCGTGGCGGAAGCGGACGAGGACGGCTCGGCGTCGTTGCGCTTTGGCGATGGCGTGTTCGGCAAACGGCCGCCCCCCGGTACGCTCTTTTCGGCGCGTTACAGAATCGGTAACGGCACCGCGGGAAACATGGGAACGGGTTCCTTGCGCCACCTAGCCAGCGACGATCCAGCGATCGTATCGGACCTTTCCGATCCAGTAATTGTCGCCGTGACCAATCCCATGCCGGCCAAAGGCGGGTTGGATCCGGAGAGCCTGGAAGAAGTCCGGCAGCGCGCCCCGTACGCATTCCGCTCGCAGCAGCGCGCCGTCACCGCGCAGGATTATCAGGATCGCGCCCTGCTCTGCGATTCGTCCTTGCAGCAAGCGCACGCCACGTTCCGGTGGACCGGAAGCTGGCGAACTGTGTTCGTCGCGGCGGACCGGAAAAACGCCGCCGAGGTGGATCAAACGTTCCAATCCTCCCTCAAGCAATGCCTGGAACGGTATCGCATGGCTGGGCATGACCTGGAAGTCCAAGCGCCGGTGTACGTGTCGCTCGAAATGGAAATGACCGTGTGCGTGATGCCGGAATACTTCGCATCCCAGGTTGAAGTGGCCGTACTGGCCGTCTTGAACAAGGCCTTCGATCCGGACAATTTCACCTTCGGCCAAACCGTCTATTTGGGCCGGATCGTTGCACTGGTGCAAGCCACGCCAGGGGTCGATTCCGTCGCGATTGTGAAGTTCCAGCGGCAGGGAATCCCTTCGAAGGCGGCCTTGGATTCGGGCAAGATGATGCTGCAGCCCACGGAAATCGTGCGCCTGGAAAACGACCGCAATTTCCCCGAACGGGGGAGTGTCAAGCTGACCATGCATGGAGGGCTCTGACGTGAAGAATCCGGCAGAAGGGTTGACCAATTGCAGCTGCTGCGCGGGCCTTGCGCAGGAGACTCCGCAAGTGCTGTACAACCGATCGGGCTTGGCCGCCATCGCGTACCGCGTCGGTGACCGCGCGCAATTTAAGGCGAGCATGCTGGCTCGGCTGCACACCTTGCGCTCGCTGAACGGGCTCCGCACCCGCGACGACGACGATTTCACCATCGCGCTGTTCGACGCCTTCGCTTCAATGAGCGACGTCCTCACGTTCTACACCGAGCGGATCGCCAACGAAGCGTACCTGCGCACCGCCACCGAACGGCTAAGCGTCGTGGAACTCGCGCAACTGATCGGCTACCAGCCGCGCCCAGGGGTGGCCGCCAGCACGTGGCTTGCCTTCACGATCGAAGATGCGCCGGGAGCTTTTGGAGCCGCGCTCATTGCGGGAACCATTTCGCAAGTGGTGCCAGAGGTTCCGCCAACGGTGACCATCGATATCGGGGCTAAGGTGCAAAGCATCCCGGGCACCGGGGAACTTCCGCAAACATTCGAAACGGTCGAGAAGATCTATGCGCGGTCAGACTGGAACGCGATGCAAGCGCGGCAGACGCAGCCGCAGACGGTTTCGCTCCAGTCCGGCAGCTTCATTTTAAACGGCGCGATTAATACTCTGAAGGTCGGCGATACCCTCCTACTAATCGATGCGCAGGGGCACAAGGCCCTCAAACCGATCCTCAATGTCGCCGTCGCGGAAGACTCAAAAACAACCCAGGTGGATGTCGCGGTGCCTTCTGGATCCGCTCTGGGATTTCTGCCCGCCACGTTGACGCTGCCTTCCCTGACTGAGGGAAAAGCCTATCAAGTGGCCCCGAATACCGAACTGAACAATCAAGTGGTAAAGCAAATTCTAAACGCACAGTGGGACGCGGACGAACTGGCAACCCTTGCCAAGCAGCAGAAGTGGCCGCTGCAGGAGTTGTCCGCCGACATCAACAAGCAGGTCGCGTTGGATAGCAAAGCGGCGGGGAACATCTTCGTGTTTCGGCAGAAGATTGCCTCATTCGGGTACAACGCGCCTGTATGGGGATCGCTGCAACCGAATCTGCGCTTCGACAGCACCTACCTCGGTGTATCCCCTGCCATCACGCTCACCGCTCCCTTCCCCACAGATTGGGAGAACTTCACGCTTGAAAACAGGGCCGACGCGAAGAACAATATCCGGAACGTGTTCCTCGACAGCTCCCGTCCCGAAGTAGTTGCGGGCAGTTGGATCGCCCTGCGTTCCCCGTCCGATCAACCTGAAGGCAACGTGGCCATCGCCCAAGTGACATCCAATGCCGAAGTGGCGCGCACCGATTTCACTTTGTCCGCAAAAGTCTCGCGGCTGCGCATTCAGCAGGCCGCTGCGCTGACGCTTTTTCCGATTCGCGAAACCGTGATCTTGTGCCAAAGCGAAAACCTACCCTTGGCGGAAGTACCAATTCCCGATGTGATTGAGGGCAAGACGATCGTGCTGAACGGCGCGTGCCTCGGTCTGGCGGCGGGGCGTAGGGTTGCCGTGAGCGGTGAACGCGCTGACCTCGAAGGGGAAAGCGCGGCTGAGGTCCGCATGTTGGACAAGGTAGTCCTGGTCGGCGGGTTCACAGTCGTCACCGTGGATAAGGCGCTGCAATACCCCTATAAGCGCCGGACTATGCGGATTAACGGTAACCTCGCGCAAGGCACCAACGGCGAAACCGTCAATGAGCTTCTCGGCAACGGCGACGGCTCCCAGCCCTTCCAGCAGTTCAAGCTGCGTCAAAATCCGCTGACTTATGTCCCGGCCGCAACTCCCTCCGGCGGCAAGAGCACCTTGGAAGTGCGGGTGAACGGGGTGCTTTGGGAAGAGGTTCCGTACCTTTTTGGGCATGGACCCGCGGAACGCATCTACTCCACCCGGCAGGACGATGACGCCGTCACGTGGGTGATGTTCGGCGACGGAAAAACGGGAGCGCGGCTGCCCACGGGCGAAGGAAATGTGACGGCGAAGTACCGGAAGGGGATTGGCTTGGGCGGCGAGGTCAAGGCGAATCAGCTTTCGCAGATCCTGCAGAAGCCGATCGGGGTGCGGAGCGCGAACAATCCCTTGCCTGCAGGCGGAGCGGCAGACCCAGAAATTCTCGAAGATGCCCGCCGCAACGCGGTGCTGCCCATCACGACCTTCGGCCGAGTGGTCTCCCTGCAGGATTACCAGGATTTCGCGCGCGCGTTTTCCGGAGTCGAAAAAGCGTTGGCAACGTGGACCTGGAGCGGGGAACAGCGCGTGGTTCTCTTGACCGTCGCTGGCGCCAAGGGTGCCGCAATTTCAGATGGCAGCGCGCTCCACTCGAGCCTGCGTAAGGCGATCGCGGCGTTCTCCGAGCCGGGCGTTGTCCCCTTCCTCTATACCTTCGATCCGGTCTTCTTCCGCGTGGCGGGAACGGTGGGAGTAGATTCCGCCTACCTTATTGACAAGGTGCGGGCCGACGTGGAAGCCGCCCTGCGAAAGACGTTTTCGTTCGAAGCGCGCCAGTTCGGCCAGCCAGTTCACCCCAGCGAAGTCGTGGCCACCATTCAAGCCGTGGACGGCGTGGTGGACGTGGACTTGGATCAGCCTACACAACACGTGGCGGCGGCCCTCCCGCGGGTCGGCAAGAGCGAATTCTTCGCCGCGCAATTGCTTTCCCTCGATCCGCGCCGGATCGAATTGGAGTTCACGCAATGAGTCTGGACTTCAAGGCAATTTACGAACTGCTGCCCGCGTTCTACCGCACCCGCGACGCCGAGCTGGCCGAGCAGCTCGGGAGCATGCTGGACGACTCCGAAACCGCGGAGCTGCAGAATCTACTCTCGATTGCGGGATCGTTGTCGGCCAAGAAGGAACATCGGCTCGAAGAGCTGCAAGCCCTGCGTCTCCGCGGACCGTTGGCCGCCATGATGGCCGTCCTGGCGGAGCAGGTAAAAGTGCTCGAAGGCAGCCTCGAGCAGGCCTACGACGACCAGTTCATCGAGACCTGTCAGGAGTGGTTGGTGCCATATATCGGCGACCTCGTCGGTGCTCGCGGCCTCTTCGTCTATCCGAATGCCACGTTCAGCGCGCGGGCCAGGGCGGCCGACACACTGGCCTTGCGCCGCAGCAAGGGAACCGTCTACGCCATCGAGAGGCTCGCCCGAGAGGTGACGGGTTGGGACGCCAACGTCGTCGAGTATTTCCAAGTGCTGGCCACCACGCAATACATGCAGCACATCCGCAAAGGCAACCTCTCGATTTCCGATGTCCGCCGCGCCAGCCACGAACCGTTGAACACCCCGTTCGACCCGTACGCCCGCACCGCCGACGTTCGGAACATCTCCCCACGGCGCGGTAAGTACAACATCCCCAATATCGGAATCTTCCTGTGGCGCATCCCCAGCATGCCGATGAAGAACAGCCCGGCCTTCCGGGTAGATGATCGCCGATATCTCTTCGATGCGGTGGGGCGTGATATTCCGCTGCACACCTTTTCGCAACCGGAAGATCCGGGCACGGCGCGCGCCACGCCGTTCAACGTGCCGATGCGCCTCGGGCGGCGCCGGATGTACGATGACCCGTCGGGTTACTACGGTGTGGGTCCGAAGGGCGAGACCAAAAGCATCCTGATCTTCGGGGGCGGGATTCCGCTTCCCGGTCCCATTTCCGTTTGCGACCTCGGCGATTGGTCGCGGCAGCCACAGAACAGCATCGGCATCGATCCCGAACTGGGCCGCATCGCATTTCCGCTGGCGCAGGCCGCGCCGGCTAATGTCCACGTCAGCTATTTCTATGGCTTCAGCGCGCCCATGGGCGGAGGCCAGTACCCGCGCGATCTGCGCCCGAACGCGGACGTATTCATCAAGGTTCCCGAAGATTTTCCCAGCATTCAGGGGGCGCTCGATTTCGCCGTGTCGCGCGTGACTGGCGACCGGAATTTCGGCATCATTGAAATCAAAGATAACGAATACTACATCGAAACCCCGCAGGTGGCGATCCCGGCCCAATGCGAGATCGAACTGCGCGCCGCCGACGGCAAGCGTCCCGTGCTGGTGCTGGCGGGCGATTTCCGCGTTATTGGCGGAAACCAATCAAAATTTTCACTGAATGGACTCATGGTCACGGGCGGCGCGCTGGCAGTCCCTGCAATCAAGGGTCCCGGAGATCCCAATCTGCTCGCGCGGCTCGAGCTGACCGACTGCACCCTGCTGCCCTCGGATACCGCGCGCATCTGGATCTCCTCCGTGAACACGGCTTTCCTGGCGGACAAATCCATTGTGGGGGCCATTCGGATTGACCAGAATTGCAGCGCCAAGCTGACCAACACCATCGTGGATGCGCTCGCCAAGGGCGAAGTGGCTTATGCGGCACGGAACAGCGTGGACGCGGGCGGTCCCCTGGAGTTGCTAAACTGCACCGTGATCGGCAAGGTTCACGCACTGCGGCTCTCGGCGTCGAACACGATTTTCCTTGCGGAGTTGCCGGCCTTCGACCTGTGGACCGCGCCCGTGCTTGCGGATCAACTGCAGCAGGGCTGCGTTCGTTTCAGCTATGTTCCGCCGGGTTCCAAGGTGCCGCGCCCGTACCGATGCCCGTCCCCCGCATTTCCCGCATTCGCGTCGCTGCGCTGCGGCGATCCCGGATATTGCTCGCTCGAGCCCCAGTCCGGCCAGGAAATTATAGAGGGCGCGGATGACCAGTCAGAGATGGGTGCGTTTCATGATTTGTATCGTCCGCAACGCGGATCCAATTTGCGTTCCAGCCTGCAGGAGTTCTTGCGGTTCGGCCTGGAAGGCGGAATCTTTTATGCCAGTTGAATTAGGAGCCCTTTAAATGCCAGGCGATTTCAGCCGTGACACATTCAATCCCGGGAACCGTTTTTCGGGCGTACTCATGCAGCAGGGCCGCGTTCAGTTGGATGCCGACTGGAACGAGCAAGTGCGGATCCAGCACCATCGCATGGAAACGGAGAGCATAGACGTCATCGGCCGGTGCGGGACGCCAGAAGAAGGCGGCGGATTCGTCATCAGCCAGAGTCCCCGCGGTTCGGACCTATTGATCGCCCCGGGGCGCTTTTACGTCGATGGATTGCTGTGCGAACTCGGGAGCACTCCGATTTCCGCAACTTTTCCGGCGAGCGCCACCGACAGAGTGACAGTGGGGCAAGCGACCGTGGACGGGCGCGACTTCGCTCCCGGACAATGGGTCGCGATCTGGGCCGAGCAGAACCCCCTCGAGCAGTATTTCCGCGTCACCGCGTTTGAGAAAGGCACCCACACCCTGACCTTGGATGCGAGCATTGCGGCCTATCGCAATGCGGGCCTAACCTGGTTGCGCCTGGTTGCGAGCTACGCCTCCCAGCCCGATTACCCCAATCCCGAATTCGCCGGCTCCAGCCCGATCGGCAGCGAGCCCAACGGCACGGGTCTGGCCTTGCCGGATGGAGCGTACTTGGTTTACCTGCGCGCGTTTGAACGCGAGGTGAACGCGCTGGAACACCGGTTGTTGCGGGAAGTGGCGCTGGGTGGGCCGGATACAACGGAGCGCCTGCAAACCGTTTTCCAGGTGAGGCTGCTGCCGGTATTCGCGGCGGCAAGCCCGCTCGCGAGTCCGCCATCCAGCCCTCCCGCAAGTCCCCCATCCAGTCCTCCCGAAAGTCCGCCGTCCAGTCCGCCGGAATGCTGCGTGGAAGAGACCTATACCGTGTGGGATCACCTGGTCGCGCCCCCCACAGGCAGGATGAACGCGCGCACCATGCCGCCCGCGCCGGGCGACAATCCCTGCGTGCTTCCGCCCACTGCGGGATACCAGCGCCTTGAAAACCAGCTGTATCGGGTGGAAATTCTGCGCTCCGGCGACACCGCTGTACCGGGCAACCAACCGACGTTCGTGTGGTCCCGCGACAATGGCACGGTGGAAAGCTCCGTCACCAAAGTCGACGTGAACGACGTCTATCTCGCCGACCTCGGGAGGGACGCGGTGCTGGGGTTCGCCGCCGGGCAATGGGTCGAATTGATCAACACCGAAGACGAACTGAGCGGCACGCCGCGCATGCTCGCTGAGATCACGAAGCCGCTGGACAATGATATCCGGAAGGTCACCCTCTCGAGTTCCGCCGCAGCTTTCGCCAAACGGGCCAACCTTCGGCTTCGCCGCTGGGATGTCACGGGTCCGACGGTCACCGCCACGGGAATACCAGTCACCACCGGGTGGGTCGAACTGGAATCCGGGGTTCAGATTCAATTTCGGGCGGGAACCTACGTCGCCGGCAGCTACTGGCTGATTCCGGCGCGCACGGCCACGGGCGAGATTGAATGGCCGCCATACGATATCCCGAATAGCAGCCCCATTCCGCAACCACCGCGCGGCCCCACGTATCATTACTGTCGGCTGGCGCGCATCAACGTATTCGCGGGCGTTTGGCACGTTGAAGACATGCGCCGCACCTTCCCCAGCCTGACATGCATTTCCGCCGAGGATGTCTGCTATGAAAGCCAATGCTGCGACTTCGACGGGGTGCGCACCGTACAGCAGGCCCTCGATACCCTCTGCTCCACCAACGATTTGCGCTTCCATAAGAAGACCATGCACGGTTGGGGCATTGCGTGTGGGATGCAAGTCGTCTGCGGGCCCAATCCGCCGAGTCAAAAGCGTCGGCACGTGACAGTGCGCAAGGGATACGCGGTTGATTCCAACGGCAACGACATCATCCTCAGGCAGGACCAGACGCTGGACGTGATCGCTATGCTCACGTCGCCGTCCACCAACAGCGGGTTGAAGGACGGCGAATACTGCCTCATCCTGGACCGCGCGGCTCCCGGCGGCTTCCGGCTGGTTCCCTACGATCCGGACTGGAAATCCATCCAGTCCCTTTTAAGCGGGACCTTGCTGATGGACTTCTTCACGGACTGCATCAAGAGCCTGTCGGATTTCTTCAACGATCAGTTCACGGCCAAACCCGGCGAGGCCAAACTGCCCGTGGGACCGACGCAGAAGCGGCTTACCGCGCTGACCAATCTGGCGATCCAGTTCGTCGCGCCCGATGTCGGGAGTTATGTGTACTTGTCCGGCGACAAGAACGCGCCCATCTCGGAGCATGAGGACACCATCCTCCGCACCTTCTACGACGAATTGCGCAAGCGGCTGCAAAGCGCCACGTACTGCGGCATGTTCGACGGCGCGCGGCAATTTCCCCCGTACCCGTATTCCAATCTGGACGTACCCACGATTTTCGGAAAGAACTTCAAGACGCGGTTGCGCGTAGATCCAACCGGCGCGCGTGGGTACACGCTTGGCGTGAACAACGTCATCAATGTCTTCGACCTCAAAAAACGGCAGATGGTGTCCGAACTCCCCTTCCCCGCAGGTTCCGGCGCCGTGGTCCAGGACGTGGCGTTCTCGCCCGACGGAGCGCAGCTCTACGCCGTCGCGAATCTGAACAACCGCGACACCGTGTTCGCGACTGCCGACGTGAAAGGTCTCCAGCACACCTGGCAATCCCAAACCACTGTGGTTTGCAACGTCGTTCTGACGACCTTAATGGGGCGGCCGTCGGATGCCTCTACGGTATTCGCCATCGGCGTTGGGAAGGGCTTGTACGCCTTCGATCCAAAGAAGGTGAATGCGACCCCCGATCCACTTTACCCCTTGAAAGCTTTCGGCCACCTGGTGATCGACGATGCCAAAGCGTTTGCCTACGTCACGTCGAACAACACTGCGGCGACAGACCAGTTCAACGAAGTGCATGCGTTGAACCTCACGAAAGGCGTGCAGAGCGACAGCTTGATTGCGCTGAACGGCTTGGTGGGCAAGGCCGGCGACGACATCGCGCTGGTGCCCCAAAGCCAGTTCGGTCCGACCCAACTCTTCGTGACCGGCATTTTGCCGGGCGGGAGCAACAAGCAACTGCTCAGGTTTCCTACGGACATCGGGAATGTACCGCCCGGCGCTCCGCAGCCCATTGACCTGGAAGAGAACACGACCGTCCGGCTCGCCCACAATCCGGTCACCAACTTCCTCGCCATTTCGTTCGAGGACAGCTACCGGATCAAGCTGTTCTCGCCGGCCAATAAAGCCCTGGAAACGTCCCGGCATCCCGTGCAGATACAACCGGTGTCGTTGGTTTTCAGCGAGCGGGGCAATACGGCATACGTTTTGAATTGGGGCAGCAACACGATCACCGCGATGCCCGCAGCCTACTTGAATCCGAGAAACCAGCCCGATTTGCAGGCACTGGTCAACTACCGTTCGGGCGTCATCAACGCCTTCCTGGATCTCGCGGGCGGATTCCTGCAGTATCTGAAGGACTGTTTTTGCGACCACCTGATTACCAAGTGCCCTTCCGATTGCGATGAAGAAACGGCGCGGGACCTGTTCCTTGCTTGCCTTACCGTTAAGGAAGGACAGGTGGAGAAAGTGTGCAACTTCGAGAAGCGCAAAGAACTGCACACAATTCCTAAGCTCGAATACTGGTTGTCGCTGGTTCCCATCATGCCGCTGATCGGAAGGCTGTTTGAAAGGATCTGCTGCTCCGTACTGCCTTCGTTCTTCGGTAGGAAGAGCGCGCCCCAGGCCGCACCCGCCGTGGCCAACAACCCGTCCACCGGTTTCTACACCAAGCGGTTCACCGGAGAAAAGGCGCGCAGCAGCGTGGAATTCGCGCAGCGCACGAATTTTAAGCAAGCGGCCGGCAGAATGGTCTCCCACACGCTGAAGTCCGGGCAATTCTTCGCCGAGGCGGTGAGCACGCCGTCAACTAACGCCCTCACCCAGCCGCAGATCGGGCGAAGCGAAATCGAAGGACGGCATGTGGACGATGCTCGCGCTAAGTTGGAGGCCGCGCACGTCACCGTTGAACGCGTGGTCAAATACGATCCGGCCAAGGCGGGGGAGAATGCCCTCCGTTTCAACATCGCGCCGGCCAATCTCGCGCCGGGCTCTTCCGTCACGCTGGTGGCCGACGAGCAGGGGACAGTTCGTTACTTCGTTCCCGCTGCTCCCGAGGTCGCGGAATTGCGCACGGAGGTGCGGACCACCAAAGAGCAAGTTGCCCAGGCCGCAGACAGCGTCAACCACGCGCTGGCGGCGAGTCAGGAGGCCAAGGCCGAGTTCCTGCAAACCCGCGAGCGCGTGGACCAGCACCAGGCGGCCATAAACCAGGCAATCGGCACCAACGAGCAGTTGAAGGTGCAACTGGATTCCGCTCAGAAAGCACTCGCCGATACCCAGCAGCGGCTCGCCGAGAATGTGCTTACCGTTGAGCACGTGTCGAGCACGACCGAGCAGCTTCGCTCCCTAATCGAGGCGTCGCAGAAGTCCATCGCAGCGATCCAGCCAACCTTGACCTCGGCCACGGGTTTGCAGGACGAGGTCAACAGCCTGCGCCAACAAATGACCAATCTGCAAACCGCCAATCAGCAGGAATTGGCCAAGCGCGATCAGCAGATCGGTGAGTTGTCGACGCAGTTCCAGGGCGTCGCGGAGTTGCGCGCCCTGGTCACCAGGATTTCGAAAGTCGTGCCCCTGCCGGATTAAATCATGCCAAGCATTTCGATTGGCATTCACGCGCATGCTGAGCCGGATCGGCTCTGGAAGACACTGGATGCCGTACGGGCTACCGCTGGCGACGCGTACGAATTGCTTGTGTTGGCGGACGGGCCTGACCCTGAAACCGCGGACGCGCTTCGGCATTGGACCGATATTGAAGTATCCGGCACGGAGGAGCCGAAAGGAACCGCCGCTTGCTTTAACAGGCTGGTGGCCGCCCGCTCCGCCGATTTCCACCTGCTCTTGGAAAGCGGTGTCATTCCCACCGAAGGCTGGTTGGAACGCCTGCTTGAAGCCTTCAAGCGGTATCCGAAGTGCGGCTTGGCCGGACCTTCCACCAACCGCGCGTGGAACGAGCAGTGCATCTTCCCGACCGCGCTGGATACGACCGAAGAGATCGCCCGCCTTTCCGCAATTGCCGAACGAAGATACGGCGCGACCTGCCGAACCCTGGAGCCTTTGTACAGCCTGTCCGATTTCTGCTACATGGTGCGGCGGGAAACCGTGGAAGCGGTCGGGAAGGCCGACGAGGAGTATGGCTTGGGCCCGTGCTGGGAGATGGACTACAATGTCCGAGCGACGCGGGCGGGCTTCCAAGGCCTCTGGGCCTGCGGATCCTACGTCCACCGCGCGCCCTTCACCGCCCGGCGGTGGCGCGAGGAATCGCGGCGATTTGAAGCCAGCAAGCACCGTTACCAGGACAAATACTGCGGACTGCGGCTGCGCGGGATTAAGCGCGACTATAGGCAGCACTGCCGCGGGGATGCATGTCCAAACTTCGCGCCGACCCTGCTGTTTGGCTTGGACGCCCCTGCCCCGTTGCCGCTAGCCCGGTCCGAATCGCCCCTCGTAAGTTGTATTATGCCGACGTACAACCGCCGTCGATTCATTCCCGATGCCCTGCGCTGTTTCGCGCACCAAGATTATCCGAATCTGGAGCTGATAATCCTCGACGATGGCACGGATCCCATCGCGGACCTGATCCCCGAGGACCCCCGAATCCGTTACTGGCGGCTGCAGGGGAAAGTCACGGTGGGGGAGAAGCGGAACCAGGCCTGCGAACTTGCCGCCGGGGAATTCATCATCCATTGGGACGACGATGATTGGTATAGTCCGTCGAGAGTGCGCAGGCAGATCGAACCGTTGCTCGCCAAACGCGGCGCGGTTACCGGCACGAGCACTTTGTTCTACTACGATCGCGACCGGAACCAAGCCTTCCGCTATGAATATCATGGCCCGGTTTGCGCATGGCTTGGCGGACTGGCGTATTCCAAGTCCCTCTGGGAAAGGCAGCGTTTCGAGCCGATCCAGGTCTCGGAGGATGTCCGCTTCTTGGCCCACGTGCCGCCCGCTTTGCGGTTCGATATCCGCGACCCGGCACTCATGATCGCCGCCATTCATTCGGAGAACGTTAGCGCCAAAGTGACGACGGGGGATTTCTGGAAGCCGGAGCCGGTGGAAAGGGTTCGACCGCTTATCGGTCTGGCTCACCCGCTGGTGTCCTGCATCATGCCCACGTACAACCGGCGCCCGTTTATGAGCCTTACTTTGGAGTGCTTCCAGCGCCAAACCTATCCGAACAGGGAGTTGATTGTCGTTGACGATGGGACCGATCCCGTAGCCGATATTTTGGAAGGACAGCCGAACGTTCGGTATATTCGATTGACGCGCCGGCACAACATCGGGGCCAAGCGCAACCTTGCCTGCGAAGCCGCCCAGGGAGATATTGTGGCGCACTGGGACGACGACGACTGGTATGCACCGGACCGCCTGGCCTGCCAGGCGGAGCCCCTTCGAGCCGATACCCACGACTTGACCGGCCTTGCCAACCGCTACATGCTGGAAATGCCCGCTGGCCGGTTTTGGAGTACCAGCGATGCCGTTCACAGCCGCATGTTCGTCGGCAATCTGCACGGCGGCACGTTGGTGTATCGCCGGGCGCTTTGGCAGGACGGAATCCGCTATCCGGAAGTGAACCTTGCGGAAGACGCTGGATTTATCCGGCACGCTTCGCAAGCCGGGAAACGGATTGTGCGGCTGGAGAATCCGGGCGTCTTCGTGTATCTCAGGCACACCCGCAACACCTGGCAATTCGAGCCGGGAAGCTTTGTAGACCCGGCTGGCTGGATCGCGGCCTGCGCACCGCCAGGTTTTTCCGCCGAACTCATGGATGCATACCGTTCCGCGTGCGAAAAGACCGGCGGCGCGACTTGAATTTCGCTACGCTGTGGTGCCGATGCACCACTATGACGCGGCCCTGAAGCTCTACTGTGCGGTTCGGCCCAGCTTATCAAGGGCGAATTGATCGGCGTTAGTAAGGAGATGGTATGAGGTGGCGTCTTGGCAGTCTTTTATGAATCAATCGAAGGCTGGTTCGACTTCGACGACATCTACGAGCTCGCGATTCGGCGGTGCGGGAGCAAGCCCGCCCGGTTCGTGGAAGTCGGCGCGTATAAAGGACGCTCCACCTGTTATCTCGCAGAGCGAATTCGCGAGACGGGTCTGGATATTCGTTTAGATGTGGTTGACACGTTTGCCGGCGATCCGCATGTCGGTCATGGCGATTCGTGGCGGGAATTCGCGGCCAACCTTGAGCGCGCGGGCCTGCTTTCCACTCTCACCCCGCACCGCTGCCTGAGCGTCGACGCGGCCGCCGCGTTCGCTAATCAAACGTTGGATTTCGTGTTTATCGACGCGGCCCACAGCTTCGAAACGGTCAGGCGCGACCTCGCGGCATGGTGGCCAAAATTACGGGAGGGCGGGTTGATCGCTGGACATGATTACACCCATGGTCCCGAGGTCAAGGCGGCCGTCGATGCGTTTGTGGCCGCGCGCGGCCTTGGCCGTGCATTTCGGCCAAGCCGTAACTCATGGATGATCTACAAAACCCTGACGATCGACGCCGCGTATTGCGTCAATCTCACTCGGCGTCCCGACCGCCGCCAGATGGCGACGGCGCAGTTCGAGGCGGTGGGGCTTTCGGCGCAGGTCGCCTTTTTCGATGCGATCGACGGAACACTGCTCACGCATGCCGGTGCGGTGTCCGATGGGCAGGCAGGCTGCTGCATGAGCCATTTGGCCGTGCTAAGAGCCGCTCTGGTGCAAGGGCATCGTCACGTCCTGGTGTTCGAGGATGATGTCCAACTGGTCGAGGATTTCACTCCAAGGCTCGATGCCGCTTTAGCACGCTGCCCAGCGTCGTACGATCTCTGCTACGTTGGCGCGATTTGCCGGGCCTCCTGGGGCAATTTTCTGTATCCATTTGATGATCTTCTGGCACGCGCTGGATCGGTTTGCGGCACCCACGCTTACATCGCAAATCTGGATTGCCACCCCGCCATCGAGGCAAATCTTGGCGGTGCACGAAACGTCATCGACAATTGGTACGCGACCGAGCTTCAGTCGCGCGGTAACTGCTATGTCTGCACACCCTATCTGGCGGCTCAATCGTCGGGCTTCAGCGACATCGCCAAAGAATTCAATGCCAACGGATCTTACGCGGACTACGTGTGGCGATGATCGGCGCGGCGACTCCCGAAAACAGCTCGATCCCTCAAATATTGTCAAAGGTTGTCGTATCGTTCCACATGGACAATATTCCAGACAGTATCGTGACCAGCCAAAGGCTTGTTCTGAAAAGATTCGTTCCCTCGGATTTCGAGGTGCGGCAGATATTGACGCGCGGGTCGCATGCCGCGGCCATCGATGACTTCATGACAAATACCGCGCACGACCTTGTCGTCATCTTGGATATCGACTGCGTCCCGCTCAATAGCCACGCGATACCGGCTCTGGCCGCGCACGCGGCACGCGGCCAACTCGCCGGATGCGTTCAGAGGGCCAACCACCTCAGCAACGAAGGCCATCTCTATGTCGGGCCATTCTGCATGGCAGTGACCATGCATCTCTGGAAGCAACTAGGCTGTCCTTCATTCGCACCGACGGACCGCGGTGATGTCGGAGAAGAATTAACCTACCGGTGTGAAGCGCTTGGACACCCGGTTCACACGATCTGGCCGTCATCGGTTGGGACGGCACAATGGAAGCTGACCGATGACCGCGAGTTTGGTTTGAATACGGAGTACGAAGGGACCTTCTTCCACACCTTCGGAATCCGCGAGCCTGCGAATCAGCGGCAATTCATCGAGCGTTGTCAGCGCATCATGGAGATGTCCCCTGAGCCGAATAGAGGCCCGGAACCGCCCGCGGCCGGTCAAGCCCAGCCAGGCGGCATGCCCTTAGACACAGCTACTACGACTGGCGGAGGAGTCCGAATCGAGAGCGACAAACACTATTGGCATCGCTACACGGATGCGTACGAGCAAGCCTTCGTTTCGCTTGGCGATGCCGCCGACATCCTGGAATTCGGGGTGTTGGAGGGTGGATCGATCCGCTGGCTCGCCAATCGCTTTCGCCGCGCCATGATTGTCGGTGTCGACATCGCTGCCCCTACGCCGGCTTGGCCACACGGCGATCGCATCGAGTACGTTCAGGCGGATCAGGGCGACGCTGGCGCGATCGACGCGATGTTCGCCCGGTTTGGCCGCCGCTTCGATCTGATCGTGGATGATGGCAGCCATTTGCCGCCGCACCAGGCCTCTTGCCTGATCAAAGCCTTTCCATTCATTCAGCCGGGCGGTCTCTATATCCTTGAAGACGTCCATACGTCGCATCCGGAAAATCCCGACTTCAGGCAGTTCAATCCGCCAGGCACAGCCAATTGCCTGCATGTCTTGCTAGCCATGCGACACCTGAAGGAGTGCGCTGAGCCTCTTTCGAATGAAATCGCCTCGGCGCTGACCACGCCCGGCTTTTTCTCAAAGGACGATCTCTTTTACTTGTTCGGCGCAATCGGAACGATCAATCTTTATAGACGGACGATTTTGCCCCTGCGTTGCTACCGTTGCGGTTCTAGCGCGTTCGATTATACTCGACTACGATGCCGCTGCGGCGTCGATTTGTATGCCGCGGCGGACTCGATGTCGTTTCTGCTGTGGAAGGCGGGCCGGCAAGCGACCGCTCCAAGTTAGAATTGCAGTTGAGACTGCCTTTACGGACAGATCGGGCACAACCGCCATGCTCCGGCGGCTGCGTTATCCGTAGCAGTCAAGGCGGCGCGAAGGCGCACCGCGTTAGCGGCTTGGCCTTGACGGCTCCCTCTTCAGACTGGAGGCCTAGGGAGCAGGCGTTTTGAGCGACCCACCGGGAGCGTCCCCGAAGGGCATAACACCTAATCCCCTGCCTGTTCATGGCGAATTGATAGAATCACGCCGCGATTGGCGTTTGATACAACCCTCGACAGTGCCTCCGCCACTGGTACGAATCGAGACCTATCGTTGATGATCCTTCAACCGTCGGCTCTGGCAGACGTCCTTCCCGTCCAGCATGGGTTCGATGGATATTATAGAAATTTTGAAAATCGAATAGCTTCGTCCCGAGATCAGCCGTGGTCCAGAATAGGATCCGATCGAGGTACTCGCGCCGAACCGTCCCGATTAGTCGCTCTACGAAAAGATGCGAAAGCGGCACGTACGGAACAGTCTTAATTTCGGCATTGTCAACTTGGGCACGAAACTGAAAGACTGGTGCCATGAAGAGCGACCGGTCTCGTTACTCAGGCTATCGGTTCCCTTCCGAGGTCATCAGCTATGCGATTTGGGCGCACTATCGCTTCGGTCTGAGCTTCCGAGATGTCGAGGATCTTCTCGCCGAGCGAGGAGTGATCGTATCGTACGAGACGATTCGATGCTGGTGTCGAAAGTTCGGTCCTGGCTATGCTAGAAAATTGAAGCGTCGAGAGGGACGGCTGGGCGACCGGGCGACCACTGGTATTTGGACGAGGTCTTCATTCGAATCAACGGCCAACAGCAGTACCTGTGGCGGGCCGTAGATCAAGACGGCGACGTGATCGACATCATGGTCCAGCCGCATCGTGATCAGCACGCGGCAGAGCGGTTCTTTCGAAGACTCTTGCGCGGCCAAGGTGCGGAACCATTGCGTAGCGCTTCTGTCAGCTGCGCGGTCGCCGATCGCTCCGTAGACTTTTGCGCTTTTTCAATGGTGTGCCTAGCGTAGTATTCAGGACTGGGTTTGTCGGACCGGTAGCTCGCGATTGCCCGAATCACCTCTTCCGGTTCGTCTCCTCTCGCTAAAGCGCGATTTGCATAGGCCCAGTCACGTTCAGATTGCGTAATCCCATCCCCCGCTGCTCGGGACTGTCCGACATTGCTGGCGTGACCCATTCGAGTGCTCCTTACATCATTCGGATACTCCGGAAATCGCGACGGAGTGTACACTTCCTCCGTGAGATTTTGGACACGGACGAAATGCGG
>DASQLD010000505.1:0-14678 GCA_035630195.1 Bryobacteraceae bacterium
ACGCTCCGGACGCACTTCAGTCACTCTTAATGCACCGCCGCCGCAATGATGATGCAGATGCCTATCGACATGGCGCCCACCATGATCGCGAGCGCCGTGTTGCGGTTCTCGCAAACCTCTTTCCAGAGATCGTAAGGTGTCAGCTTGTCGACGATCACAAACGCCAAGCTGAAGATGACAATTCCGAGAACGGAATAGACGATCGCGTTAATGACGTAACCGGGATGGAAATCGGTCATTTACTTTCCTCCAGAATACCTGTGATATGAGCTGTAGATCGCTCTGTAAACGCCTGGGTTATCACGAACGGACTTCGGAACACCCTGTACAGTATTGACATCGGTAAAGCTGAAGCCTCGATACGATGCGACGCTCGAAGCGCCGATGAGCAGCAATCCGTAAAGTCCGAAAAGTGGATGTCGAAACATCAGTCATCTTCTCCTGATGAGCTTTGTACCAAAGCTCCATAATCGCTCTCTGCCCAACGCCTGTTTTCGAAACTGAACGCCCGGATAGAAGTAACGACCGGCGGTATGAGGAGGCCCAGAAATCCCAGGACAAACCAAAAGTAGGAGGGGGCGCCATGCTGTAGGGTCAACTCATAACGCATTCGTCGTGGGCGGCCATCCTTTTCCATCTCCGGTTCAACGCGCAAGTAGTATCGTCCCGCAGGAACGGCTGGAATTGACACACTTCCCGATCGATTCCCTTCGGTCCACGCGCCGTCGCTGTCGCTTCCGGCATAGAAGCTGACTTGTTTGCCGAAATCGTAAGCCGTTCCCGTATCGTCATTGATTAGAGCGAGTCCGAAGTACGCCCAATCATTCGAGAGGTCCGTCTTGAGCTGCACTTGCAGGCTGGCTTGCGCTCCCTTCAAAGCAAAAACAGGCGTCACGAAGGAAGGTTCGGTGTTTCCTGTGCTGAACGTATATGTCTGACGAAATGCCTGGTCACGTGGGGATACAATCGCGACTCCAATTACCGTCAGCAACAAGAGTAGCGATAGCAGAGTGAATGTCATCCAGGAACTCGCGATCCGTCCGGTGTAGGGGGATGGTTGGTTCGAATAGATGCCAATCGCAGCCGGAGGAGAATCCTTCAAGCCGAATGCCTTCCAGATTTCGGCTCCGTTCGTATACCGGCCAATTGACCATACGACTTCCCCTTCGGTTTCTTCCGATGAAATCGATTCCGGAGCTGCGACGTAATCTTTGATGTCGACGCTATCGCCGACACGCACTTGCCATGGGAACTCGCCCATCACAAAGGCAGTCACGGCAGAAGCGCTTTGAAAGTGCGTATATGTCTTGCCGCCGTAGATAACTGACGGCTTGGAACCTTTGCTAGAAGCGACGGGAAGAGCGCGCAGCGTCCGGATATCATTCCAATGTCCGTTGTACTCGGTGAGATACCGGTAGCCTTTGTAGGGATTGTGGAGCAGATACTCCGACCACTCATACGTTACGCCATCGACCTCAATCTGTCGAATCTGAAAACCGATTGCTTCATACTGTCCGCCCTGCAGTTTTCCTCGTGTTCCAAGTGGTATTTTCGGCTGATACCGTTTCGCTCCTTCGAACTTCTGAAGAATCTGAAGAGAGGGATTCGTGGCGTCAAGCACCGATAGGCATTGAATACAGACTGCGTTGATGGTGCGTTCGTACTTCAGCTCGACTGTGCCGCCACAATTGGGACACTCCAGGGTACGGACCATCAGGACCAGCCCTCAATTAGCTTCAGGTTCTTGAAGTGCAGATCCTCAAAATCTAACGCTTCGCCGATGAATAGAAGCGGTGGATTCTCGCTGTAGTCGATGGTGCCGAAATGAGAATCTGCGGACCGCATGTCGGCAAACATCAGATCTGTTTTATCCCAATACTCGAACGGCAACTCCCCTTCCACGCCTTCGTAGCGAGCTCGCGTGATGGTGGTGACTTCGAGCGCGACATTGTCGACGTTTATTTTGAACTGACGTGACAGCTCGTGCGCTGGAGGGATTCCTTGCGGCAACTGATGAAGGAACGACACCGCGTACTCTAATGAGGCATCGGATAGCCAGCCGCTGCTGCCGTCGTTAAAGAGGAGATGCCATTCGTTCCAGCGGCCTTCGTCGTAGGCATAGAGAATACGTCCTGTAACGACAAACGCTTTGTTTCGATAGATGCCCTCAGTGCCTATCTGAACGGGCGATGGATCTACGGGCAGATCCGCAACTTTTCCGACGGCTTCAAGATTGACGTCGTGCCGTACGAGAACCGAGCGGCAGTAGGGGCACACGGTTTGAACAGCGCTGGACCACCGGAATGTCACAGGCGCTCCGCAGCTTGGGCAGAACACGCTCTTCATGGTTGATACGGACGTTCGATCCGCCGCACTGTGACAGTGGATGCCCCGAGCATTTCCTTCAATCGCTGTTCAAAGTCCCACTGCGGACGTGGCCGACAGCAGAACAAGTTCAGACAAGCCGAACCAAACTCGGGAAACGTGTGACAAGTGAGATGCGACTCGGAGAGCAGAGCGAGTCCGGTGACACCGCCCGCGCCTGGGAATTTATGCCACATGGGTTCAGCAATCGGGTGAAGCTCCGCTTCCTCGATGATGCGTGAGAATACTCGGGAAAGGTTGGAGAGGTCCGATAGCGCTTCGCGATGACAGCCGTGAGCCTCGACCACCCACTCACAACCGCCAGAGAACTCAGTCGGATCGATTACTGCTGCTTTCCGCATTCCGGGCAGAATTTAGCGCGTTTTGGGATCGACTTTCCGCATTCGAAACAGAACTTTGTCTCACCGGCGGGAGCTGCCGGCTCGGAAGCAGGCGCGGCGGGAGGTACTGGGTTTTGTGGCGACGGTCCACCAGACTGATCCGGACGCATCGCGTTCATCATCTGCTGCGCCATCGTGAAGCCTGCGCCAAGGCCGACGCCGGCTCCGGCAAGTCCGCCACCTTCATTCGCGGCCGCGATCGGTAAAGACTCGGCGACCTGGAATTGGGTGTACTTGCCCATATCACCGATTATGTTCATGCCGATGCGTTGATCCAGGCGTTTCTGCAATTCCTCCGGCAAAGAGAGGTTTTCTACGACAAAGCTGTCGAGGGTCAAGCCCAGTTCGGCGAAAGCGGGCCTGAGATGTTCAGCAATGCGCTGGCCCAGCTCAATCTGATTGGCGGCCATGTCAAGGAACGGCACCTGACTTTCCGCAAAGGTGTCCGACATGCGGCCAACGATCGTGTTGCGCAACTGGCCTTCGAGATCTTCAACGCGGTACAACTCGCGCGTGCCGCTGACCTTCGTATGGAAGGTTCGCGGGTCCGTTAGACGCCAGGAGTAGATGCCGTGCGCACGTAGCCGAATCGCGCCGAAATCTTTGTCGCGAACCGTAACGGGCTGCGCTGTTCCCCAGCGCTGGTTCGTTTGGAGGCGGGAGGAGAAGAAGTAGACGTCACTCTTGAACGGAGACTGAAACAGCTTGTCCCAATTCATCAGGTTGGTCAACAGAGGTAGCGTATTGCTGTTGAGCGTGTAGAGGCCCGGACCAAGGACGTCCGCCATCCGGCCCTCATTCACAAAAGCGGCCATCTGCGATTCGCGGACCGTGAGTTTCGCCCCATTTTGAATTTCCATATCTTGCATGGGGTAACGGTAGGCGAGTATGCCATCCTCTGGCTCGGTCCAGTGAATGACATCGATAAACTGCTTTTTAATGAAGTCACGAATACTCATTTGGTTTGGCCCAGTCACTAGAGTATACGCAAACGTTCTGCGATTGTTCGCTGCAAAATAGAGGTTGATTGGTGGAGAGAGTTAAGATAGTAAGGACTCACCCCGGCGCGGTAGCCAAGTGGTAAGGCAGAGGTCTGCAAAACCTTTACTCGGGGGTTCGATTCCCCCCCGCGCCTCCAGCAAACATTCTTGGCAGACTATGGCTGCGCGCCTGCCACATTTTTCACGGGACGCAATTCACGAACCGCTTGGATAACCTCTCGTACGGCCTCTACTACTGCAGCCGGCTCTGACAAATGGATGTAGTGGTTGGCGCCCGGCACCGGCCTCCATCTTCCGAGCGGTGAAAAAGCTGCTATTTCCCGCTGCAGTTGTTGCGCCTTCAACGCACCCATCGAGGCTCTGTCAAGCCATGTGGTTTCGATTCCCGGGGAAAGAACAATCAGCGGAATCGCCGGCAAGCGCTTGGACTCTTTCTGCGCCTCCGACACGCTTAATCGGCTCGCCTCGCTCTCTGCGCGTTCGGCGGATCTCCGTCGCTCGGTCGCCCACATCTCTCGAAGTAACTCCGCCACAGCCTTTGGACGCTCTACCTCGGGTTGCACGTATCGTAGTTGAGGCGTGCCGGCGGGCTCCCAAAAGCGTTTTGGCTCAAAGTCCCACTGGTCCTCATGAGTGGAATCCACTAGCACCATTCCCGCCACTGGTTCCGGGAACTACGCTCGAAAGCTCGAACATGCAGGCCGCCCAAAGAATGACCTATTAGCGTGTATGGCGGGGCAACGTCGCCCGGAAGAAAAACGAAGTTCGGGAACACCGGACTGGTTCACCTTGTAGCCGTTGAAGGCCTTGGGACTCGCTACATGTCCAATCAAATCGGCGAGAGCGATGCGCACAAGGAATTAGGTGATCTGAAACGAGACGTTGATGCATTCCAGCCTTGAAGCTCATGCGGAGACCCGGCGGGCTCCGGAACGATTGGACAGTGTGGGATAATCAAAACAGCAGTTAATAGCCTCGCTAAGGGCCACCCTAGCTCAGTTGGTAGAGCATCGGTTTTGTAAACCGAATGTCGCCGGTTCGATCCCGGCGGGTGGCTCCATATTCAAATCTTCTGGTTAGTTCCCAACACCAAACGAAACGATAACGAGCATTGCTTGCTTAAACAGAATGGCGGAAGTGTGTTTGGCCACGTTGCAGTTGAACGTTAGTGCGTTCTGTTTAACGGCCTGAACCGACTTCGCCACAATGTGAAGCGCGGCCGGGTTGGCCTGCTGGCTCCCGACTGGAAGAGTTGCCAGTACTGAGTGCGCATCACCGTCCGTGACCCTTATTGCCTTCCTCGACCTCGTAGCTGAACAAATCGGGGAATCTGCGAGGCTGAGATCGCAAATACTGATCGGGAGCTTTGACCTTGGCTCCGAAATGAGCCGCAGCGTGCCAGGGCCACCGGGGGTTGTAGAGAATGGCTCGCGCAATCGCAACCAGATCCGCGTCCCCGGTTGCGATGATTGCCTCCGCCTGCTCGAATTCAGTGATCAGTCCCACCGCAATTACAGGCACGCGAGTTGCCCCTTTGACAGCACGTGCAAGCGGCACCTGGTAACTCGGCGCCACGGGGATTTGCTGAGAGGGTGTCAGCCCCCCGCTAGAAACATGAATGCCAGAGCAACCACGCCTTTCGAGTTCCCTCGCAAAAGCAATCGTCTGCTCGATGTCCCATCCCCCCTCAGCCCAGTCTGTGCCCGATACACGAAGGGTCACTGGACGGTCTGCCGGAAACGCCGCCCTCACTGCCTCGAAGACCTCAAGCGGAAACCGCATGCGGTTCTCAAGACTGCCGCCAAACTCGTCTTCTCTGAGGTTGCTCAGTGGCGAGAGGAACTGGTGAAGCAGGTACCCGTGAGCAGCGTGGATCTGCACTGCGTCGATGCCGAGCCTTGCGGCTCGGTGAGCAGCGGCGGCGAAAGCGTCCCGAACTCGTGCGAGCCCCTCCCCATCGAGACCCACCGGGGGATTCTCTTTGGCAGCGAATGGCAGCGGCGACGGCGCAATCGTCTGCCACCCCTCGGGCTCGTGCGGAGCAATCTGTGCTGAGCCTTCCCAGGGCACGCGCGTGGACGCTTTGCGTCCCGCATGCGCAAGTTGAATCGCAATCGGCATGTCCGACCAGCGCCGGATGCTGGCAAGTGTGCGCGCAAGCGCAGCCTCCGTCTCATCGGACCACAACCCAAGGTCACGAGGCGAGATGCGCCCTTCGGGCGCCACAGCCGTGGCTTCAATGGTGAGCAATGCCGCGCCTGACAGCGCGAGATGTCCGAGATGGATCAAATGCCAATCCGTGGCGCATCCGTTTTCGGCGGAGTACTGGCACATCGGAGCGATGATGATCCGGTTCCGCAGCTCAAATTTGCCGACGCGAAACGGTGTAAACAGCTGGGCACGAGACATGGCGATTCCCTGAATGTGTGGACGCGGTTGAGAACAGCACGTATCTGGAATTCTCAGAAGCGACACCAGCGAGAAGAGTGTTCACGGGATTAGGTCCGTGACGCCACACCGCTGGAAGTTGAACATGCGGTTCGAACCACCCTGCTCGCGAGGACGCGCCTAGCGCGACATTCGCGCATCACTGTGATCCATAGAACACTTTTGAGCGAGTGGAGTCTCACTCCCGTAAGGAGACGCTATATGGCAACTGACACCATCAGTGATGTGATTAAAAGATATCTAAAAGACGCAATTGCGGCGGAAAGTAGTTTTGAAAGCCAACTTGAAGGCTTTGCGAAAGAAGGTGATGATGCCTCTGCGCGCCAGCTCTTCGCGCGACATGCGCAAGAGACGCGATTGCAACGGGAGCGCCTGGAGGCACGCCTACGCGATCTGGGTGACAGCCCATCGACCGTGAAGAGCTTCATGGCGCACATGTTCAACTTCGCACCCAAGACAGCTTCAATGGGACATGATGAAGCGGAACGCACGACACAGAACCTGATGATCGCTTATGCCGTGGAGCACAGTGAGGTCGCTATGTACGAATCGCTAGCGACGGTAGCGGAGAGCGCGGGTGATCAAGTGACAGCGCAACTCGCGCGAGATATTCAAAGCGAAGAGCAACAGACTGCTCGCATGGTGTGGGAGATGATCCGCCCATCCGCTCGTCGCGCAATTTCGAAGCTTGCTTCCGAAGTTTCGCGATAAGTCTATCGGCTTTGTCCAATTCGTACTGACCACGATCCATTTTGCTTTTTGATAAGAGGAAGCGATGCCATCAAAGAAAAAACCTGAAGCCGACAACAAAGTCCAGGGCAGTGGAGGTGACCAAGGCGGCCGCTCCAAAGGGTCCGGGAAAAAGGAACAAAACCGGAAGAGTAGCGGGCATAAGAAGAGCGGCACCTGAAGAGCGGCCCTTGCGGATTGGGGTGCAGGACGAGATTACGGGCGAATTATTTGATTCGTCGAATCGGCCGCTTTAGTCGCTTCGATAGGCTATGACGTACTTCAGGCCGTAGCGAGCGCGCCAACTCCATTCACGGCGCCCGGGGATTCCGGCGCGGGATCGTTTTCGTATTTGTTCGCCGGTATCCAATACAAGAGCATGCGCTCAAACTATCCCATCTGCTCTAATATCAGATGCTCACGATGATTTGAAAAGCTGACTGCTTCTAGCGCAAACGTCAAAATGCGACGTGTCTCGAGCGGATCGATGAGCGCGTCGACGTGCCCGCGGGCCGCCGCATGTTTGGCATCGAGCCATTCTTCGTAATCGGCGCGAGTCTTTTCGATTCGGCGCTGCAAATCTTCCGGTATGGGACTGCCTTCCTTCTGTAGCTTGTCGAGCTCTGGGCCGTGAACCGCCTTCACGGCCGAATCACCTTCCATCACACCAATGCGGGCCGTCGGCCACGCGAATGTGAAGTGGGGATCGAAGCCCTGGCCCGCCATGGCATAGTAGCCGGCGCCGCTCGCATGGTTGATTGTCAAAACGATCTTGGGCACGGTTGCGCATGCCATCGTCTCGACCATTTCGGCTCCGGCTCGAATGATTCCGCTTGCTTCGGCTTCTGCGCCGACCATAAAGCCTGACACGTCCTGAATGTAGATGATCGGAGTCTTATGGCGTTCGGCTCTCTCCACGAAGTAGGCGACCTTGCGCGCCGATTCCGTGTAAACGATCCCACCGATGCGGGGACCGGAAGTTGTTTTGAGAAAGCCTCGCCGGTTTGCAATCAGCGCGATCGGGTAGCCCGACAATCGCGCATTTGCGCAGAGCATTTCGCTGGCATATTCAGGCTGAAACTCGAGGAAATCTTCTGAATCTAGGATGCGTGAAAGCACCTCGGTTACTTCATAGGAAGCGCGATGATTTGCGGGAAGCAAATTGTAGAGATCGTCTGGCTGCTTCGTAGGCGGCACGCCGCTCGGTCGGGAGACGGGTTTCCGAAGATCGCGAAAAAGCCTCCGAATGATGGTCAGACAATCCGGATCGTCTTTCGCCGAGTAGTGCGCCACTCCGCTGATACGCGTATGCGTGCTCTCGCCGCCAAGCGACTCGGCATCGATAGATTGTCCGACTGCCCCCTTAACAAGATTCGGACCGCCAAGACCCATGAAGCTAACGCGCTCCACCATGATGATCACGTCACTTAGAGCGGGTAGATAGGCGCCACCGGCAATGCATGGCCCCATCACTGCGGAGATCTGCGGCACATGCATCTTGCGTCGCATTAGAGAGTTGTAATAGAAGATGCGAGCAGCGCCGTACTGGCCGGGGAAGATGCCGTCCTGCAGGGGGAGGTTAACACCGGCGGAATCGACCAGATAGACAATCGGCAGACGATTGCGCATCGCGATCTCCTGCGCCCGCAAAATTTTCGTGATCGTTTCAGGCCACCATGCGCCGGCTTTCACCGTTGCATCGTTCGCGACGATCACCGCGGGCCGATCTTCGATTCTCGCCAGACCTGTCACCACTCCTGCCGCCGGAGCTTGACCGTCATAGCGATCATAGGCGATCAGAAGTCCGATCTCGAGAAACATCGATCCAGGATCAATCAGTTTGGCGATTCGTTCCCGCGCGGTGAGCTTTCCGTCTCGATGCTGCTTATCGACCTTAGCCGCGCCGCCGCCCTGCCGAAGCTTGTCTTCGATCGTCTGAAGCTGTTCCACCAATTCGCGCATAATCTTTCTAGTTAGTCTAATGTGGCGTCTAATGAAGTAATGCTTGGGATCGATTGGCGGGCGGCGAGGATCATCTGGACAGTATTTCTTTTCGTTCTTACTCTGTTCCTGATTTATCTGGCCCGTGAGGGCATCATGATTTTCGTCGCGGCATTTTTCTTCGCCTACATGCTGACGCCGCTCGTCCAATTCGTGTGCCGTGTTGGACCCGGAAGCGTCTCAAAGACCGTGTCCCTCGCGGTAGTGTACGTCTCTCTTCTAGCTATCCTGATTTCATTTGGCGTCTGGCTGGGAGGATCGCTGGCGCAGCAAGCGTCAAGTCTTGTCGAACGCCTGCCGGCATTAATTGAGAAGCATAAGGATTTCGCCGCTCTACCGCTGCCAACGTGGTTGGAACCGGCGCGCTTGCGTGTATTGGATGCGCTTCGCGTTCAGCTTGACGCGGCGGCAGGGAGAATCGGTCCGCTACTACAGCAGGCGCTCGGGGGGATTCTGGGCCTCGCCGGCAGTTTGATGTTCATCATCATTGTCCCGATTTTGACCTTTCTGTTTATGAAGGATTCCGCCGATCTGCGGCGGACTTTTTTGGGTTTCTTCGATGTCAACAATCGGCCGGTTATCAACGCCGTGCTGGAGGACATTCACGTAATGATCGCGCAGTACATGCGATCACTCGTTATCCTTTCTGTCTTGACTTCCGTCGTTTATGTTATCTTCTTCGAGGCAATTGGTTTGCCCTATGCCTTGCTGGTGTCCGTCTTGGCGGCGCCACTGGAGTTTATACCCGTTTTCGGGCCGCTGATCGGCACTCTGCTAATACTGAGTATTGCCATTTTCACGGGTTTTCCGCATATCTGGTGGATCGTAATCTTCTTTGTCGCCTACCGAATGTTTCAGGACTATGCGCTACAACCCTATCTGATGAGTAGTGGCGTACAGCTACATCCATTACTCGTATTGTTTGGGGCTTTTGCAGGACAATCGCTCGGGGGATTGTGGGGAATGTTCCTCTCCGTGCCGATACTGGCCATCATCCGAATCGTATTCGTCCGCCTATATCGCAAGGAAAGTCCGCAACTGGTAAGCGGAAATGCTACCAGCTAGACTACTTCAGCGCGGCACGGACAAGTGAGCAGACTTCATTCGCCGCGGGGATAACAACTACATCGAGACCGGCAGCTCTTGCTGAAGCAACTCCGGCAACAGAATCCTCAACGGCAATTGCCGATTTGACGTTTAGTCGTTCCATCGCAAGTAAGTACGGATCGGGGGCAGGTTTGTGTCGCGCGACTTCCCCTCCATGAACAACGGTATCCAGGAGTGGTGTGATTCCGGCTCCATCCAGGATGGATTCCACTTCACGAATATTGCTGGAGGTGACCACCGCTAACTTGTAGTCGGGTCGTAGCTCTTCGAAAAGCTCGCGTATTTCGCCGGGAACACCAATGGCGCCCATGCGATTGCGGAACAGCTCTTTCTTACGCGGATATTCGAGCGCAAGAGTCTCGATGTCGAAAGGCGGATCGGTTCTGGAACAAAGGTAGGCGAGCATCGCCCGATCCGTAATCCCGATGCAATTTTCGCTATAGCTTTTCCAGTCGAGCTCAATGCCAATGGATTTGAGGATATCGAGCCAGCACTCGTAATGCACTGGCTCGCTATCGACGACTACTCCATCGAAATCAAAAAGGACCGCTTCATATCGGATCATCAAATCCGGATTATCGGCTATCGAATCGAACCGACTGCAGCATCTGCTCGTAGACGGGCTGGAGTTGCCGGAAATCCTTCTCCGGACCGATAAAGATCATGTAGAACAGACCTTCCGGACGTTGCGCCGTAACAAGCATGTTGATCTCACGGCCACCCATAGGTGATTGATTGTAGAGTGTTGTGACCAAACCGCTCACTCCGCCGATTCGAACACTCTTCTGATTGCCGCCCGTCTGCATAGATGGATTCGACTGGGCCAATTGCGCGATAAGGTCAGAAGTGTCCTGACGCAGATTGCCTCTGCCGTGAGGGCTAGTGAAGCTGACCATTACACCGTAGGCGATGCCAACGCCTCCACCGGAGTCCTGAATCAGCCCTGAACGCGGAGCGATCGTCACCATGGCGCTGTTGTTATCGCCGAACGTCTCCCAGTTGCCCGGATAGGAGACGGAGAAGGCGCTGTTGCGATATTCACGCATGCCGCCCGATGGGCGAGGATCACCGGTCCCGACGGCTCCAGTTTGACCGGCTCTGTTGGTGGGCGCCGCTGGTAGAGCGCTTACTCTCGCCTGAATACGTTCGAAGGACGCCGTACTGCCAGTAGAGTAATTCGAGCGCGGCAGATACTGGATTTCCTCCTGGATCGCCTTCATGCGGTTACCAGGGTTCGGGTGGGACTGGAGAAACTGAGGGCCTCCGCGGCCGCCCTGCGCTTCCAGTTTCTCGAAGAAACGGGCGGCTTCCACCGGGTTGTATCCAGCTTTCGCCATCATACGAGCGCCAAGGATGTCGGCGTCGCTCTCAGCATTGCGCGAATACTTCAAGAGAACCGAATTCGCGCCAAGACCAATCCCGAGTTGCGCCAGTTGCCCCATCATTGAGCCGTTCCCTACGATTGCGCCCGCTAGCATTGCCGGAAGCTGTATAAGGTTCGCCTTCGATGCCTGGTTCGTACCATGTCGCAACGCCACGTGCGCGATTTCGTGTCCCATGACACCCGCCAGTTGCGCCTCATTGTCGGCTGCGGCGATCAGTCCCGTGTGGACGAAAGTGGGGCCTCCAGGAAGAGCGAACGCGTTGATGCTCTTGTCGTTGATAACCTTGAACGTGTACGGGTAGTCTCCCGCCAAACCAGTGCTGACAAGCTTTCTTCCGATGCTCTCAACGTAGCTTTGTAATTGCTCGTCGCGGACCACCGGCATCTGTCGCTCAACTTGCGCAGCGGCCTCGCGTCCGAGTTGAATGTCCTGCTCCTTGGAGAACAGATTCCAGCCCGGCTTAACTTCTTTTGGACCCTCTGCTGCGACGCTCAGCGATACAAGCGCGAGGACCAGAAACGACTTCCATGTTTTCACCACGTTCGCCTCCCCTTGTACAGATGCCAGCACGTTATAAGCCGTTTCAATACGGGGATTAAGTTATGCTAAGGGTATGACGCCCACCCCCAGAATCTGGCATAACGGCCAGTTCATCGCGTGGAACGACGCCAAGATCCACGTTCTGTCGCATGTTGTAAGTTACGGCAGCTCGGTGTTTGAGGGCATTCGATGCTACGAGACCCAAAGCGGTCCCGCAATCTTCCGCCTTCCCGAGCACATGCGCCGTATGATCGATTCCGCCAAGATTTACCGCATGGAAGTACCCCACTCGGTAGAAGAGCTTAGCGAAGCAGCCGTCGAACTCGTACGCGAGAATAACCTCGCATCCTGTTACATCCGGCCGATCATCCTTCGTGGCTACGGAACAATGGGCGTATTGCCGGGAAAAAATCCCGTAGAGACTTACATGGCTTGCTGGGAATGGGGAAAATATCTCGGTGACGAAGCGCTGAGTTCGGGCGTCGATGTCTGCATTTCGAGCTGGAACCGGATTGCGCCGAACACCTTGCCTGCCCTCGCCAAAGCCGGCGCGAATTACATGAACTCTCAGTTGATCCGCATGGAAGCGGACGCGAATGGATATGCCGAGGGGATCGCGCTCGATCAACAAGGCTACATAAGCGAAGGGTCCGGCGAGAACATCTTCGTGATTCGAGATGGCAAGTTGTTAACGCCACCTCTGGGAGCGTCGGTGCTACCTGGGATCACCCGCGATTCGATAATTAAAATCGCTCAATCATTGGACATCCCGCTGGTCGAAGCGATCATTCCGCGTGAGCTGCTGTATATCGCGGATGAGGTTTTCTTCACCGGAACGGCGGCCGAGATTACGCCGATCCGGTCGGTTGATCGGGTCACGGTGGGCTCTGGTAATCGGGGACCGATCACGGAGCGGCTCCAAAAGGAGTTCTTCGGGATCGTGAACGGTACTGCCGCGGACCGATTCGGCTGGCTGACACCAGTGAAGTCTCGGGAGTTCGCGGGAGTTCAGAAGTAGCAAACGGATCCAATCGGGCGCGCTCTACGGTCACCTCCCCCGAGATCTACCGTTCACACGCCCGTCATAAGGATCTTTGTCATTTGTAACAGGGCCGGCGGTGTTCGTCCAGGGAAATCGGACGGTTCCTCCGGCCTTTTCAACAGCAATAATGGTAGTGAATACAGTGCGTTAGCAGGAACCACCTGTATATATCCTGTGTATAAATCAGCACCCTTATGAAATGTTTTGGCCTCGATCCCTCGAGCGGATCTTATCTGGAGATCGAATACGACTCCATCATTAACGCGGTCGACACGCTAATCGACACCCCAGCGGATCCGTTGTACATCACCCCGGCGTGGATCGATCTTCAAGTCAATGGATACGCAGCGGTTGACTACAACTCGCCCGATACTCCCGTTGAAGAGATTGCGCGTTCGATCGATGTCATTCATTCGACTGGCACTGGGCGCTTTTACCCAACCGTGATTACAGGCTCTCCCGACCGTATGGTGGGTTCGCTTCGTAATTTGGCGCGAGCGAAGAGTGAACTGGCGAAGGGCGGCTCGATGGAAGGTTTCCATGTCGAGGGTCCGCATATCTGCCCTGACGAAGGTCCGCGGGGAGCGCATCCCGTAGAGTGTGTCCGGGCTCCTGACGTGGAGGAGTATCGCCGCTGGCAGGACGCGACCGGCGGTCTCGTGCGATTAGTGACCTTATCCCCGGAGTGGCCTGAAGCGCCTCGGTATATCGAGACGCTGGTCGACGACGGAGTTGTCGTAAGCATCGGACACACGAAAGCGAACTCGTAACAGATCCAAGCTGCGGTGCGCGCAGGCGCAACCATGTCCACACACATCGGCAACGGCGCTCACGGTGTCATGCAGCGGCATCCGAACTATCTTTGGGATCAATTGGCTGAAGATCGACTGGCCGCCGGATTGATTGTTGATGGAATCCACATCGGCGAAGCGTTCTTAAAGGTTGCGATTCGAGCCAAGGGTGTTACGCGTTCCGTTTTGGTGACGGATGCTTCCATGCCGGCAATGGCGACTCCCGGCATCTACCGCCTGGGCGGTCAGGATGTCGAACTCACGCAGGACGGGCGCGTCGTGCTTGCAGGCCAGACACGTCTGGCAGGCTCATCATTGCGGATGGACCGGGCAATTACAAACGTGATGCGAATGGCCGGCATCTCCTTGGTTGAAGCCATCTCGATGGCGACCCGTAATCCGGCGCGTGTCGGACGAATCGCGGGGCGGCAGCGGGGATTGGCTGCGGGCGATCGGGCTGACTTCGTAATATTCCGTTACGACAACCAGACCCATGCGATCGATGTCTTACAGACGATCGTTGGCGGGCAGGAAGTTTTCGCGGCGTAGGACAGCTACGCCGGGAATGGCCAGACTCGCTCAACAGTTTTGCTGAGCAGCCAGCTTTTGTCGTCTTCGTTGAGAAACTTCATCTCATCGCGGACAACGCTGAGAGTCCTGGCATACTCGGTCTCCTTCTTTGACACCGGCCAATCCGTGCCCCACATCAGCCGCTGCGGTCCGAACGCAGCATGAAGGCGCTTCACATGCTCTTGCGCATCGAGCCAGGGGTAAGGCTGTTTCGACAGCGACCAAGTGTGAGATATCTTGACGAATACTTTCAGATAGCGTTTCAAGGCGATGAGTTTTTCGAGCTCGGCGGGCTTGTC
>DASQLD010000506.1:0-10292 GCA_035630195.1 Bryobacteraceae bacterium
ATCAACCGCATGAAACCTGCAGCGCCCGAGGTCGACGCTGCCACTGTTTGGCCCGACACTGTACGACGCGGACCAATGCTACGGGACGTCCGCGGTATAGGCACCCTCGTACCCGAAGAGATTCTATTCATTGCCGCTCAGACCGACGGCCGCGTTGACAGGATCGCCGCCCGTCCCGGCGCGCTCGTCACCGCCAACACGGTGCTCCTCGAACTCAGCAATCCTGAACTCGAACTGGCCGCACAGGACGCCGAGTGGCTGATGAAATCCGCCGAGGCCACCTACACCGATCTCCGGGTTCGCCTGCAAAGTCAGAAACTCGAACAGCAATCGGTCGCCGCTAAAGTTCAGTCCGATTACGTTCAAGCGAAATTGAAAGCCGATCTTGAACAACGACTAGGGGATGCAGGGTTAACTTCAGAGATAAATCTAAAAACTACGAAAGCGATTGCGGACGAACTCGCAAACCGGTCGTCTATCGAGAAGCAGAAGGTTGAGATCAGCGACGAGTCCGTTCAGGCACAGTTGGCTGCGCAGCGCGTCCAGATCGACAAGCTGCGCGCCGCTTGGCAGTTGAAGAAGGCGCAGGTGGAGCAGTTAATCGTCAGAGCTGGCGCTCAGGGTGTGCTGCAACAACTTCCGGTCGAGGTCGGTCAGCGTCTGATTCCCGGCGCGGTGCTCGCCAAGATCGCGCAGCCGTCGAAATTGAAAGCAGAGTTGAAGATACCGGAAACGCAGGCGAAGGACATTCTGTTGGGCCAGACAGTGACGGTGGATACCCGGAACGGCATAATACCGGGAAAAGTTAGTCGCATCGATCCGGCCGTTCTGAACGGCACCGTTACTGTAGATGTCCATCTTGAAGGCGAACTGCCCTCCGGCGCCCGGCCCGACCTGAGCGTGGATGGTTCCGTTGAAATTGAACGGCTGGCGGATGTTGTTTTTGTCAATCGCCCAGTCTTAGGTCAGCCCCATAGCACTATCTCGCTGTTCAAGCTGGAGGCTGATGGAAAAGAAGCGGTTCGCGTGCCGGTGAAACTCGGCCGTGGTTCTGTTGCAACAATCGAAATCCTCGAAGGACTGAAGGTAGGCGACCGCGTCCTCCTCTCCGACATGTCGGCGATGGATGGCCATAATCGGATCCGCCTCAATTAGGAGAACTTAAGAAAGCATGAGCCCGAACGAATCCTTACTGCACATGGAGGGTGTGACCAAGGTCTTTGTGACCGACGAGGTCGAGACCCACGCCCTGGCTGGAATCCACATGGAACTTCGGCGTGGAGAATACGTATCGATTTCAGGACCGTCTGGCTGCGGTAAGTCGACGCTGCTGGCGATACTAGGGTTGCTCGACACGCCAACAGATGGAACGTTTCTCCTCAACGGTCGTCCTGTGCACGATTTGAAAATGTCGGAGCGAGCTCGCATTCGCAACCGCGAGATCGGCTTTATCTTCCAGGCGTTTAATCTCATCGGCGATCTCACCGTCTATGAGAATGTGGAGCTTCCGCTCACGTATCGTGGTATGCCTTCGTCCGAGCGCAAGCAGAAGGTGCACCACGCGCTCGAACGCGTCGGGATGTCGCACCGCGTCAAGCACTATCCTTCGCAACTATCCGGTGGTCAGCAGCAGCGTGTCGCGGTGGCGCGTGCGCTTGCCGGAGATCCGGCAATCCTTCTCGCCGATGAGCCGACCGGAAACCTCGATTCGGCAAACGGAGAAGCTGTTATGGAACTGCTGCGCGATCTGCATCGTTCGGGAGCCACGATTTGCATGGTGACCCACGATCCGCGCTACGCTCGCTACGCCGGCCGTTCCATTCATTTGTTTGACGGGCGTATCGTTGAAGAGGAGCGCATTTCTGCATGATCTCTCTCCGCAATGTGGAGAAGTCGTTTCAACACGGCCCCACGCGTACCTTCGTGCTACGTCGCGTCTCTCTCGATATCAAAGAAGGGGAGTTCGTCTCCATTATGGGGCCGTCCGGCGCCGGTAAATCGACGCTTCTTCATGTCATCGGGATGCACGACAGCGCGTGGACCGGGGAGTACTGGTTCAATGAGCAGCCGGTTCATAAACTCAGCAAGGGCAATCGCTCCGAATTGCAGAAACGCAACATCGGATTTGTCTTTCAGAGCTACCATCTGCTGGACGACATGACAGTCTACGAAAACCTCGAGCTTCCATTGTCGTATCGCAATCTCCGAAAGCAGGATCGCGAGAGCGTCGTCTGCGACATCCTCGACCGCTTTCAGATGGTGGGCAAGAAAGATCTCTACCCCAGTCAGCTTTCGGGCGGCCAGCAGCAACTTGTCGGCGTTGCGCGCGCCTTGGTCGCGAACCCGAAGCTGATTCTCGCCGATGAGCCGACCGGGAACCTTCACTCGAGCCAGGCGAAAGAGATTATGGAGACATTCAAGCGCTTGAACGACGAAGGCGTCACAATCGTCCAGGTAACGCACTCGGAGCGTAATGCCGAGTTTGGAAACCGCATAATTCAGATCGTCGATGGCTGGATCGAGAATCCCATGGCGACAGAGGCAGTCCGCCAGGCCTGACAGGAGACACAGTGCGTATTCCCGTTTTGCTCGCCCTCACAGCTTGCGTCGCCATGGCACAGCAGCGCGACTTCGAATGGCACGGACCCATCGCCCGAGGCTCCTTCATCGAAATTCGAGGCATCAACGGGAACGTACGGGCGATGCCATCCACTTCCGGGGAGGTCGAGGTTGAGGCGGATGTTGAATCCGGAGTTCAGGTGCAATTTATGCGTCACCAAAATGGCGTGACGGTCTGCAGCGTGTTTCCGGGCGAGAAGATTTGCCGACCGCTCGGTGACACTGGTCCGGGAGCGCGTGTGAATTTCGTCGTCCGTGTTCCCGAAGGCGTCAACTTTCTCGGCAGCACGGTCAATGGCGGAGTCGAAGCCAACGCCCTCAAAAGCGATGTCCAGGCCTACACCGTGAATGGGCAAGTCCGCGTAACCACCACCGGCACCGTACAGGCAAAAACGGTCAATGGCTCGATTACTGCATCATTGCTCAAACCTTTCTGGTCGAAGCCTGCAGAGCTCACTACGGTGAACGGCGGGATCACCCTCGTTTTACCCTCTACCGCGAACGCAGCCCTCGAAGCCGCGACCAAAAACGGAAAGATCGTCACCGACTTCAACGCGCGCGGCAAAGTAACCGATCAGGAAGTCATCGGCCGGATCGGCGGCGGCGGTAGCCGTCTCGTTCTCAACACAGTCAACGGAACGATTGCGCTTAAGCGCGGAGCGTAAGGTGGATCAAGTCTTAAAGAACATTCGCTTCGCATTGCGCATCATGGCGCGCAATCCAAGCTTTTCCGTGATCGCCATCCTAGCCCTGGCGCTTGGCATCGGAGCCAATACCGCAATCTTCACTGTGGTCGATGGCATCGTACTAAAGCCCCTGCCTTACCCCGAGTCCTCGCGTCTCGCCTTTCTGTGGGAGCGGCAGCCGCAGATGGACTTCATCTCCGTCGCCTACCTCAACTTCACCGACTGGCGCCAACAGCAGCGCTCCTTCGAGAACATGGCCGCGGTCCAGCCCGAAAGCTTCATTCTTACCGGAATTGAGCAACCGGAACGGCTGCGCGGCTCGAATGTCTCTCACGAGTTCTTCGATGTTTTGCGTGCCAGGCCAATTCTTGGGCGTACGTTTACTGCCGAAGAAGACCGTGTCGGGTCGAACTTGATTGTCATTAGCGACAGCTTGTGGGAAAGGCGCTTCGGCCGTGATCGTGCGGTGATCGGCAAGCAAATGCGGCTTAGCTCAGAACTGTTTACGATCATCGGTGTGATGCCGGCGAGGTTCAATTACCCGATCTCCACCACACAAACCGAAGTGTGGACGCCACTCGCCAGGATCTCCGATCGTCCAGGCGTTAAGGATCGCGGTAATCATCCCGGGATCTACGTCGTAGCGCGATTACTGCCGCATGTGACCGTCGAGCAAGCGCGGGAAGACATGGGTAGAGTCGCGGCGAACCTCGCGCGTCAGTATCCGGACACGAACAAGCTGCAATCTATCGGCTTAGGTCTGTTGCAGGTGCAAGCTGTTGGTACAGGCATGCGCGACGCCGGGTTTGTCGTACTCGGCGCGGTTGGGTTCGTTTTGCTGATCGCTTGCGCCAATGTTTCGAACTTGCTTCTCGCGCGCGCCAGTTCGCGTTCCCATGAGATCGCCCTTCGTTCTGCGCTTGGCGCTGGCCGCGGAGATATCGTCCGCCAGTTGCTGACCGAGAGCGTGTTGCTCGCGTTATTCAGCGGAGCGATTGGCCTGTTGATCGCCTACTGGGGCGTAGATGCGCTGAAGTCGCTGATCCCTGCTACGACACCACGGCTCAACGAAATCGCGATCGATGGGCGGGTGCTCACATTTACCTTCGTCGTTTCGCTTCTCACCGGCCTGTTGTTCGGGCTGGTCCCCGCGATGCAAGCCTCAAATGCGAATGTACATGAAACGGTAAAGGAAGGCGGCAAACGAAATACAGGATCGGAGTCCCGGCAGCGATGGCGAAATGTCCTGATTGTCGGTGAGGTCGCTCTATCCGTCATCCTGCTCGTCGGCGCCGGACTCATGATTCAGAGCTTCGTGCAGATGTCGCATGCGTCTCCCGGCCTGGACGCATCACGCGTCGCGACCGCGACCATAGCGTTGCGAGGCGAGAACTATAAGGAACCAGCTCAACAATTGACGTTCGCCAACGGGCTTCTCGAAAATGCTCGCCAACTGCCGGGAGTCGAAAAAGCCGCCATCACGACGTTCTTGCCGTTGTTGAACGCCAACCAAACCAGCATCTTCATCGAAGGTCAGCCAAGAGGCCAGCATGATCGCGTGATGACGGATTATCTCCGTATCTCGCCCGATTACTTCAGTACGTTAGGCATTCGAATAATCGATGGCCGGATCTTCACTGAGCACGATCGCGAGCAATCCCGAAAGATTGCCATCGTCGATGAAACACTCGCCAAGAAATACTTCCCTGGTCAGAGCGCGGTTGGCAAGAAGCTATACTCCGGCCCCTTGGATAATCTCACGACGTTCGAAATCGTGGGTGTTGTCGGACATGTAAAACACTACGGGCTTGATCAAGAGTCGCGCATTCAAACATACGTTCCGTTTGCTCAGTCCGCGGCGCCGGTGTTCAGTCTAGCGGTTCGAACCGCAGGCGATCCCGCGATGGTGTCGAGCGCTCTGCGAAATGCTATAGCTACTATCGATCGCGATGTGCCGCTGTACAATCAGGCGCCCATGCGGGAATACGTTGAACGCAGCATGACAACCAAGCGCCTCTCGACAATCCTGTTCGGCATCTTCGCAGCCGTTGCTCTCCTTCTTTCGGCCATAGGCATCTACGGAGTAATCTCGTATTCGGTCACACAGCGTACTCAGGAAATCGGCATCCGCATGGCCTTGGGAGCCCGATCGAATGACGTCCTTCGACTTGTCTTCGGACAAGGCGGCATGCTCATCGGCCTCGGTGTGGTAATCGGGGTCATCGGCGCGGTTTCAATGGCGCGCCTTCTCAGCACGCTTCTCTATAATGTATCGACAACGGATTTGAAGACGTTCCTCGCCGCCCCAGTCATCCTCGCTGCCATCGCAGCCTTTGCAATCTACGTGCCCGCAAGACGAGCGATGCGCGTCGATCCCATGCAGGCCTTACGCTATGAGTGATAGATGCGATTCGTCCTCGCAGTCAGCGCGACTGTACTCTCACTAGCAGCCCAGTCCGACCTACGCAGCCTTCTCGAGAGCGGCCATTACCGCAGAGCAAAATCGATAGCCGAGCAGCGCCTCAAATCAAACAGCGACGATAGCGAAGCGCATTACGCCGTTTCCCTCGCGCTCTACAGGGCAGGCGATCTCGATCGAGCGCTTCCTTCCGCCGAAAAGGCCGCGTCCCTCAATCCCAAGGAAGCCGAATATCACAGCCACTTGGCCAACGTAGTCGGATCGCAGGCGCAAAAGGCTTCGGTGTTCCGCCAACTCGGGCTCGCCAAACGATGCCGCGCCGAGCTCGAAGCCGCCCTTGCCCTCGACCCACGTCACTATCAAGCGAACCTGGTCCTGATGCTCTATCTGCTCAAAGCCCCTGGATTATTCGGAGGCGACAAAACGCGCGCCCGAGCCATCCCGGATGCCATTTCCAAGTACGATCCATCGAACGGCTTCCTGGCCAAAGCCCGACTCACGCGCGAAGAAAATTCAAAAGCAAACGTAGCCGACCTCTACCGCAGCGCCGCCGATGCCAACCCAAAAAACTACGAAGCCCAGACAACTTATCTGGACGCGCTGCTTACTGACGACAAGAACATGGAGGAAGTGGAGCGCCGCGCGCGCCAACTCATCGCGAACTTTCCCGACCGCCAGGAAGGCTACGGATTTCTATCAGTTCGATATGCTGCGGCAGAACGCTGGAATGAGATGGACTCGGTCTTACGCGAAGGTCAGAAGCGAGTCCCAGACAACCTCGAACCCTACCTCATCACAGCCCGCAGACTCCTTCGCGACAGAAAAGAACTCCAACGGGCCGAAGCCTATCTAAACCTGTATCTCACGCAAGAACCCGAATACGGAGCAACACCGCACTCTCAAGCACAAAGGCCCCTGAAGAATGAAGCGGGGCAGCGTTGAAAGGCTGCGGCCGATTTTTTTTAATCGTCACTACTCCGCCGGTAATGTTCCGGCGATATATTGACCTGAGTACTGAGGACCGGGAGCAGGAGCAGTCCGACCCGATCGGCCGCCCGGAAGCGGACGCATGATTCGAAACGCCACCGCATCGCCCGCCTTCAGCTTTGCCTGCAAACCGCGCACATCGTCAGCCGAACCAACTGGCTGCCGGTTGATCGACACGATGATATCTTTCTCCATCAGTCCGATCTCTTCCGCAAACGACCCTTCCTGGACTTGCGTAACGACCACACCGCCGCGCTCCCCAATCTCTGCCGATTGCTTCTCAGCATCGTTCGCCGGGCGCAATGAGATACCGAAGCGCGCAGACTTCACATCGTTCTTGCCCGAAACCTCGGGATCCTCACGACGGCTATAGCGAGGGTCGTCTGCGGCAGCAAGCTGTTCCTCACGGTCGGCGATTGTAACTTTCAAATCGACCTTCTTGCCTGCCCGGTCCACGGTAACCACGGCTTCCTGGCCAATCGGTGTAGTCGACACACGGTTGACGAGGTCATCTCCATCCTTCACGGACTTGCCATTAAAGGCGACGATTACGTCTTCCGCCTTCATGCCGCCCTTATCCGCCGGACCGCCCGAGGTAACTTTCTCGACGATCACTCCACCGGTCAGGCCAAGACCCTTCATGAGTTCGGGCCGGTTGTCATACTTGTTGAACTGGATGCCGATCGAGCCGCGTGACATCTTGCCGCTGCGAATAATCGAGTTGTACACGGCTGCGGCAGTGTTTACCGGCAGCGCAAAACCAACACCCTGATAACCGCCGCTCTGTGTCGCAATCGCGGTGTTGATACCGATAACTTCACCGTTGATATTCAGAAGCGGGCCGCCGCTGTTGCCGGGATTGATCGCGGCATCCGTTTGAATGAAGCGCTGGAACTGTTGCGCGCCATCGATATCGCGTCCGGTTGCGCTCACGATACCCGCAGTGACTGTCGCTTCCAGTCCGAATGGCGATCCAATCGCGATCGCCCAATCGCCTACCTGAACCCCGTCCGAATTGCCGACCTTCGCCGCTGTCAGCGCTTTCTTGGCGTCAATCTTAATCACTGCGAGATCGGTTTCGAGATCGTAGCCGATCAACTTTGCACGATATTCGTCCGAATCGTTTGGAATCTTGACCTTGATCGCGTCTGCCTTTTCAATGACATGATGATTCGTCAAAATGTACCCGGCGCGATCGACGATGAAGCCTGACCCCGTCGCGGATCGGCGGAACGCACGTGGCGGCAGAGCCCCCTCGGGAGGGCGATTGCCGAAGAAACGGCGCAACAGGTCCGAGCCTTCCTCTTCTTCTTCGTCGTCGGGCGCGACTTGTGGGCTTCGGCGCCGTGACGCGGCCTTTGGTGTGTACTCGGTACTGATGTTCACAACCGAGCCCTCCATGCGCTTGGCAAGCTCGACAAATTGATTTCCCGGCGTCTTGACCGCGACTGGAATTGTCAGCGGTGTGGCATCGGGAGCTGCAATCTGGGACTTCGCGGCATTCACGCCCGTCGTAACCAGCGTGCCAATCAAAATCCCAATCGATAGCGTGAAGAGCAACAGGCTCATCGTGAGCAATTTCTGCTGCCGTACCTTGTCAAAGAAACCCATAAGAGGAAAGGCCTTCCTATAATTATAGAGACTTACTGGCGAATTGGTAGCGCGAGCTTGCAAGATGTACGTAAAATGCCACACGTGGCCCGTCGCAGCACTAAATCGCAGCCGAATCACGGCGATCGAGAGGCTTCAACTCCACGACGAGAATTCCCGCCAGAATACACGCCGCGCCCGCAAATGCCTGCCTCGTAAGCACCTCGTTCTCAAACACATAAGAAGTCAACCACGCAAAAACCGGTTCCAGTGAGAAAATCAGCGCTGCACGTGTCGGCGTTGTATATTTCTGACCCCAAGTCTGCACGTAAAAGGCCAGCGCAGTCGCCAGTAGGGATGTCACGGTCAGCGCAATGATGACGTCCGGTTTCCATCGCACCAACGGATCCTCGATCACTGGGAATGTCGCCAGCCCGACAACAGCGCATGTCCCGACCTGCAACAACGTCAACCACTCAGTCGGCATCGTCTTCGAGTAGTGGCCTAACAAAAGAATATGAACCGCAAAAGCGAGCGCACAGCCCACGGTCAGCGCCTCTCCGTAGCCGACTTCAAACTTAGTCGTGCTCAGTGTCAGGAGCCCCATACCGATGGTTGCGAGTACGACGCCGATCCACTCCGACAATCCCGGTGCTTTTCGATAGACGGCAGCGAGCAGCAAAGGTACCAGCACGATGTACAGCCCCGTGATGAATCCCGATTTTGCCGGCGTCGTATAACGCAATCCGACGGTTTGCAGGAAGTAGCCGATGAACAGAAACAACCCCGCGACCAAGCCACCACGCCACGTCACTTTGCCGGGCTTACGACGCATCGCATAAACTCCACCGAGCACAATCGTCGCAATGGAAAATCGAATGCCAATGAACAACACTGGTGAAATATCATCCAATGCGTTCTTCACAAGAACGAACGTCGATCCCCAAAGCAGGCAAACCAGCGCCAGTCCGAGCTCGGCCAGCCGGTGCGCCGGCTTCATTGGGTTAGCTTCATTGGTCCAGCAATGAAAAAAGTGTGAGCAGTATCCGCTTCAATCCAACTTCCCGGCCATCGGGATGGAACCACTCGCTCGGCGTATGAGCGCCGCCGCCTTGCCCTCCCGCCCCAATCGAGATCGCCGGAAGACCCATCGACAATGGAATGTTCGCATCGGTAGACGCGCAATCAAGATGGGAGCGAATCCCGAGGTAAGCGTCGACCGCCCGAATATTCCGCAGGATCGGAGCATCATCGGGCAGTCGTCCGCCAGGACGGGATCCGACCTCTTTCAATCGCGCTGTGACACGGCCGCCATTGGCTCGCTCATTCTCCATTTGAAGCGATTTGTCCACACACGAAGTCAGCAGGTCGACGAGTTCATCGATCCGCGTACCGCTCTCGGAGCGGATGTCTACTTTGGATCGCGCATCTGTGGGGATGGAATTGATGCTCGATCCTCCTTCAATGGTCCCGAAGTTGAACGAGGCGCGCGGCGCCGGGTAGCGCGCCGCGGGATCGTCGGTAAAAAGCGAAATGACACGGCCGAGGGCGTGAACAGGATTACCAATCCCGAAGTCGCTCCAGCTATGGCCTCCCGGACCGGAGAAGGAGATCTCAAATCTGCGGCTCGCGAGAGCTTGGCACGTGATATGGTCCGTTGTCGGCCCGTCTAAGACAACAAACGCGCGAATCTTCGATGCAAGTGAGGACTGGCGGCACAAGTACCGCATGCCGCTCAAGTTCCCTTCGCCTTCCTCCCCGACATTGGCGATGAACAGCACGGAAGAGATATCGTTCTGACAAACCTTGACCGCCCGGGCAACCGCAATCAGAGCCGCCAGTCCCGCGCCATTATCCGAGACGCCTGGACCGCGAAATGTTCCATCCGGCAGCAGTTTGATATCGTCCGGTGCTCTCGGCGCGAGCACAGTGTCGAGATGAGCCGTCAAGGCAACGAACGGTCCGCGGGAAGTAGGATCGATCTGCGCGAT
>DASQLD010000507.1:0-3659 GCA_035630195.1 Bryobacteraceae bacterium
AGCCCACACTCAGCCGCCGGTGCTGCACGAAGGGCACTTCTACTCTCACTACACAATCAACGAACGAAGCGATGGGCTCGTCGCCATGAGCATGGACGGCCAGGTCACATGGAAAACGGGCCAGCACCCGCCCTTCGTCCGCGGTGGTTTGATTCTGGCGGATGGGTTGCTGCTGATGACGGACGGTAACACGAAGCTGTATCTCGTGGAGCCGAACCCCACTGCGTTCAAGCCGCTCACAAGCGCCGTGATTCTCGACTCAGGCGACAACTGGGCGCCTCTTGCGCTGGTTGACGGCAAGCTATTCGTACGAGGACAAAAGGAACTGAAAGCTCTGCAAGTGGCGCAGTGAAGGTCCGCCTGCCGCAATCGGGCTGGACAAAACCGACAACACGTAGAAGAGGCTCTGATCGAATGAAACTACTTCTTCTAGGACTTTCGTTGCTGATCGCCAGCGTGCAGGCGTCGTCCGCACAAAACAGACAGGCAGCATCACTCGCTGCCAGCCGCACGAAAACGGAACAGGAGATCGTTGATCTGTCGAAACAAAAGTGGCTTTGGATGGCAGAGCGCAATGTAGATGCTCTCGAACCTCTATTCCATGAACAAGCCGTCTTCGTCCACATGGGCGGAAATATGTCGAGGAGCGTGGAACTGGACGTCATAAAGAGCGGAACAATTCACTACAAGCAGGCGGATATCCAGGATGTGTCCGTGCGGATCATTGGTACAACGGCCATCGTCTTGAGCAGGATTCGTCTCCTGGCCGTGGTTGGCGGCAACGAGGTCACCAATCCGTTCATGGTCACTGAGGTGTATCTGCAACAAGGCAGGACCTGGAAGTTGCTTCAGTTGTCGTTCAGCAGGCTTGCCGGCCAATAGTTAAACGCGAATTGCGATGATTGCACGCGCGACCGCTTTGCTTCTCTCGCTACTGATGAATCTCATGAGCGCACACGCGCAGTCCGGACGTCCGCGTGGTCATCTGACGGCTCAGAGCACGATAGGAGACATTTTAGGTCATCCGGCCTTCGCCGGATTCAGTCAACTGCTACTGCCCTGGGACGATAGGACTTACGAAAAGAACCTGTCACTGACGCGTATCGGATCGCTACTTCCGTATCACACACACGTGGATCCGCAGACCGTGACGAGCGCATTGAACAGCATGATCGACTATGCTGCTGGCGGCAAGACCGTGTTCTACCGCTTCTACACCGGATCGCAGACGCAGCAACAGCCTGCGCGCAGGAATACGGGGCTGTTCTTCTATCGTGGAAAACCTGGCGCATCCTTCGCGGTAATTGCCCCGGGAGGCGGGTTCTCCTACGTCGGTTCCCTTCATGAAGGATTTCCGTATGCAGAGGCGCTCAGCAGAAAGGGATGCAACGCGTTCGTGCTGAAGTATCGCGCAGGGCATGGTGAAACAGTTGCTACCGAGGATCTGGCTGCTGCTGTTTCCTGGATTATTCGTAACGCGAAGACTCTTAGTGTCAGCACGACCGGCTACTCTCTATGGGGCAGTTCGGCTGGAGCGAGGATGGCCGCTGCCATCGGTTCGCACGGCGCCGCAAAGTACGGCGGAGGCGAGTTTCCCAAACCGTCAGCGGTTGTAATGCTGTACACCGCCCATTCGGATTACTCGTCCGCCGAGCCTCCGACGTTTGTTGTCGTGGGTGAGCAGGACGGGATTGCCCAGCCGGCCAGCATGGAAAAGAGGATCGAAGCGTTGCGCAAAACCGGCGCCACGGTCGAGTATCGCAAGTACAAGAATCTCGGTCATGGTTTCGGGCTCGGCAAGGGTACCAGTGCCGAGGGTTGGGTGTTTGAAGCCCTTCGATTCTGGGAGGAGTCTAATGCGAAAACGACGACTCGGTAAGAGTGATTTGGAAGTCTCGGCTCTTAGCCTGGGCTGCATGGGCATGACCGGCGTCTACAGTACAGCGGGCGATCGACGAGAAATGATTGCATTGCCGGAGTGCCGTCGACCACGGCGTGACGTTCTTCGATACGGCAGAAGCGTACGGACCCTTCGCCAACGAAGAGCTCATCGGGGAAGCGCTTGCTCCGGTCCGCGAGTAGGTCGTAATCGCGACCAAATTCGGCTTCGACATCGCTCCGGACGGGATTCGGCGCAGTGGCACGAACAGCCAACCCGAGCACATCCGTAAGGTCGCGGAAGCCTCGCTACGGCGTTTGAAGACCGACGTAGTTGATCTCTTCTACCAACACCGCGTCGACCCCGCCCTGCCGATTGAAGATGGCGCAGGCGCAGTGAAGCAGCTTATCGAAAGGCAAGGTTAAGCATTTTGGACTATCGGAAGCGTCGGCAAAGACGATCCGCCGCGCTTACGCTGTTCAACCCGAGTGCGGTTCAAAGCGAATGCTCGCTTTGGTGGCGCGAGCCCGAGCAGGATGTGCTGCCCACGTGCGAGGAACTCGGCATCGGCTTTGTTCCGTTCAGCCCGCTCGGCGCGGGATTCCTCACCGGAAAGATCGACGAGAACACGAAGTTCGAAGGCTCTGACTTCCGCAACTTCGTTCCGCGTTTCTCGCCTGAGGTGCGCAAAGCGAACTTGGTCTTTGTGGATCTGCTCCGTAACATCGCAGCCGGAAGGAAGCGAGCCTTGCGCAGATTGCCGTCGCCTGGCTGCTCGAGCAAAAGCGTGGATGGTTCCCATTCCGGGCACGACGAAGCTGCACAGGCTGGAAGAGAACATCGGTGCTGCGGATGGCGAGCTGACCGCAGACGATTTGCGCGAGATTGAGGATGCCTCCGCCGGAATAGCGATGCAGGGAGAACGGCTCCCTCTGGCGGCCTTGAACATGATCGATCGCTGGGGACTTCTAGACATGAGACTGCTTGCTGTCACGACCATATCGCTGATCTTTGTTGCCTCCGCATCGGCCCAGGATTCCCCGATCGGCGCGGTCCGATTCCGCAATCGCCGTCTCACGAGCATTTGGAGTAGCCTTGGTGCCCGACACGGCTGGGTGATCAATCGCGAGCTAGGACTAGGGTCTGCGATGTAGGCGGACATCCACGGACAGCAGAGTGCGGTACAGAACTTCCGCACCATTAGCGACGTCTTCGGGCGGAGTATACTCGCGCGGAGAATGAGAGATGCCCCCGCGGCTCGGTACGAAGATCATGCCGATCGGGGCTAGCCGGGCAATCTGCTGCGCGTCGTGTCCCGCGCCGCTGGGCAGGTCGAGAGTCGATAGGCCAGCCGCCCGCGCAGCGGCGCGAATGTCATTTTGAATCGCAGCATCTGTGAGCGCGGGCTCATTTCCTTGTGTAGCCTCGCAGCGGATGCTCACCCTCTCCTCCTGACTGATCTGTTCGAAGCGCTTTTCGATCCGCGACCAGATGCGAAGAACTTTTTGTTTGTCCAAATCGCGTAGCTCGACCGGAAATTCCGCGCTGCCGGCGACAATGTTGCGAGCACCGGGCTGGGCGCGAATGTAGCCTACGGTTCCGACCTGTTGACCGGGTGCCGAGCGGACTTCTTCGCGCACAATCAGCGCAGCGCGCGACGCGGCGGCCAACGCGTCCTGTCTCCGATTCATCGGGGTAGTGCCAGCGTGGTTCGCGAAACCGATAGCCTTGCAAGCCCAAAAATGCATGCCCACGATGCCCCGCACTACACCAATCTGAG
>DASQLD010000508.1:0-9634 GCA_035630195.1 Bryobacteraceae bacterium
AGCGTTCTACTATGTGACGCCGCCCGAAGCGGAATGGACCCGCACGCATAAAGAAGAGCATCTCCGTCTGTTCAATAAACCTGTGATGGAGATCATCACGATTCACGAAGCGTTCCCCGGACACTACAATCAGTTCCTACATGCAAAGGCGTTTCCGACAAAAACACGGAAGCTCTTAACGACGAGATCGAATGCGGAAGGATGGGCGCACTACGTTGAACAGATGATGATCGAAGAAGGATACGGGGACGGCGATCCGAACATTCGGTTGGCGCAACTCTCGGAGGCCCTCCTTCGCGATTGTCGCTTCGTATCAGGCATCAAGCTGCACACGCAGAATCAGACTGTCGAGCAGGCCGCTCGGCTTTTTGTGGAGAAAGGGTTTCAAGAGCCGGCAAATGCGCATGAGGAAGCTCGCCGGGGCGCCTATGATCCCACGTACCTTTACTACACCGCCGGCAAACTGCAGATCTACAAACTACGCGAAGATTACAAACGGGCACACGGTGGGGACTACTCGCTCGAGAAGTTCCATACCGAGTTTATCAAGCACGGCTCCATCCCGTTGAAGCTGATGCGACAGATTCTGCTAAAAGGCGATCAGTCGCCTACTTTATAGCCGGCAATCATCTTCTCCAGATACTTGGCAAAAACGTCGCATTCGAGATTTACCTTGGCGCCCGGCTTGTAAGTCTGGAGTGCAGTCATCTGAAAAGTATGCGGGATGATCGTCACAGCGACGACCATCGCGTCAATTGACGCGACGGTCAGGCTGATTCCGTCGATTGCGATAGATCCTTTGTGGACTATGTAGCGATCGAGTTCGTCGGGGACGCGGATGCGTAGCCAGTAGTTATCGCTACCAAGCTGCTCTAGCGATAACAACTCTCCAGTACCGTCGACGTGACCTTGAACGACATGACCGTGAAGTCGTCCGATCGCAAGAAGAGGGCGCTCCAGATTCACCAGCGAACCGCGCATCAGATCTCCGAGGTTTGTGCGCCGCAAAGTCTCAGGGGCAAGATCGGCTGAGAAGCCCGTCGCGTCGATGTGAATCGCAGTTAAGCACACGCCGTTGGCGGCGATGCTGGAGCCTTCTCCGGCGTCTGAAACAACGGTGCTGCAGTCAATGCGGAGACGTGCACCAGTTAGTTGCGGCTCAAGCTTTCCGACGGTACCAATCTCTTCGATAATACCTGTGAACACTACTTATTTGTGAGCAGATTGATAGTGCTCTTTCAGTAGATCGGCGCCGAAATCATTTGTCAGGTCGCGCCAGACGCTGTGAATATGATTCGCGTCGTTCTGGGTATTGTCGTACTCGATCAGGAAATCAGGACCAGCAATCCGGTAATAGTGCGGGTCGCCTTTATTTTCCCCGCCGGCCCATACGAAATAGATATTGGTGCCGGCCTTCTTGATGCGATCAAGCCTCTCCTGCGCTACGAGCAGCGGTAGGTTGTTTGCATACTCGTCCGCGACTGCTTGCAGCATCAGACGTTGTTTGGAGTTCAACTTCGATGCCTGCAAGCCATTCGGCTGACCTTCGATCGAAGCCTTTCGTGACGCCATCGTGAAGATGTCCTTCGGAGCTTCTTTCGAAACGATCGCCGTTTTCTTTTGTTCCGGCGTCAGGCTAGTTACGAGAGCGCGGGCAAGATCTTCCTCGGCATGGAGAACTCGAAGTCCTTTGCGCGGCCCCTCTCTCACTTCTGCAGGGTTGGTGCCAAAAAAGTTCGGGCTACCGATCACCTTGCCGCCCTTCAATGTGAAGTTCAAAGCCAGATGGTGTCCTTCCACTCTGTAGCCCCAAACACCGGTGTCTGAAGGTTCTCCGAAAACGCTGAAGAAGTACCCTTCCGGATTACGCCGAACACCGTTGTCTTTCTCGAGAATACGCAGGATATCTTCAAGACTCATGATCGAGGTGGCCTTGATGTAGCCCTGTTGGCTGAGCCCCGCGTTGAGCAGCGCATTTGCGAGATGCTTCTGCGCGCTTGTCATGTCCTTGAGCGGTAGTCCTTTACGTTCGCGGGGGATGAAGTGCCAGTTCAATCTCTCATCGTTCTCAAACGTGAAGACGGTTCTGGCGGCTTGTTCCTGGGTAAGCGACGCGAGAAATCGTTTGGCTGTGTCGGACATTGTCACAGAAGCTGGACGGTTCGCGGAGGTCATGGGTGAGCTCAGCAGCGACATAGCGACAAGGGCGGAAAAGAGAGGCTTTGAGACGCGCACGCTGGAAGCTTATCACATACCTTATGGGTCGGCGCGCGCGGTCAGGTGCGCGGTCAGGTGGGCGATTTCATAACCGTTACGCAGACTACGAAATAGTCCTGTCGGGATCACATTACCGAACGCCACGGGTATGTGGCGCAAGGGAGATGGAGATGAGCAGAATCCTAACGCACACGGCACTAACAGCAGCGGTTGCGATGTTCGCCTTTGCGCAGGCGCCGCAACCGCCTAATCACACCCCTCCGGAGACGCGAACTCCGGTCGCCTACCGCGGCATATTGATGGATGCTAGTTGCCAGGCAATCCAGAACCGCCCGGCGGCTGAGTCATCCGCTGACGCGTCACGGAGTCGATCCACACCGTTGGCCGCCGGGGTCACTCCCGCTGCCACTGTTGGTGCATCGTCGCCATCGAGTACCGACGCAGCCGCTCCGGCGGCGGTCAAAGAAGCTGCAAGCGTCCCCGAAAATACGGGTGTTAATCCTAAACAGTCGGGGCAGGCTGTGATCGACAAAACGGCGACCGCGTCGGGCACTTCCGTAACCACTTATAGCGGACCGAGCGTAACTGCCCCAAAGTCGAATGCCCCGGAGACAACCCACATCGGCGGCTCCGATGACGCCGCTCAGCGAAGTCGTTCGGCTGAGTCGGTCGAGGCAGTATCGACGGAGGTAAGGGAAAAATACAAGACTTGCCTGGTTACACCCACAACGACTTCTTTCGCGCTGATGTCCGGTGGAAAACTGTACATGCTCGATGACGCAAACGGGGCGCTGCGCCAACGGATGAGCTCGTCTACAGGAGCTTCAGCGTGGCACACGGTAACAATCAACGGCAAGATGACCAACGATCGAATATCAGCAACGTCTGTGAAGTAACGTAGAACTCAGTTAGTGGTGGATTTTTCGCGCGCGGGTCCTAACACGACTCGACCAGTTCGCGTGCCGGTCATGTTCCCGGCTCGCACGATAAATTCACCATTGACCAATACATCTCGTACACCTACCGCATATTGATGGGGCTTCGCGTATTCGGCGCGATCGGCGATAAGCTCCGGATCGAAGATCACGATGTCTGCGTACATGCCTGCCTGCAACAACCCACGATCAGTGGCTTTCAACCGAGCCGCGGGCAGGCTGGTCATGCGCCGGATCGCATCCTCCAAAGTCAAGAGCTTCTTCTCCCTCACATATCTTGCGAGAATGCGCGGAAAGGTTCCATAACTGCGGGGATGCGGGGAGCCGGAGCCAAATTGCGGGGCATCGCCATCGCTCGCGACCATCGTGCCGGGATACTTCAAAATCCGCTCTACATCCGATTCGGAGATCGCATGGTAGATTGTCGAGCAGCCGCCCTTGTGTTGAATGTCTAAGGCCACCTCGGCTGCGTTGTCAATGGTGACAGCAAGGCCGCGGAGAGCTGTGGCATCTGCCAGCGTCTTACCGTTGAGGGAGGGGTCGAATCCGCATCGATTGAACTGCACGTTCTTCGGATCTCCACCGCCTCGATCCTCACGTATGCGACGCGCTACTTCTGTCTTGATGCGCGCACGGCTTTCCGGAGCTTGCAGTCTTTCGAGAAGCGATTTGCTTCCGCCCTCGAGAGACCACTGCGGGAACAGCGCGGACGACCCGGTGTGAGATGCCGTATAGGGGTATTGATCAACAGACACGTCGACACCCCGCTGCCGCGCATCTTCAATCAGGCGCAACGTTTCTGCGCTCTTTCCCCAAGACGCGGCGCCGATGATCTTGTGATGCGTTACCTGTGTTGGAAGGCCTGCCTCTTCGCCGATGCGAATCGTCTCGCGAACGCTATCGAGAACGCCCGCCGCCTCGTCGCGCATGTGCGAGATGTGCATGCCGCCCAATTGACCAACCACCCGGGCGATCTCAATTACTTCTTCCGTCGGCGCATAATTCCCGGGCACGTAGAACAAACCCGTCGAGAGACCGAAGGCGCCGTCCAACATCGCGGCGCGCGCCAAGTCTTTCATGCGTTGTAATTCCTCAGCAGTGGCCTTGCGATTCACCAGCCCCATTGCCATCGTGCGAATGGACCCGTGACCTACAAACCAGCCAAAGTTCACAACCGCCTTGGATTCGGCGACCTTCTCCATCGCAGCCCGCAAAGGCAAAGGCGAGCCGCCATCTTGCCCGTCGATCACGAACGTGATTCCTTGCCGGACGACATTCTCAAGATTCGGGTTTTCCGCCAGATTTCTTGCGGTGTGGCTGTGGATATCGATGAATCCCGGCGCGACGACCAGGCCGGAGACATCTACGCGTTGCTTTGCCTGCGCGCTGCGGAGATCACCGATCGCCGTTATGCGATCACCGGAAATCCCAACATCTGCGCGATACCACGGATTGCCGGTACCATCCACGATACGTCCGCCCGTGAGGACCACATCGAATGTCTGGGCGAAGAACAGGCACAGCGGTAGGAGCATTACCGTAGGGTAGCGCTAGCGGGAACTGTCGGCAGCTTGTGCCTCGCGCTTCGTCCGGACTTCGCGGACAGCATAGATTCGACGGCCCTGACTCTCAAAATAGGTGCGGACCAGGATTTCACCGAGCAGACCAGTGCAAAACATCATCAGCCCCGTAAGAAACAAAAGGGCTCCGGCGATCAGAAGCGGACCGTGCTGAATTACAAGCTCATTGCCCAACAGCTTGTAGATAAGCAAATAGGTCAGTATGGCCCCCCCAATGCCTACGCCTGCCAAGCCCAACTGCCCGAAAAAGTGCATCGGCCGGGTGAAATACTTGAGCAGGAATTTAATCGTAATGATGTCGAACAGGACCCGAAATGTCCTTCCCAGCCCATAGTGTGACCCGCCGCTGACACGAGGAGAATTGCGGATAGGCACCTCCGCAACGCGGGCGCCATAAAAGGAGGCCAGGGCCGGAATAAAGCGATGTAGCTCGCCGTACAGATTAATATCCTTAAGGATCTCTGACCGGTATGCCTTAAAGGTGGTCCCGAAATCCCGAAGATTCACGCCAGAAGCTTTCGCCATCAGCCAGTTAGCGATGCGAGACGGAATCTTACGCGTAATCGCGTTGTCGAGACGATTCTTCCGCCAGCCGCTCGCGATATCGTAGCCTTCGTCGACCTTCTCAAGAAGAGCGGGAATGTCCTCAGGATCATGCTGTAAATCGCCGTCCATGGAGATGATTACATCGCCCTGAGCTTCATCGAAACCCGCTGATAATGCAGCGGTTTGCCCGAAATTCCGGCGCAAGCGAATCACCTTCAGCCGCCCGTCGGTCTCGACCAGATTCGCGAGCAGGTCGAAACTCCGATCCGTCGAGGCGTCATCAACGAAAAGGATCTCGTACGGCTTGTTCATGGTCTCCAACACCGTGGTCAGACGGTCGTACAGAGGAAGGATGGCCGGCTCCTCATTGTGGATCGGTATGACGATGGAGATCATTGAGCTTAGGTCTCATTTTACCAGCACTTAGCGCGCTTTGAAGGAGCCGCTTTGGTAGAATATTAAAAGCATTCCGCACATAATTTAGGAGTAATCTTGGCAGAGAACGACAACACCGGAAACCCGCCTGTTCCACCGACCGGCGGAGGTCCCCGAGTACCCTACGATGGCGACGGCAACAAAAACCTCATTCCTGTAAACATCGAAGACGAGATGCGCCGGTCGTATCTCGACTACTCGATGAGCGTCATCGTCGGTCGAGCCTTGCCGGACATTCGCGACGGTCTGAAGCCCGTGCATCGCCGCATTCTCTATGCGATGGGCGAGATGGGTCTGAACTTCAATCGTCCCACTAAAAAGTGCGCTCGCATCATCGGAGACGTGCTCGGAAAGTACCACCCTCACGGCGATACAGCGGTTTACGATGCGTTGGTAAGAATGGCTCAGCCATTTTCGCTACGCTACGTCCTCGTCGATGGTCAAGGGAATTTCGGTTCGGTGGACGGCGACCCTCCGGCGGCTTACCGGTACACGGAAGCGCGCCTGTCGCGCATCGCGCACATGCTGCTCGAAGACATCGACAAGGAAACTGTCGATTTCAAGTCGAACTTCGACGACAGCACCGAAGAGCCGGAAGTTCTGCCTGCGCGCGTGCCGAACATGCTGATCAACGGCTCTTCGGGGATCGCCGTCGGCATGGCGACGAACATTCCGCCGCACAATCTGAATGAAATTGTGAGTGCGACGATTGCGCTCGTTCAAAACCCTAACCTGTCGCTTGTGGAAGTCCTGAAACTCGCTCCTGGACCGGACTTTCCCACGGGTGGCCTGCTGCTCGGTCAGAGCGGCATCGTCGATTACTACAATCGCGGTCGTGGCTCGCTCAAACTTCGCGCCAAAGTCGCCACCGAGGACATCGGCCGTGATCGTGAAGCGCTGATCGTGACCGAGCTTCCGTACCAAGTCAATAAAGCGCGCTTGATCGCTGATATCGCCGCCATGGCGAACGAGAAGCGTCTCGAAGGCATCAGCGACATCCGTGATGAAAGTGATCGGGACGGTATGCGTATCGTCATCGAATTGAAGCGCGGCGAAACTCCCGAAGTGATTCTGAACAATCTGTACAAGCACACGCAGATGCAGATCAACTTCGGCGTTATCATGCTGTCGATTGTGAATGGCCAGCCGCGCGAGTTGGGTATCCTTGATTGCCTCCGGAAGTTCATCGATCACCGCATCGATGTCGTCCGTCGCCGGACTGACTTCCTGTTGCGCAAGGCCCGCGAGCGGGAGCATATTTTGCTCGGCTTCCAGAAGGCGCTCGATCATCTCGACCTGGTGATCGAATTGATTCGTGCCGCTAAGACCCCGAAAGAAGCGCGCGCCGGTCTGATGGGCGATCCTGAGACGTTGGCTGCGCTACTCCCCACGGTCGCAAGTCGACTTCGCCTCAGCGGCGAAATCGATCGTGGCGTTTACGACTTCAGCGACCGCCAAGCGCAATCGATCATCGAATTGCAACTGCAGCGCCTCACCGGCATGGAACAGCAGAAGATCCTCGATGAACTCGCTGAGATCCAGCGCATGATTGCTGACTATATGGAGATCCTCGGATCTGAGACCAAGCTCCGAAGCGTGATCGTTTCCGAACTCAAAGAAGTTCAAAAGACATTTGGAGACGAGCGGCGCACGCAGATTATCGAGGATACGGGCGATATCAATCTCGAAGATCTGGTGCAGCGTGAGGACGTTGCGGTCACCGTCACGCGCGGCGGATACCTGAAGCGAACCGCCATCGACACCTACCAACGGCAGACACGTGGCGGCAAGGGCCGCATCGGTATGGGTACACGAGCCGAAGATACTGTCGAGTACATGCTCGTGGCGAACACGCATTCTTACATCCTGCTCTTCACCAACAAGGGTCGTGTGTATTGGCTGAAGATATACGAAATCCCAGATGCCGGGCCAGCGGTGAAGGGGAAAAACATCAACGGGCTGATCAACCTTCAGCCGGACGAAACGGTCAAAGCCTTCCTCCCTGTGAAGGAGTTTGTCGCCGATAAGTACATTGTTATGGTGACGAAGCACGGCGTCATCAAGAAGTGCGAACTGTCCGAGTTCGACAATCCGATGTCGCGCGGCATCATCGCCGTCTCTCTCGATGACGGTGATGAATTGATCGCGGCGCGGCTGACGACTGGCAGCGACTACGTGTTCCTCGGATCGCACGAGGGCATGGCCGTTCGCTTCGAGGAAAGTGAAGTTCGCGCTATGGGCCGGCCCGCACGCGGCGTGCGCGCGATGAATCTGGCGAAGGACGATTACATCGTCGGAGTCGAGATTGTCGGCGAAGAAGACTTGATCCTTTCGATTTCCGAGAACGGATTCGGCAAGCGCACTAAGGTCACCGAGTATCGTGAGACAGCTCGTGGGGCCAAGGGTGTGACGCTGATGAAGACCAATTCCCGAATCGGCAAGGTCATGAACGTGCTTTCGGTGAAGGAAGATACCGAACTCGTCATCATCACGCTGAATGGCAAGATGATTCGAATCGATTCAAGTACCATCCGTCAAGCTGGTCGTTCTACGCAGGGCGTCAAACTCGTCAGCCTCGAGGAAGGGGATCGCGTGGCTGCCGCGTCCTGTATCCCCGAGACCGAAGCCAGCAAGGGCGAAAACGGTCAGGGTGAGTTAATTCAATAGCTCGAAGATCCATGTCCCGCGGTCAGATGACGGCCGCGGGACGATAGAATACTCATATGGCAACACTAGTTGGCATCGCTGGAGTTTCTGTCGGACCGAACCTCGATCCGACACTCCTGCTGCAGAAGCAGGATGAGCTTTTTACGATTCTCCGCGATCTTGGCCAAGTGATTGTCGCTTACTCCGGGGGCACGGACTCAGCCTATCTTGCCTGGGCAGCAGCCAAGACGTTGGGCGACAACGCGGTTGCGATTACAGCCGATTCTGCTTCCATTCCCGAGTCCCACAAGCGGGACGCCGAGGAGTTCGCCCGTGAAGCAGGATTTCGTCACGAATATATCGAAACCTTTGAGTTCGATAATCCTAAGTACGTAGCCAATAATCCTGACCGCTGCTTTCACTGCAAGGACGAGTTGTTCACACGTCTCGATGAAGTGAGCGCAGCGCGGGGCGTTCGTCACATCGTGTATGGGGTAAACAAAGACGACCTCGGAGATTATCGGCCTGGGCAAAATGCCGCGCGATTGCACGAAGTGAAGGCTCCTCTTGTCGAAGCAGGTCTCACGAAATCCGAGATTCGCGAGCTCTCGCGTCTCGCAGGCCTTAAGACATGGGACCGTCCGGCATCTGCCTGCCTGAGTTCCCGCATTCCGTATGGAACGCCTGTCACCCCCGAAACGATCAAGACTGTGGAGACGGGTGAGGAATCGATCAAGGCGCTGGGATTCCGCCAGTTCCGCGTCCGTTTTCATGGAGAGCTTGTACGCCTCGAAATCTCGCGCGAAGAGTTGCCTCGCGCGCTTTCTTTAGAAATGGCAGAAGCCTTCGCCAAGATCTTCAAACCACTCGGATTCAATTATGTGACGCTTGATCTTGAGGGTTATCGCCAGGGAGCGATGAATGAAGTGCTCAAGCTGAAGCAACCAGACTGATTACCGGCTCCGTGAGCGACTTCCATCCTGCTTCAATCGCGTTAGCGCATTCGGATGCGCAGCCTCGAATGCGGCAGCACGCAACTCCAACTGCTTGGCTTCTTCAAACTGCTTGCGGACCATCATGATACCCCGAAGCGCATGCAGGCTTACGAGCATGACTTCATCTTGAACGGTGCTCTCCGGCATGGTAATGACACGTCGGAACAACGGCTCGGCGCGTGAGTAATCGAGCTTCTGAAAAAACATTGCGCCTTGAATGCCGGCAGTGTCGGCTAACCGGCGACGGCACTGTTCGCCCTCCGTTTTACTCATTGCGCAC
>DASQLD010000509.1:0-5060 GCA_035630195.1 Bryobacteraceae bacterium
TGACCGAGAAAGAAGCGCAGCGAAGTGTTGCTGTTCTCGTGTTGGAGCCGAGCGCGGGCGTCGATGGTAAAGCGAAGACCGGTCGCAAAGGAGTCGGCGATTACACCGTAACGGTTCGAGGTAAGGCTGCGCACGCAGGTCTCGACTTCACCTCTGGAGCGAGCGCTATTGTCGAACTTGCGCGGCAAATTGAAGTGATCGCCAGTTTTACCGATCTCGACCGCGGATTGACGGTCAACCCTGGCGTGATCTCTGGTGGTACAAGAACGAATGTTGTTGCCGAAACGGCCCAAGTCGCGGTCGATTTCCGAATTTCACGATTGAAAGACGCAGCCAGCTTGCACCGAAAGTTTCTCAAGTTGAAGGCATTCGACAAGCGCTGTACTGTGAGCGTGACAGGTGGGTTAAATCGTCCTCCCCTGGAGCGGACTCCGGCAGTGATTGCCCTGTTCCGGAAGGCCCAGGGGCTCGCGTCGGAGATAGGGTTCCCTTTAGAGGAAACCAGTGTTGGCGGTGGATCAGACGGCAATTTCACAGCCGCTTTAGGAATCCCTACTCTCGATGGGATCGGCGCGGTGGGAGAGGGCGCGCACACTCCCCAGGAGAGCATACTGGTGGATCGCATCGCCGATCGGACAGCGCTGCTAGCGCGACTGGCCGCGAGCCTGTAGACGTAAAAAGGTCTTGCCCGAATAGATATCTGGTGGTACTCTGTGGTTGTAAACGTGGATCGATTTAGAGTCTTGGCTCCTCCAAGCTCGAGCTAATTGCAACCACGTAAAAAAGTGCTAAAGGCGAGTCGGTCTCCGAGAATTTAGAACCCTGGCGACTCACCGTCAGGGTCTTTTCGTTTTCGGCCGATCGCCATGGAGGAATCTATGAGCGTGTGGCCGACTGCCGTGCCTTCGCCGTTACTCAGCGGGCGTGAAGGTGAGTTGATTCAGGTGCGCGTAAGCACCGATCCCCGATTACTGGAAAGCCTGCTCGAATGTCTGGCGAGCGTTTCGTTCCCAGTTAACCCACAGATCTATCATGGACGGCCAACGATCGTTGAATTTCCTGCCTATCGACAGCATCTGTACGAAGTGAAGGACGCTCTTCGTGCCTTTGGCTTCGATCCTCTCCGGGCGCATATCAGCAGCATGATCGACGCCATTGCCAGTTGATTTCTGGGCAGAAATGTAGCCCGTACTACAGGTATACTGGGGCCTAGCCCCATGCTCCTGATCCTCGGGCCTCCCGGCTCCGGCAAGACTACCTATTCCTTGTCCCGGTTGCGCGAGGCATTACGTTCAAATCTCGATACCTGCCGGTTGATCGTTCCTACGGCGACGATGGCGGAGCATTTGCGAAACGAACTCGCGCGCGAAGGCTTCGTGATGAAGCCGGCTCTGGTAACGACTTTCACCAAGTTTCTTGAGCCTTACTGCAGCGCGACACCTGGCGTTGGTTCGGGCGGTGTAGAAATCATCCTTTCCGAGGTCTTGGAACGCCTCTCTCTCAGCCGTTATGCCGCAGTGCGCGACCTACCAGGATTCGTGGCATCCGTCACTCAGGTAGTGCAGGAATTTTCGTCTGCCGGCGGCTTCATCGACGATCTGAAGCAAACCGGCGTCGAGCCTGATTTTATCCGGATCTACGAGGATGTCCTTCAGCTATTGAAAGAACGGAACTTGCATCTTCGCGGATCGCAGTTGCGCCATGCGGCAGAGAAAATCGCCTCGGAAGGCTGTCCCGGGGTCGAAGAGCTGATCTTTACGGGATTCTATTCGTTTACCGCTCCAGAACTCGCCGTCATTCGAGAACTCGCCAAGCGTTTGAAACTCACGGTGACGGTCGCCGAGTGGCCGGGCGCCGCCCCCACTATCGAGGCGCTTTCTGCGATCGCCTCCGATGTCAAAAAGCTCGATCCCGCCCCACCCTGTCTGAATCGCACTTTATGCGTTGCGCCCACCCTGGATGCTGAAGTTTCCGAGATTGCGCGCCGGATCGTCCAGGCCCATGGCAATGGCCGCTCATGGCGCGAAATGGGCGTCCTTTTGCGAAGCGAAGCCATTTATGTGCCGGCGCTTAGGTCGGCCTTTGCCCGATTTGGCATTCCGTCGCGATTTTATTTCTCCGACCGGCTCGCCGACGCTCCGGCAACCCGGTATATCCGGGGCATCCTTGATGCGCTCCATTCGGGTTGGGATCATCTCACGACGCTGCGCGCCTTAAGGCTGCCTGGATCGCCATTTGAAAGCGGCACGGCAGGAGACCGATTCGAACACGACGTTCTAAAGCGTGCGCCGGGGGTCGGAATTGAACGGTTGCGCCAGTTCGATGATGAGACAGTTCAATCGCTGCTCACCGACCTCGACGCGCTTACGCCCTGGATGACCGGAAAGGCATATCCGCGAACGTGGGCGGATCGGATGCGAAGGATGCGGACGTTCTTTGCTCCCGTGGATCTGCAGGACCGCTGCTCCCACGAGACGGCGCTGCTTTGGCGGTCGCAAGCCGCTGCGCTTGACGGATTCGAAGCTGCCTGCGATGCGGCTGCTACTGTGCTCGACCCGGCAGTTCCGCTTGATTGCAAGCGCTTCTGCCGTGTGCTGGAAACCATCCTGTCTTCGTCCGAATTGCGCGTGCCAGATCATCGCCGTGATGTGGTGCATGTGATCGATGCCTTCGAGGCCCGTCAGTGGAGCATTCCGATCGTCTTTATTTGCGGCCTGCTCGAAAAGGAGTTCCCGAAGTATCAGTCGGAAGATGCAATCATACCGGACTCCGTGCGCCGGCGGCTACAGACCAAAGGCGTTCAGCTGCGCACGAGCGTGCAGCGGCAATCAGACGAACGCTTCCTATTCGATCTTGCATTGACTCGTGCTCGCGAAGGAATCGTGTTGAGTTATCCGCAGTTGAACGCGAAGGGCGAAGCCAACCTGCCGTCTTTCTTTCTTCAGCATGCTCGACCATTCATCGAGGATCGTGCCGCAGACGTTCGGCCGGTTCCGGCTCGCGAGCGCGCGATGGAACCCCTACCATTCATCGCAACCGAAGAGGCCCGGGACGAACTAGATAGGAAGCATCGACATTTCTCGCCCACGGGAGTCGAGACGTATCTTCAGTGCCCGTATCAGTTCTTTGCGCAAAAAACGCTGAAGCTCTCGAAGACGCCGGAGCAGCCTTGGGAGCGCTTGAACGGCTTAGTTCAGGGCGAGATCGTCCACCGCGTGTTAGAGCGGTCGCATCGCGAACGCAGACGAATTTCTGACATCTTCGATGAGATATTCGACGAGAAGTGCGCCGCGGCGAATGTTCCGGCGGGTTACCGAACTGAAGCGATCCGGCTGGAATTGCTTCACAACCTGGAAGTGATGGAAGCGGATTCTCGCCTTGCCCGCGGCGTAACGTCGCGGTACGAAGAACCGTTTGCATTTGATTTGGAAAACGGCGCCGTATTGAAAGGAACGATCGATCGAATTGAGATCGATGCTCAAGGGAATGCGACAGTCATCGACTATAAGTACAAAAGCAAACAGGGTACCGAGAAGGTAAAGAAGGGCCACGAGGAAAAAACGGGCGTCCAAGGCGGCCTTTATTTGCTTGCAGCCAAAGATAAAGGATTTCGACCTGCCGGCATGGTCTACTGCGGACTCAAGCGGGACGTTACATTTGCGGGATGGATGCTGGCCCCGCATTACCCGGAGATTCGGCAGTCATGCGATCCGGAGACGTTAACGTCCGTGATGAACCAGTCGCGAGAGAACGCTCTCGACGCGATCGCAGGTATGCGTGATGGACGCATCGAGCCCAAGCCTGCCGATGAGACTCGGTGTAAGTTCTGCGACATTGCCGATGCGTGCCGGTACGAGGTGGCCGCAATGGAGCAGGCCGAGAAGGCAGGCCGATGAGTCTTAGCGAACGGCAGAAAAACGCAGCGCATCGTCTCGGCCAGGATGTATGCGTCGTTGCCGGTCCAGGATCGGGTAAGACGAGCGTACTGATCGAACGATTCAGCTGGCTCGTGAGCCAACAAGGCGTCGATCCGGGCCGCATTCTCGCGATCACGTTTACTGACAAAGCGGCGACAGAGATCAAGGATCGCATGGTGCGCGCCTTCGCGCATGCTCCTCTCATCCGTGAACAGATCGAGCGCGCATATGTCTCCACGATCCATGGGTTCTGCGCCCGGCTGCTGCGGGAAAACGCCATCATCGCTACGATCGATCCGCAGTTTCAAGTGTTGGAGCAGCCTGGGAAACTGCTGCGTCAGGTAGCGGATGACGTTCTCGAGGGTATCTATAACGAACAACCGGATCGCATGCGCCGGTTTCTGCGATCCCTTGCTGTGCTCGAGAAGGAAAGCCAATGGGTACCAGATCTGGCATCATCGCTGATTACCATCTACCAGGCTATGCGTATGGCCGGAACCGATTTCCGATCAGCTCAGCTAACGTCTGTTCCCGTTCCCTATGCGCCGCTGGGTGATCTGGCTAAGGCAGTGTTGACAGAGGGAAGACTGCATACTTCTAAGGATCTCCACTTCGAATATCTGGAATGGTGCCGAGACGTAGTGGATATGCCGCCTCAACCTTCACGCCGATGGTTCGAGCTGCTCGATCGCGCCAACTTCAACATGAACCAGTTGCCGCGCAAGAGCGTTGCTTATAGCTCGCAGCGAGCAGTTCGAGAAGCGGCCGAGGCTTTGCGCGCGCACATGCTGATCGAATACTATGCGGATGAACGTGAACTGATCGTCCAGTCACTGGGACAGATCGACGTCACTTATCGAATTCGTAAGCGTCAACAGTCCGCCTTGGATTTCGATGATCTTGAAGAGTTCGCAATCCGGCTACTCGAATCCGAGCACGAACTCCGCCAGCGCGTGCAGTCTGGCTTCGATCACATCCTGATGGACGAATTGCAGGATACCAATCCGTTGCAGTGGAAACTGCTGAGATTGATCCGGCGGCCTGACGCGTTCTTTGCTGTGGGTGACATCAACCAGTCGATCTTTGGATTTCGCCACGCCGAGCCCGAATTGTTTGCGGCTTATAGAGCGGAACTCGGCAACG
>DASQLD010000510.1:0-3216 GCA_035630195.1 Bryobacteraceae bacterium
GATGCGAAGCGATCGCTCGATTATTTAACAAGTCGTCCCGACGTCGATAGCGACCGTATCGGCGCCACGGGCTGCTCGGGTGGCGGCACACTGACTACATTCATCTCAGCCCTCGACCCGCGAGTCAAAGTGGCCGCTCCCGCATGCTACATCACTTCTTTCGAGTTACTCTTCACAGGCAGCGTCGGTGACTCAGAGCAAAGTACTCCCGGGTTCTTATCTTCCGGTCTCGATCAAGCCGACTTTATTGAAATGTTCGCGCCGAAGCCTTGGTTGATCTTGTCTACGAAAGAAGACTTTTTCCCACTCGAAGGCGCCAGAAGAACGTTTGAGGAGGCCAAGCGATGGTACCGTATCTTCGGCGCCGAAGAGCGCGTTGGCTGGATCGTCGGTCCCGGCGGACATGGCACGCCGGTTGAGGTGCGCGAAGGCATTTACTCCTGGATGAGTCGCTGGTTGAAAAACGCAGCCGAAACCATCAAAGAACAGCCCGTCAAAATGCGCCCGGATCACGATCTCTGGGCTACCAGCACAGGACAGGTTGGCGATATGAAAGATGTTCGGGATCTGTGGGAAGTCATCAAAGGCGAGTATCATCCACCGACGGGGGTGGACGCCGGCGCCGCCGTTCGCGCCATGATTTCTCCTGCAAAAGATCCTAAGTGGCGCAAGATTGCGGACGAACCCGAACCTCGATTCAAGCGCGAGCTGATTGCAATCTCAGTTGAACCTGGACTGGAAATCGATGGAACACTGCTTGTCCCAGCGGGGAACGAGAAAAGGACCGCCGTTGTAGTCGTCGAAATGGGATCGAAACTGTCTGAGCTCGCCACGCAGTTGGCCGAAGCAGGGGCAATCGTTCTGGCACTGCGCCCGCGAGGTGTAGAGGATCGGGACGACCGCCGGCAACTTCTTCCCGATTGGCTCGCGAATACGCGCGCATGGCTAATCGGTCTCAACTTGCCAACCCTGCGCGCTCGCGATGTTCTATCTGGAGTAGCCCTGCTTTCGGCTCGAGATGACGTGCGCGAGGTAGTGGGTGTCGCCAAGGGAAGCGCAGGCGTCTGGATGTTAATGGCTGCCGCTGCCGATCCGAAGCTCGCGCGCGTATGGGTAGATGGCACGCCGCACAGCTTCCGGGCAGCGTTGAACGGACCCGTGCATCGTAGTCTTCACGATGCCTTGATTCCAGGAGTTCAATGGGATCTCGATGATCTTGTCCGATCTATCGGAACAGATCGCGTGCTGTGGAGCGACCCGACAAATTGGGTTTACAAGACGCCATTGAAAGGACCGTTCGTCTACAGAGGGTTTGAAGAAGGGAATGGTCTATTCATTCGCCGCTTGCTGAAGCAGTGACTACGCTCTGTCTCGACGCAGCACAAGCACCAGGCCCGGCGCGACAAGGCCGCACAGAATTCCGCCAGCCAGCCAAAGATATTCAACGTCGGGATTGAAGCTGGCAACCACTGCGGAAATGAACAGGATTACTCCGCCGACCGTCAGCGCTTGACTCGTTTGCATGCCGATAATTAGAAGCCCGATTGCGAGGCCCGCGTTCCAGAAGATCGCCATCGCCTCAGGAGTGATCACAATCCGCAGTTCCGAAACCAGGCTTAGGACGCCAAATACAACCGTTATTGCTGTGAATACGGTCCAAGACTGTCGGTCTAATGCCGAAAGCTTGCCGGCTCTGGTCATGCGGCGGCCCTCCCACAGCGCCCAACAGAACCAGACGGCCACCGCCGAGAGGTTCATAACCGCGTTGACCTCACGTTTGCGACCCCAAAGAATCTGCTGTCGTTCGAGCAGGAAGCTAACGCCGAGGAGGCCCGCAGTTAACATCATCATGCCCTGCGTATGAAAGACTCCTGTCGCAGGATGGGTCAGACGGCGAAGAATACGTTCCATGCGGTACCGGAACGTATCGGCACGGGCTAGAACCCGCGACCCCGCCAGGTGGCGTTGGATGTCCGCGCAGAACTCCGCAGGCGAATCATAACGCCATTTAGGCTCCTTCCGAAGCGCCTTCAACAGAATGCTGTCGAGGTCCCCGGAAAGTTCTCGTCCAAGATCACTCCTCTGCCCATTCGGTGACCCCGAGCGCGGTTGAACTGTCGGCGCATTCGAATCTACGCTGCTTCGTTCAGCGTTCACGTCACGTACGGCGCTGCTCGGCATGATCGGCGGTTCCTCGCAAATAGCTTGTGCAACCGAATGCATCATCCGGCCTTGCGTCCGGTAAGGTCGCCGTCCTGTCAGCAGCTCAAACAACAGCACGCCAAGCGAGTAAACGTCCGATTGCGCACCTATTTCTTCACCGCGGATCTGTTCCGGACTTGCATACTCGATCGTCATCAACGCGGCGCCCGTTTCCGTAAGTAGCGTTCGTCCTCTGTCTTCAACGCGCAAAACCTTTGCGATACCGAAATCCAGCAGCCTCACGGACCCTTCTGAAGTAACGAGAATATTGCTAGGCTTCAGATCCCGATGCACCACGCCTTTGCTATGAGCGTATTGAATGGCTTCGCACGCCGTGCAAAACAATTGGAGTCGCGCCCGTACATCAAGTTTGCGCGTATCGCAAAAGACATCCAGGCGCTCACCCTCAACATAGTCCATCACCAGGTACGGAATGTCATCTTCGGTCGAGCCGATGTCGAGCAGCCGCGCGATATTTGGATGGTCCAGGGAAGCCAAGATCTCTCGTTCGTGCTCAAACCGGCGTCTGATTTGTTCGTTCGTCGTGAAGACGGGCCGCACAATCTTGAGCGCTACGGACTGGATGACCTTGCCGATCTGCCGTTCGGCCAAATAGACCGTTGCCATCCCGCCGGACCCAATCTCTCGCACAATACGATATTGGCCGATGCTGCGGCCTTCCCACGAACGAGTTCCCGGCGGTAAAGCATCCAGGATTGGACGGTCGATCCACGCCGTATTCGATTCATGGGCGGATAGGAGTTGTTTCACTTCCAATCGAAGCGCTTCGTCGCCGCCACACGCCTGTGCCAAGAATGAATCTCGATTCTCGGGAGGTTGTTCCAGCGCGGCATCGAAGATCTGCCGTAGTCTGCTCAACTGAGAGTTGGTTAGACCTGAATCACGCGTCGTTACTCGCTCATCCTTCGGCATCGATTGATTAACTTGATAAGCTGTAACACAATTCCGATGACAGAGGAAGAAACGAATCAGGAACCGGTCACAACATTGTTG
>DASQLD010000511.1:0-4731 GCA_035630195.1 Bryobacteraceae bacterium
TGGCGAACATGCTGCTGAGAGCGGCCACGCCTAATCCACGAGCCCCGCGGGCAAAGAACTGCCGTCGCGTCTCGTTCAATACCGTCAGATCTTCGGGATGGATGCTCATTTGTTCAATACCTCGTCCAAGTTCAATACTTCATTCGCGAGCATCGTCATTGACGCCAACTCGACCGCGTCCAGGCCGGCGGCCGGTTGCGAGTCGCCTGTGCTGATGAGTTGCTTGGCGTCAGCCGGTTTGGAGTCGTAGTGACTCAGGAAGGCGCTGTAGGACTTCTTGGCCACTGCGCGTTCTTTTATGTCGAAGGGCCGAGACAACGCACGGTTCGTGATGATGTCGAGCCTCGCGTCAAAGCTGTCGCCGCCTTCCTTGATACCCATCTCTGCCAGCTTACGGGCCGCTTCGACGTACTGGGTGTCGTTCATCGTGACAAGAGCCTGCAGCGGCGTATTCGTTCGCTCCCGGCGCACGGTGCAGTTCTCCCGGGAAGGCGCATTGAAGATGTCCATCGATGCTGGTGGAGCGCTGCGCTTCCAGAACGTATACAGGCTGCGGCGATAGAGCTTGTCGCCCGCATCCTGGCGGTAGCGTCTCGTATTCGAGCTGAGCATCGCGACCGCTTCCCAAACTCCTTCCGGCTGGTACGGCTTCACTGACGGTCCACCGATCTTTTCAATGAGCAGGCCACTTGAGGCGAGGGCCGTGTCGCGGACCATCTCGGCGTCCATACGGAAGCGCGGGCCATGCGATAGGAGCCGGTTATCGGGGTCTTTTTCGAGTTTCGCAGGCGTCACGCGCGCCGATTGCCTGTACGTCGAAGACATCACGATCTGCTTGAAGAGGTTCTTCACGTCCCATCCTGATTCGCGGAACTCGACCGCGAGCCAATCGAGGAGTTCCGGATGTGTTGGCGCTTCGCCTTGAGATCCGAGGTCCTCGGCGGTCTTAGTAAAGCCTGTCCCGAAGACTTCCTGCCAGAAGCGGTTCACAGTCACTCGAGCCATGACAGGATTGTTCTCGTCGACAAGCCACTTCGCCAAGCCAAGACGGTTCTTCGGATAAGACGCGAGCATCGGAGGAAGCGCGCTGGGCACAGCCGGCAGGACCTTCTCACGCGGCTGATCGTACATGCCTCGGTAGAGGATGTGGGCGAACGGCTCGGAGTTGCTCTCGTCTTGAATGTGCGTGACGGTTCCTCTTCTCGCGATCGTCTGGCGCTCGTCTCGCAAGGTTTGTATTTGATCGATTAACGACTGATACTCGCCATATTCACGATGCAGGAAGTAGTTCTGGAACGCATCTTTCTCTGCCGTGGTGAGCTCCGCTACCGACTTCGTGCGTGCATTGTCGAGCAAGGGCCACGAGGCCGCAATCTGGGCGTCTTCTTTATTCAAAGCCTTCGTGAAGAGGCGAAGATCCGCGATCGCGCCTCCATTGAAGTATCGTCTTCGCCCATCCGACCCGATGCGTAACGGAGCGAAGGTGCGGAACTCTCCTTTGATGCCGTCGATATCGGAGCCGCCTTCGAGTAGTGTCTCGTTACCATTGACGAAGAGCGACACTCCATCAGGGTGCTTCGTCCCGTCGTAGGTGAATGCCAAGTGGTACCACTTGCCAACGGTGAGGCGGTCCTTTAACTGAGTTCGGAACTGTAGGGTTCTATTCGATTGTGTGGTCAGCCGTAGTGTTGGACGGCGACCGACTAGCTCGAGTGCCCAGCCGCGATACTTGCTGGCCGAATCGGTCTGGCTAACGACGACGAAGCTATCATCGCCCCTCGGCATCAAGACCCAAGCTGAGATCGTGAATGGACGATCGACTGCGAACAGGTCTACGTTCGGTAGTTCGAGGGCACTCTTATCTTCAAAGCGCAGAGCTTTGCGGCCAGCGATGTAGCATTCTCCCAGGCTCACGCCAGGTGGAAGGTCTGTTGTGACCGGACGATTCTTGAACTTGATTCCGGCTGACTGGGCCACCGTGACTGACGCGACCTCGTCGGCCGGATCGAGCGGCCCAGGTATCTTCGGACGGGCATCTTCGGCGAGCCACTTGGCGAAGTCCTCATTCGATCCGGTTCGGACCTTTGCCATCTGCTCGCGCAGCTTGGCTTCCTCATCTTTGAGCTGCTGCCAGCGGGTTCGATCCTCAGGGCGAGGGACCACAATGACGGGCGGCGTGTCTGAGACGTTGCCATCCAGGGCGTTCTGCGTGGTGTTACGGAAGAAGGCCGCCATCGCGTAGAAGTCCTTCTGCGAAATGGGATCGAACTTGTGGTCGTGACAGGTTGCGCATCCGACCGTTAGACCGAGGAACACCGACCCTGTCGTATCGACGCGGTCTTTCGCGTAGATGGCTTCGACTTCTTCGACGATGACGCCACCTTCGTTGGTCGTCACGTTGCAGCGATGAAACCCGGTCGCGATCAACTGATCCATGGTCGGGTTCGGAAGGAGATCGCCGGCGATCTGCTCGACTGTGAACTGATCGAAGGGCATGTTCTGGTTGAAGGCTTTGATCACCCAATCGCGATAAGGCCACATTGCGCGGTAGTTGTCGATGTGCAGACCGTGCGTGTCGGCGTAGCGCGCCGCGTCGAGCCAATAGCGGGCGCGATGCTCGCCCCATCGATTGGACGCGAGCAAGCGGTCGACCACCTTCTCGTACGCGTTGGGGCTCTTGTCGGCGATGAACGCTTTGACATCCTTCGGGTCAGGCGGCAGACCGGTTAGATCGAGTGTTACGCGGCGGATGAGCGTCCGTCGATCGGTGGGACCGGCCGGAGCCAAGGCTTGCTGTTCGAGTTTCGCGAGAATGAACTGGTCGATGGGATTTCGTATCCATGCTTTGTTGACGACAGCGGGCGGCGTTGTCCGAACGGGGGCCGTAAATGACCAGTGTTCTTTCCACGTGGCGCCTTCGGCTACCCAGCGTTTCAGCGTGTCGATCTGCTTGGCAGTCAGCACCTTGTGGGACGACTCCGGGGGCATGCGGCGAGCTTTGCTCTCGTGGGCAATACGCTCAATCACGAGGCTGGCTTCCGGTTTGCCCGGCACGATTGGAGTGCCGGTTTTGCGCTGCGCGAAGGCTCCGTCACGAGTGTCGAGACGCAGCGCCGCCATGCGTGTACCCTGATCGGGCCCGTGGCAATGGAAGCACGCATCCGACAGGATCGGGCGCACTTCGCGTTGAAAATCAACAGCCCCGAATAAAGTGGGAACAAAAGCGAGCAGGGAGAAATACCGAAGAAAATTCAAATCATCCTCAACAATTCCAGTCTATACGAGGCTACTCATCCCCGGTTCATCATAAATGTCGCCGTGGATTCGAAGAAGCGGCGGAGCGTGGCATCGGCTTCGGCCGGCAGCTTTGTTTCCATGAGCGCGCGATCCATCAAGTCCATCCATCGATTGCGGGCGGCCAAATCAATCGCGAAAGGCCCGTGACGCATTCGCAGGCGCGGATGACCGCGCTGCTCGATATAGTGCGGCGGTCCTCCGAAGCGGAAGATCAGGAAGCCGCGGAGACGGTCCTCGGCGCCCTCCATGTCTTCTTTCGGGTACATGGGTCCGAGAATGTCATCGTTCGGGACCTGCCGGTAAAATGCGGCGACCAGCCGTCGGAAGCCATCTTCTCCGATGGCGGAATATACCTCGTTATCTTCCATCTATATTTCGCAGGAGGCTCCGCCGAGACAATAGCGCCGGCTGGCGATGTTGCGATATGCCCAGTCCCAGAACGGGCGCGTTCCCGGGATGTGCATGACGACCGCGAGTCCCCATAATAAGGGGAGGCGGCGCGTTATACGTTTCACTGCGTCGACTCCTCCATAGCGTTTGCGATCGGTGACTACGTACATTTCCCGCATGACGTCTTTGGGCGCAATGTCGGCTACGCAGTTTTTAGCATCGGGCTCGTGTAGCGATAAATATGACAGGCGGCGGCCTCTGTCGAGCTTGCGCAGGAGCTTGATTTGGCTCTGGCAGAAGCGGCATTTGCCGTCGTAGAGAACGAGATCCCGGCTATCCATCTCCTAGTTTCCAGCGCGTGAACGGCGACCGAATGCCTCTAATGTTTACATTTAGCAAATAAGGCCTACGGGAGGCAAAGGCCCTTGTTACGGCTGGGGCGACTTGATCGAGAGAGGTAATGTTCTCGCCTTCTCCGCCGAACCCTTGCATGACAATGTCATAACGGGTCGCTCGTAATTCGCAGCCGACGGTTTGAGCGCCGCCTTGTAGCTCACGTTCGAGTCCCCAGCCTGCGTCGTTGCCGACAATGACCACGATGGGTAAGTTGTGACGCACTGCGGTATCGAGCTCGGCGATGTAGAACCCAAGCGAGCCGTCGCCGGTGATCACGACGACCGGCTCGTTGGGATGGGCCATTTGTAACGCGAGTCCGTTCGGTAGCGCAGCGCCGATCGTTGCCAGCGGGCCTAATCGCATCCACCCGCCGGGACGCTTGGCATGGAGCATTGCTCGGCCCCAATGCGCGAAGTCGCCGCCGTCCCAGGAATACCAGACATCCGGCGGGAGAGCGTCGCGTAACTCGGAATAGAAGGCAGCCGGGGCAAGCGGCTCCTTGTGATCCTCTGCGGCCGAGGCAAGCCAGCCCTCCCACTCTTTGCGATATTCACGGATTTGGCCGAGCCACTTGCCTTTGTCGTCCGATTCGAAACGCAGGGCTTGCAGAGTCGACCGGACATCCGCGCAGATCCCGACGTCGACCTT
>DASQLD010000512.1:0-5924 GCA_035630195.1 Bryobacteraceae bacterium
CGTCGGTATCCCTCTGCAATGGGTATCCGTTGCGGCGTTCCTCATTGCAGCCGCTCTCATCCTGATGGGCCGATGGAAATGGGCTGTCGCGCCTGTTGCGCTTTTGATCCTTAAGGCGATAATTCCGCCCATCGTTTCCGGCGTTTATGTGAAGCCGAATGAACTTGCTCTGCAGCGTCCATTCATCAAAGCTCACATTGAAGCAACGCGTTCTGCATATGGTCTCGATTCACGATTGAAGGAGGTCCAGCATCCTGGCATTTCCGAGGCGCCGATCGACATCGTCAAGAATCAACCGCTTCTCGAGAACGTTCGTCTCTGGGACTGGCGAGCCTTTCACGATACGGTGACGCAACTGCAGGCGCTGCGGCAGTATTACGTGTTCTCCGACACCGACGTCGACCGCTACATGCTGAACGGAAACATCCGGCAGGTGATGCTATCGCCAAGAGAGCTCGACATCCGGCAGTTACCGGATGCGCGGACCAATTGGATCAACGGGCACTTCATCTACACGCATGGCTACGGCATAGTGATGGCGGACGCGACGAGGATCAACGCCAATGGCCAGCCCGTCTTCGTCGTACAAGACGCTCCGCCGCGTATCAACACCCCGAACTTGAAGCTGACTCGACCGGAGATCTATTACGGTGAAGTCACACACGAGCCTGTCTACGTTCGCACCGAGCAAGCCGAGTTCAACTATCCGGCTGGTTCCAACAACGTACAGAATCGCTATGAAGGGAAGGGCGGAATCCCGATCAGTGGCTTTGGCATGCGCCTGGCTGCTGCGTTGCTTCACATGGATCGCAATATCCTGCTCACCGGCTACCTTCGGCCGGACAGCCGGATGATGATCAACCGAAACGTGCGAGAGCGCGTCTCGAAGCTTGCCGATTTTATCGAGTGGGATACGGATCCTTATCTGATCGTTACGGATGAAGGCAAGCTCGTGTGGATGATCGACGGTTATACAACGTCCATCCGTCATCCGTATTCCCGGCGCGTGCGCCTGGGCGAGATTGGCACGTTCAACTACATCCGCAACTCGGTCAAAGCCACGGTCGACGCCTATGACGGACACGTGACGCTGTATGTCTACGACAACAACGATCCGATCATTCGCGCGTGGCAGGCGATGTTCCCCAATCTTTTCCGTAACGGGGATGAACTTCCGCAGAACCTTCGGTCCCATGTGCGCTACTCGGAGACATTATTCCGCGGCCAGAACGAGATATATCGGGCTTTTCACATGCAGGATCCAGAGGCCTTCTATAACAAGGAAGATCTCTGGGACGTATCAAGAAGCGTTTATTCCCAAGCACAGCAGGGCCAGAGCCCGGCGCCGACATATGTTGTGGCGACAGTGCCAGGCGGAACGAAGCCGGAGTTCCTGCTGCTCCAGTCCTTTACTCCACGAAGCAAGGACAACCTGATCGGAGTGATGGCGGCGCGCTGCGATCCGGAACACTATGGCGAGATCGTCGTGTTCCAGCTCTCGAAGGAGAGCCTGATTTATGGCCCTCTTCAGATCGAAGCGCGCATCGATTCAGACCAGAACATCGCCAAGGACCTGGCGCTTTGGAATCAGCAGGGCTCGCAAGTACTTCGTGGGCAGATGCTTGTGCTACCGATCGACGACACGTTCCTATACGTAGAGCCTATCTACATCCAGTCTTCGCAAGCGCGCATGCCGCAGTTGAAGAAGGTAGTGCTGGCGGTGGGCAACAGGCTCATCTACCGCGACACATATGAGGAGGCCTTAGCGGAACTCGCAGGCGGCGCGACTCCGGCGCCGGTGACGACTTCTCAGAAAGTACGCGAAGAAGCTCCCGTTACCTCCGCCGCGCCGCCGTCAGCGAACATCGACGGCGTACGCCAGCACCTTCGCCGTTATCGAGAACTATCGAGTCAGGGTCGGTGGTCCGAGGCGGGCAGGGAACTCGAAGCGCTCGAAAAACTTGTAGGTGGCCGGTAGTCGAGCGCGTAGCGGAGACCGTTCGCGGCAAGCACCATTTTGTCGATTCCGAAATGATCGCGGGCGATGGCGTACTCCTTGTGGAGAGACGTTGCGAAGAGGGCTGGGTCATCGGTGTTCACTGTAATCGGGACACCTGCATCGTAAAGCTTGCGGATGGGGTGCGCTTCGAGAGACGCTACCGCGCCTGTGCACACGTTGCTCGTGATGCAGACTTCCAACGGAATGTTGTCGTCCCTCAGGGTCCGCATCAGCTCAGGATCTTCGACGGCTCGGATGCCGTGGCCGATCCGATTCGCCCCGAGCTCTAAACACGCCCAGATCGAAGCTGGTCCATCGGTTTCTCCCGCATGGGGGACTAGAGCGAGCCCGTTGTTTCGGGCGTAACGGAAGACGTCACGGAACCAGCCGGCCGGTCCGCGCACTTCGTCCCCCCCGATCCCGAAGGCGACGACACCGTCGTGCTTCCGCTCGACTGCAATCTCGGCAACACGCATAGCGCCTTCATGCCCGAACTGCCGGATGGCGTCAAAGACCCATCGGATCTCAACCGGGCTACTAGTTGCCTCGTGGACAAGAGCGTCGAAGATGGCGTGAAAATTGTGTTCCTTCCAAAGGATTACGCCCGCGGAAAGAGTGATCTCAGCGTAAACGACTTCCTGGTCTGCGAGCCGTTCGAAGCAGCGGCGCGCAGCGAGAGCATAATGCTCTGGTTCCCGTAACTGGCGACTGACCCATACGTAGCTTTGAAGGAAACCGCCGAAGTCGTGAAAGCGGAAGCGTTCCCTCACGTCGTCAAGTTGAAGGGAGGGATCGATATCAACGAGGGTCTCGGGCTCTATAGAGCCCTCGAGATGCAAATGCAATTCAGCCAGCACTACTTGACATAATAGCGGCGATGGCTCTGCAAACCCCGTCGGTTGAAACGCATAACGAGATTGAAGCAATCGTCGGGGGGTATCACGGTGACGCCTTCCGTATTCTGGGTCCGCACTCGCTGCCGGACGGTAAAGACGGCGGCTCGCGTTGGGTTGTCCGCGCGTTTCTTCCACATGCGTCGACTGTCGAAGTGTTGCTGAACGGCGCGGCAGTTCCGATGGAGAAGAAGCACGCCTATGGTTTTTTCGAGGCGCATTTCGATGGCGAACCGCTGAACTACAGGTACCGGCTACATCTGTGGAACGGCTCCATTGAGATTCTGGACGACGCCTACCGCTACCCGCCGCTGCTCACTGATTTCGATTTATACCTACACGGCGAAGGCACCCACTACGAAAGCTACAACACCTTCGGCGCGCATATTGTTGAATCGCTCGGCGTGGTGGGTGTGCGCTTTGCTGTATGGGCGCCAAACGCCGAGGTCGTCACGGTGGTGGGCGAGTTCAATCACTGGGACACGCGAAGGCATCCGATGCGACTTAGAACCGGCGGCATCTGGGAGATTTTCATCCCCGACATTGCCGAAGGCATGCCGTACAAATACTACGTACGATCGCGTCATCTCGGTCACCGTCAACTGAAGGCCGATCCTTATGGCTTCGGGGGCGAGGTGCCGCCCAAATCTGCGTCAGTAGTGGTGAATCTCGAGTCTCACACCTGGAACGATCACGAGTGGATGTCGAGACGCGCGCAGACCAATTGGCTGAAGCAGCCCATGTCGATCTATGAGGTTCACGTAGAATCCTGGTTGCGCAAGCCTGACGGCACGAGCCTTTCATATCGTGAGATGGCGGTTAGCCTGGTGCAGTACGTCAAAGAGATGAACTACACGCACGTCGAGTTGATGCCTTTAATGGAGCATCCATTCTCGGGTTCGTGGGGATACCAGGTGATCGGCTACTATGCGCCGACTTCGCGGTTCGGAACCCCGCAAGACTTCATGTTCCTGATCGATAGCTTCCATCAGAACGGTATTGGCGTTCTGATGGACTGGGTGCCTGCGCATTTTCCTAAGGATGCGCACGGTCTGGCGTTCTTCGATGGAACGGCGCTGTACGAACATGCCGATCCCCGCAAGGGCGAGCACAGCGATTGGGGAACGCTCATCTTCAACTATGGACGCAACGAGGTTCGAACATTCCTGATTTCGAACGCGGTCTTTTGGCTGAAGAAGTATCACATCGACGGACTGCGTGTCGACGCGGTTGCCTCAATGCTGTACCTCGATTACTCACGCAAGGCGGGCGAATGGATTCCGAACCAGTACGGCGGGAATGAGAATCTCGAAGCCATCTCGCTGTTGCGGACGTTCAATGAAGTCGCGCACAAAGTGGAAGGCGCGATCACTGTAGCCGAAGAGTCCACCGCTTTCCCGGGCGTGTCGAAGCCGACGTACCTGAACGGGCTGGGCTTCACGATGAAGTGGAACATGGGCTGGATGCACGACATGCTCCACTACTTCTCGCAAGAGCCGATTCATCGTAAGTATAGTCACGGCAATATCACGTTTAGCCTGCTGTACGCCTTTACGGAGAATTTTGTGCTGCCGATCTCGCATGACGAAGTGGTCCATGGTAAGAGGTCGCTGCTGAACAAAATGCCGGGCGATGAGTGGCAGCGATATGCCAACGCGAGAGCATTTTTGGCCTATATGTGGGCGCATCCCGGCAAGAAACTGCTCTTCATGGGCTCGGATATCGGCAACCCGTGGGAGTGGAACCATGACAGCGCGATTCCATGGAATCTGCTGCAGTATGAGCCGCACAAAAAGCTGCAGCTATTTGTCAAAGAACTGAATCGCTTATACCGGACGTTGCCGGCGTTGTATGAAGTGGATTTCCACTACAGCGGCTTCGAATGGATCGACTTTCACGATGCGAACAACTCGGTGATCGCCTTCCTTCGCCGTGGCGCGGATCCGGCCGATGTTGTTCTGTTCTGCTGCAACTTCACGCCGGTCTCGCGAGAGAATTATCGCTTCGGCGTTCCGGAGGAGGGCCTCTATGAGGAGATCCTGAACAGCGATTCCGAGTTGTTCGGAGGAAGTAACATGGGGAACAGCGGTATGGTCTCGACACAGGCTCATCCGATACATGGCCGCTCTTATAGTCTGTCGGTCATGCTGCCCCCGCTAGGTATCGTCGCTTTCCGGAAGCGCGGTTAATCGTCGAAGATAGGCGCCAGATCTCGACTACCGTGCAAGATTCGCGCTACATAGACTTGTTGATCAAGCACGGTGTAAAACACGACGTAGTACGAAACCACTACAGACCGCAGACTGCCAGGTAAATCCGGGCGTTTACGTCCCATTCTTGGGTACTTCGGCAGAAGCCTCAACGCTTCATATATCTCATCGAGAACTTCATCGACTATGTCGATGCTTTGCGATTCCTGCTCGATGTAACCAGCGATGTCATTAAAATCGCGCTGCGCGTCGCGAGAAAGGCGGAGCGTCATTATTTCCCACGAGCATTCCGTTGACGAGTGTTTCGTTTTATGTCCTCGATAAATTCCTTGAGGGTCTCGTCCGTATACTCGGTGTATTCGCCACGCTCCGTCTCATCGAGAGCGATTTGGACATCTGCTCGGAGTTTGGAAAGCTTCCCTTCACGCGCCAACCAGTGATCGAGCGCCTCTTTTAGTACCAGTGACTTTTCTCTGCCAGTCGTCTGGACGATTCGATCGAGGGCCGATTCCTGTTCCGGAGTGAGAATCACTTCCATAATCCCAGTTTACCTACACGACCAGCTTCCAAGGCTTGCGCTCGTCGCGCGAGAGGTATTTGCGAGCTTCGGATTGCTTCACCGTCCAATTCTTTTCGTCCCAGTCGACGCGCATTTTTGCTCGTAACGAGACGTTCGCGAGGAGGCAGGTGGTTGTCGAGCGCTGGCAGATTTCGATGTCGGATGCGGGCTTTTCGCGCGTCTTGACGCATGCGAGGAAGTTTTCCCAGTGAGCGCGGTTCTGATTGTTGCCGGATTTCACAATAACCGGCTCGGCTCCTTTC
>DASQLD010000513.1:0-10620 GCA_035630195.1 Bryobacteraceae bacterium
TAGGTTCCTTATTTATAGAACATTTAGATACCAGAATGTTTCATAGATGCCGGTCACAGATTCCTGGATCGATCAAGAGCTGGCAGGATGTCAGTTTAAAGATATGCGGCTGGGGAAACGATTTCGAAAGTTATTGGAACAGCTATCGGATGGAACGGGAGAGAGCATTCCCTTCGCTTGCCAAGATTGGGCCAGCACGAAAGCGGCCTACCGCTTTCTTTCCAATGAGCGAGTCAAAGAAGATACGATTCTGGCGGGGCATTTTCATTCCACACGGGATCGCTTTGCAGCGACAGACAGCGATAGTCCTGTCCTGATTCTTCACGACACCACCGAGTTTACGTATTCGCGAGCCGATGTAGAGTCAATTGGCATTCTGCATAAGTCGTTTACTGGCAAGATGGAGCGCGGGCGTCCACGTCACTTTACTGTCTGTGGAATCTTGATGCACTCCAGCCTGGCGGTCACCACGGACGGACTTCCACTTGGTTTAGCTGCAATCAAATTCTGGACTAGAAGCAAATTCAAAGGCACGAACGCGCTCAAGCGTAAGATCAATCCGACCCGCGTGCCGATCGAGGAGAAGGAAAGCTTTCGGTGGTTGGAAAACTTGAGGCAATCCACGGCTCTGTTAGGCGAACCTCAGCGCTGCGTGCATATCGGAGATCGGGAAAGCGACATCTACGAACTTTTCTGCGCTGCGAAGGAACTCGGAACTAGCTTTCTCGTGCGAACTTGTGTGGATCGTCTTGCCGGAGATGGAAGTCAGACCATTGCCGCCGAAATGAAGCGAATCCCCGCCAAAGGGCTGCACCGTATGGAAGTCAGAGACCGGAACGGTGAGTTGTCCGAGGCCACCCTAGAAATCAAATGGAAACGCATTCAGGTTCTTCCACCCATTGGGAAAAACAAGCAATACCCTGAACTGAGCTTGACCGTGATCTACGCCCAAGAACGAACGTCGCCCGAAGGGCGAGATCGAATCGATTGGAAGCTAATCACCGATCTGCCAGTGCGATCGCTAAAGGATGCGCTGCGAATGCTGAACTGGTATGCATTGCGCTGGAAGATCGAGATATTTCACAAGATCTTGAAATCAGGCTGCAAGGCGGAGGAATCCAAATTACGGACTGCAGAACGGCTGGTGAACCTGATCTCTTCCTTTTGCATTCTCGCCTGGCGGATTTTTTGGATGACGATGATCAACCGTTGCTCACCTGAAGCGCCGCCCACCACGGCTCTCACTGACATTGAAATCCAATTGCTCGATCGATTGATCCAGGACACAACCAAAGCCACAATCAAAGCATTCACTTTCAACTTATATGGTCAAGGTTGCTCGATTAGGTGGCTATCTTGCACGGTCCGGTGATCCGCCGCCGGGACCGACTGTTATGTGGAGAGGACTATCTCGCCTGGTCGACATCGAATTAGGCTTCTCGCTCGGCTCCCAACTTGTGGGTAATTGAAAGCCGGGAAGAACCGTCTGGACGAAATGAAGATGATGGGTGATTCTCGAGAGGATGGAAGTAGCCTCAACGAGGAACACCGTATCGGTGCGTAGAATCCGAAGCACGGCAGAGAAGCGGCAGATGGTGGAAGAGACGTATCGGCAAGGAGCTTCAGTGCGATCGGTGGCGCGAGCACATGACATTCCAGCGAACCAGGTATTTCACTGGCGAAAGTTATATCGCGAAGGACGATTAGGCGACGCAGCGCAAGCAACCGCTTCGGACCTGATCGCGGTTCAAGTACTCGACGTAGAGGAAGGGTCAAACGCTAAACAAGCGGCGAAGCAACCGGCAATCATTTCGAGCTTGGGAGTGATTCAGATCGAAAGTGAAAAGGGCCGGGTGTGCATTCAAGGGGCGGCGGATCCAGCGACGTTACAGATGGTGTTGGAGCGATTGCTGGGATGATCACGCTTCCAGCTGGAACGCAGATTTGGATCGCAGCAGGATTGACGGATCTGCGGCGTGGCTTCACCGGATTGAGCGCGATCGTGCAGGTAAAGCTGGAACAAGATCCATTTGGAGGGCATGTATTTGTATTCCGAGGTCGGCGAGGAGATCTGATCAAAGTACTGTGGTGGGACGGCGATGGTCTATGTCTTTTTGCGAAGCGATTGGAGCGCGGACGGTTCATTTGGCCGCAAGCGGAGGATGGCACGGTAGCGCTGACACGAGCGCAACTATCGATGCTATTGGAAGGGATCGATTGGAGACGTCCAGCCCGCACCAACGCGCCCCAAGTAGCAGTTTAGTGTTAGAAACAAAAGTATATATAAATGTTTAAATCACCTTCGATTATTTCATTGAATGATGACATAATTGATCATGGCTGTGACACGCTCGGTGCTGCCGGATCTAAAGAGTTAAGATGCCGACGCACTGCGGGCGTTGATCCTGGGACAGCAAGAAGCACTGGCCTCTCGCGATACCGAGATCGAGAATCTGAAGCTGCTGGTCCTGAAGTTGAAGAGACTGCAGTTCGGGCGGAAATCGGAGAAGCTGGACAACCAGATCGAGCAATTAGAACTGCGCTTGGAAGATCTGGAAGCAAGCCAGACGGCCCGTCCGCTTTCTACCTTTACCACCCCACCTATAGCAACAGCCAACAGGGCCGCGCGCCGGCCTTTGCCCGAGCATCTGCCGCGCGAGGTTGAGACTTCTCTTCCTCAACAGGAATGCTGTCCAGATTGTGGTGGGCGATTGCGTCCACTCGGCGAAGACGTCTCTGAGATGCTGGAATACGTTCCGGCGCGATTCAAAGTGATCCGGCGCGTGCGCCCGAAGCTGAGTTGCAGCGGCTGTGAGCGGATTGTGCAGGAACCTGCGCCGAGTCGTCCCATCGATCGCGGCATGGCTGGACCGGCCCTGCTGGCTCATGTTCTGGTATCGAAGTATGCGTACCATCTTCCTCTCTATCGACAAACAGAGATCTATGAGCGGGAAGGTGTGGAACTGGACCGTTCAACGTTGGCCGACTGGGTGGGTGGAGCAAGCCGAGTACTTGCGCCGTTGGTAGAGGTGGTACGTCGCTATGTATTGGAAGCTGGCAAACTGCATGGCGATGATATCCCTGTGCCGGTGTTGGCGCCAGGCAATGGGCAGACGAAAACCGGACGATTGTGGACGTATGTTCGTGACGATCGTCCGGCAGGAGATACGGCAGCTCCGGCGGTATGGCTTGCCTATTCGCCGGATCGTAAGGGAGAGCATCCACAGAAACATTTAATGAGCTTTACGGGGACTCTGCAGGCCGATGGGTATGCGGGCTTTCAACGGCTATACGAAGGAGGGCAGATTCAGGAAGCTGCCTGTTGGGCTCATGCAAGGCGGAAGTTTTTCGATCTGGAACAAGCGCATGCTTCACCGATCGCGAGTGAAGCATTGTCGCGAATCGGGCAGCTGTATGGGATTGAAAGTGAGATTCGAGGACGCTCGCCGGATGAACGGCTGCAAATTCGACAAACGAGGACGCGGCCCTTACTCGATCAGATGCATCGATGGTTGCAGACGACATCAGCAAAGCTGTCGAGCAAATCGGCAGTGGCGGTAGCAATTCGCTACGCACTCAGCCGGTGGACCGCGCTATTGCGCTTCTGCCAGGACGGCCGTTTAGAGATCGACAACAATGCCGCTGAGCGCGCGCTGCGCGCGGTGGCGATTGGCCGAAAGAATTATTTGTTTGCCGGCGCGGACTCGGGCGGACAACGAGCTGCAGCCATGTACAGCTTGATCGGATCGGCGAAACTGAATGGCGTTGATCCGGAAGCTTATCTGCGATCTGTGCTGACACGGATTGCCGATCATCCGATCAACAGGATCAACGAACTGTTGCCCTGGAATGTCGTTATGCCTGCCGCTCCCTCGGCATGATCGGTTGGAGGAGGAAATGGGACGGCTGATCGAAATGCAATCTACGATCGACTGGGTGCCGATCCAGTCCAGCGCCCTGGCTGCGGCGGCTTACGTTGTTCAGCGCAGATGGCTCTATCTGAGATTCCACAGTGGCGAGATTTATCGGTACTTCAACTTCCCGCCTCAGAAATTTCAACACTTTCTCGATGCCGATTCTAAAGGCGCCTACTTCGGCAAACACATTCGTAATCACTTTCTGTACGAACACCTTCCTCAATCTCTCTACGCTGGGCGATGATCACCGCGGCCCACTTCGTACGCTTACATTCTTTCATCACGCCCCTGAGTTTCATCGGCCATCGGTGTGTACCTCACGTGCACGCAGATCACCCCTCCTGGATCACCGCAACAGCGGAACCATGGCTATAGACCGGCAAACTAGTACGCTACAGTCAACGGATCAGTGGCGCGGTAAACCGCTTGAAAAATGTCCAGACGGCCATGTCCCAGTTCTGCGCCGACCTGCCGCGCTGCCGAAATCGCTGTCCAGACGTTCTGTCGCGACAACGCCGGATTCGCATCCAATAGGAGCGCCACTGCCGCACTCACGAACGGAGTACTGAAGGAGGTGCCCCATGATGCTGCGAACGTTCCAAATGGATAAGTAGTCAGAATCCCTTCGCCGGGCGCAGCCACATACACCCAGTTACTGCCAAAGTTCGAGAACTCAGAACGAATATCGAAATTGTCTGTGGATGCAACCGCAATCACATCCGGGAAGGCTGCAGGATTCCTTGCGACTGAACTCCCTTGGTTCCCCGCAGAGGCGACACAAACAATGTTCGCCGACGCAGCATGAGAAAGTGCCCGCTGCAATTCCCTAGAACCTGTCGGCATGCTGAAACTCATATTTATTACTGCTGCATCTGACCGCACTGCCGTGTAAACCGCTCGAAGGATATCCGACATGTACCCACTACCGTCCGCGCCGAAGCTTTTCAAAGGCAGGATACGGACCTGTGGCGCGACCAGATGGATAATGCCTGCCACCATAGTGCCGTGTCCCAATGCGGAGCGTTCCGGATCGTCCACGACAGCCGCGGTTGATTGATCCAGCAGGGCGGCAGTGTCGCTGTTTACAAAAAATGCAGAGCTTCCATCCACCACTGCGGCAGTCGACTGCTCGAGGTCCGCTTTCTCTGACCCGGATGATTTATTTCGCGTGAAGTCGTAGCCTGGCAGGAGGACGTTAGAAAGTGTAGGATGATCGGGATCTACGCCGGTGTCTATGATTGCGACAACGCAGGCTCCACGTACGGGGAAGTTTCTGTGCGTATCATGCAGCCGAATGATTTGTGTAGCAGGTTGGAAGACGTACCCGAAGCGGCTCGAGGAGCCGAAGTAGGTCACTGGGTCATTCTGGTAAAGAGATGCCGGGATGGAACGGGTAGTCTGCGATACGGATGCTTGCTGATCGACCTCAACGTTGACGACTCCCGCCAAAATCGAGAGCGAGTTCGCAATAGGGCCCAAGTTTAAGTTGTCTGGAACCGTGAGCAGGAACAACTCGGATTGCGGATCGCCTAAACTCCTGAGGATGTTGCAGTTCAGCAGATTGCAAGCTGAACGCAATGCCGATTCACCCAGGGGAGTCCGACGTTGCAGACCGTTGCAGACACTATGAGTGATCAGTTCTTATTCGACCTTTTCTCAAGCGGTAGTCCAGAGACAAGCACATAATTCGTCAACTGGAAGAGCGTCTACGGGCAGTCGGTCTAAGTGTCTGGTTCGATGAATGGCGAATCCGATCCAGCGATAACATACCTGCAAAGGTTGAGGAAGGACTTGAGCGCTCACGTGTCCTTCTTCTGTGCAGGTCGGAGAATGCGTTCGGGTCCGAGTGGACGCAGTTAGAGACTAGGAGCTTCCAATCCCGAGATCCGCTGAACAAGGATAGCCATATTGTCCCGTTGCGTTTAAAGGACGCTTCAATCAAAGTGTCTCTGACACAATAGGGATCGACACCGGCACCGACGGCGCTTCTCTGTCTGCACCGGTACACGTCATTGTCGAGGCCCAAATCTCTGCATCGTTAGATCCAATTCCTCGGGCGCCGAATGCACCCAAATGACGGTGGCGCCGTCCGGCGACACCGCAAAACGTGTCTCCCACAGGCTCCCACCGGAAGCCCGCTCCATAAGAACCGGTCCGAGTTTCTTCTCGCTTCCGTCCGATAACCGTTGCGCATGCAACGTCATCCCTTCACCGGCGTAGTACATATCCTTCGCTCCGATGGCGAAAGAGGGAATGAGCACGCCGTCCTTTACAATCTCCTCGGAGCCGCCAGCCAAGGGAATGCGGTATATCGCAAACGGCTGTCGCGGAGTCAAATAGTAGAGATACTTGCCGTCGGGACTCGCGTGTACATCAAGGAACGGTGGCACTTCGCGGAGCATCTCTGGTTGGGTACCGTCCGCCCGCATCTTCCAAAGGTGCGCCCTTGCCGTGTAGTAAATCGTACTGCCGTCCACCGACCAAACAGGGTTTTGCGGAAAGCTTCCGTCCAGCTCAATCTTCCGCGGCGTGCCGCCCGCGACATCGCAGATGATCAGTGAATCGCCTGAAACGTACGCGATCTCATTGGAATTCGGCGACCAGGTGGCGGCAGTTTGAGCGGGCGTACCGGAGGCGACCCGCCGTACCACCGTTCCGTCACTCCGTGCCACCCACATCTCGCCTTTTCCCGAACGGGTGGAATAGAAGGCGACCTGCTTTCCGTCCGGGGAGAAGCTGGGGAATCCATCGTAGCGGCTGGAGGGCAAAAACTCTTGTGCGCGTCCAGGCGCATGGAGTTCCGCCCGAAGCATGAGGCTGCGCACATTGGACCGGGCAGCATACAGCAGCGACCCATCCGGGGACAGCGCGACAGTGCTACACCCCTCCCCGCCCATATCGATCATCCTGGCCTCAGCAACGGCTAGCATACGGACCAGCCGGCCTTGGAGCGACCCCAGGAGCCCTGGTTCATGCTTGCAAAGCGCCAGATGCCGATTATCCGCCATCCAGGTGATGCCTGAGGACCCTTGATGGCCTCGATGAATCACCACGGGACCACTGGCTACATGGCCGTCTGGGTTCAACTCTAACAGCAGAATCCTCCAGGAGGTGACTGGCCGTCCTTCATGCTGGAGTGCGACCAACCGGCGGCCGTCTGGCGACAACGCGGGCGCATATAGCGAGCCTGCTTGCGTGATCGCCACTGCCAAACCAGAATCTGCCGCCACCCGGTAAATGCCCTGCTGGGCGTCCACACTCATTGGCACAATCATCGACCGGCTGTCGCGGCTCCAGGAGACGTGGTGGTAGTTGCCGAAGTATAAGGTAGGCGAAGCGGCGATCTGCTTCAATCTGCGCCGTTCACCCCCGGAGGAGGGAATTGTGCACAACCACGTTTCCCCCGCAAGGGTTCGTTCCAGCAGCGCGATCGTCTTGCCGTCAGGTGACCAAGCAGGGCTGTACAGATAGGGAAACCTGCCGGGAGATACGGCCAGGGGAATGACCGCGTCCCGATCGACCTCCTTGGTGTAAATGCCAGCGGGGTTGCCGCCCGGTCGATACCAGTGAAACGCCACGCGTTTCCCGTCGGGAGACATCGACGGGCCGTACTCCGCTCCGGGCAATGTCGTCAGTGGAATCTGATCCACTTTAATATTCTCTGGCGAGCGCCACAGCAGTCCTAATAGTAACGTCGCTGCGATTGCGCCGATGGTACCAAACCACCACCACTGCCGATGGTTTTTTAAGGCGGGCGTTTCGGGTGCTTCCGGGCCAATCGTTCGCTGGGCGAGCCATTCCTGAAGTTCATCCGGATACGCCCAAACCGATCCTCTCTGCTGATGCTGGTGCCGGTGAACGGGCAAGCTTTCGATCTCATGCCAACGGCGGACGGTGCGTTCGCTCTTATTGAGATAGGCCGCGATCTGTTTCCAGGATTCGAGACGAACTCTGTCCAGCGCAGTATTGGGCATGCCGATCCTTGTACCAATATAGTCGTACTTTGTACGACGGTCATTAAGGGCGTGCCGTTTTTGCCTCTAGAATTCAATACCTTAGCGTGACAATCTGACTTCGTGAGATGGAACGAATCTTCTTCGATCGAGCAGCCTTCCGTCCATGGCTGCCTCATCAGACTGTCGCCACCATCTGATTACCAGACTAGACACGATCATCGAGGTGAATTATGGCCGATCAAACTTCACGGCGCCGGCTTCTTAAGCAGAGTCTACTCGGCAGCGGATTGGCGGCGGCGCTGAACGCGCCTGCACAAATGCCTTCCACGGCTCCGCCTGCTGTCCCGCAGCAACTTATCCAGAACCTGATCCGGGGAGCCGGAGGCGCCCAAATGATTTACGTGGCGGCCAAGCTTCGAATCGCGGACCACCTCAAGAATGGACCGAAAACTGTTGCTGAATTGGCTGCAATTACGAAGACTCACGAAGATACGCTGTATCGGCTTCTCCGTGCTCTGGCCAGCATAGGCGTTTTTACCGAGGACGAGGGCATGCGTTTTCGCCTTAACGCTGCCGCCGAGCTCTTACGCTCTGGAGTGCCGGGGTCGCTACAGGCTGCTGCTGAGGTGGCTGGCCAGGACTGGATGTGGAGACCGTGGGGCGCTCTGCTGCACAGTGTACAAACTGGTGAAACGGCTTTTGATCACCTTTATGGAAAGGGTACTTTCGATTGGTTTGCAGAGCATCCTGATGCAGCCCGACTCTTCGACGACTTCCAAGCGGGGATAACGGCTCGTTCTGCTAAAGCCGTCGTCGCCGCCTACGATTTCTCGGCGGCACGTAAGGTTGTTGACGTGGGCGGAGGTGATGGAACTCTAATCGCTGAGATTCTGGGTGGCAATCCCTCGGTGCGAGGGGTGCTATTCGATTTGGATCACGTAGTCGCCGCAGCCCGTACGAGATTAGCTCCGGAGATCGTTCGTCGCTGTGAGCTTACTGGTGGTGATTTCTTCAAGGCCATTCCGGCAGGGGGAGATATTTATACGATGAAGTTCATTCTCCACGACTGGAACGATGCACGATGTCAGGAAATCCTCACGACGACGCGACGGGCGATGTCCCGGAAAGGACGCTTACTTATCGTCGAAGATGTTGTTTGTGGACCCAATCAGCCCTGCGGGGCCAAAGTCGGAGACATCCTGATGCTCGTACGCACTGGTGGGCGCAACCGAACCGAAAAGGAGTATCGGGACTTGTTAAGCAAGGGCGGATTTAAAACCGCGAGAGTGATCACCACATCATCGCAAAGCATCTTTGAGGCGATGCCGGGTGCTTGATTAACGAACTGGCTGTAGCGAAGGACCGCTCTCTGGCAAGGCTGTATGGTCGCCCCCCTTGGCAGCCGACATGCGTGGTCTCCCGTCCCACTCTACGATTCGGGCGTTACACTCAACTTGACGGCGGCTGCGAGAGGTTCTGGATAGCAGATAAATTGAACCAACATGGAATCGCGAACTTAGGAACTTACCGACGCGAGGTCGGTGTTAATTCGAGAGACGAGCACGCCCTGCCAGATAACGTTTCTCGCATTTTGCGGGAGTCCCCGGGGGTAAATAACAGCGCCCCTTTCTCCAGCCAATCAAACTCGCGGCCTGTCCAGACCTCTGACATGAGCCCGCTATTGGTGTGAGTGGCCGACCGCAGCAGAACGTGCCCAATCTCATGTGCAATAGCGTGCGCAAGGACGGTCGTGTACAAGCGTCCTTCCCTTACTGCGACCCTCCGAATATGGTCTTCATAAACTCTCACATTCAGGCCTGTTCTTGCCCACGGCTGAGCCATCCCAAGCACTTGCTTTCTCATCCCCGGCGCACCAGCGGGACGAATATCGAGAGCGATATCGCGGCGTGCGCGGCAGGCAAGCTCCAACTCATAGCCGATGCGGTACGGCTCGTAAATGATCAGCGATGCCTCGGACGCGCCTGGGACACCGACGACCCATTCGATCTCGATTCCAGATTCCCGGAAGATTCGGTTCAAGCTGACAACCACGGTTTCGGTAGCTTGAAGTGATACTTTGCCGGTATAGTACTCCGTGATCCGTAGTTGTTCAGCGTTGACGGTGGCCAGCAGCCAGCCGACGGTCAAGATCGATTTCATTCGGGAAGCTCCGCCCACCGGTTGCGGGTTGAGCCGACTTTGAGGACTCGCAGTCCGTACGTCGATGGCGCCGGGGCAGCCGTCGAGAAAATGAAGGCCACGCGCTAAACGATTGCGAACACAGATGGATCCCGGCGTAACTTACTGGCAGTCACGGCTGGTATTTGCTGCTAGACTCGTTGCGAACGGCGGTAGGTGATGGATACTTCTCGCAAGCTTGTTCGGTTCGGGGCCTTTGAAGTTGACCTCGGCACTGGCGAATTGCGCAAACACGGATTGCAGCTGCGCCTTCAGGAGCAGCCGTTTCAAATCCTGATGGCTCTGATCGAGCGACCGGGCGAAGTGGTCACACGTGAGGAGTTGGTTCGACTCTTGTGGCCTGATGGCACGTTTGTTGATTTCGATCGGGGTCTGAACGCAGCCGTGACGCGGCTGCGGCAGGCGCTCTCGGATTCGGCGGAGTCGCCACGCTACATCGACACAGTCGCGCGGCGAGGATACAGATTGATTGCGTCTGTCTCTACGGAGTCTAGGAGTGACGTTCCCGTCATCATCCCTCGCAAAGCGCCTGCGCGCAGGTGGGCAGC